>NZ_JBIVGI010000049.1:0-42699 GCF_044748625.1 Kitasatospora sp. NPDC089913 | reverse complement strand
TTCGCTGTGGTCGCTTTGGTCGGGGGCCCCGCGGCGGGCCGGGCCGGGGGGCCGCCCCCGGGCCGGGGGCGGCCCGGGGGGGGGGGCCCCGCCCCGGGGGGGGGGGGGCCCCCCCGCCGCTTGGTCATGGACCGAACCAACCGTGAGAAGAGGCACAGTGAGCAAGCCTGAGATCGACTTCCCGGTCGGCGACGCGCCGACCGAGCTCCAGATCCGCGACATCACCGTCGGCACCGGCGAGGAGGCCAAGCCGGGCCAGACCGTCGAGGTCCACTACGTCGGCGTGACCTTCGCGACCGGCGAGGAGTTCGACGCCAGCTGGAACCGCGGCTCGACCTTCAAGTTCCCGCTCGGTGGCGGCCGCGTCATCAAGGGCTGGGACCAGGGCGTCGCCGGCATGAAGGTCGGCGGCCGCCGCGAGCTGGTCATCCCGCCGCACCTGGCCTACGGCAACCAGTCGCCGAGCCCGCTCATCCCGGCCGGCTCGACCCTGATCTTCGTGGTCGACCTGATCGGCGTCTGAGCACACCCCGCAGAAGCGCGGACCACCAGGGCCGCACCCCGTCCGCGGGGTGCGGCCCCACGCGTTCCCGGACTCGGCTTTTGCACCGCGTACCGCTACCGGTACGGTCGGTCCCGCCGGGTCCACGACGCCCGGCGGGCACACCCCGCGCGCGGCGCGGCACACCGGAAGGGTCAGCGATGGCGATCGCCAAGGCAGAGCGGCTGATGAATCTCGCCCTGTGCCTGATGAACACCAGACGTCCGCTCTCCAAGAAGGAGCTGCGGGAATCCATCGAGGCCTACCGCGAAGCCTGGCAGCACAGCAGCGAGGAAGCCTTCAACCGGATGTTCGAGCGGGACAAGGACGACCTGCGCGAACTCGGACTGGTCATCGACGTCGACGAGAACGCCCTCGACGGCGAACTCGGCTACCTCGCCCGCGCCGACCGCAACCGCCTGCCGGAGATCGCCCTCGACGCCGAGGAAGCCGCCGCGCTCACCCTGGCCGCCCGCGTCTGGCAGCAGGCCAAGATGTCCGGCGCCGCCAGCGGCGCCCTCCAGAAGCTGCGCGCCGCCGGCGTCCCGTTCACCGAGACCGAGGGCCGACCCGCCCTCGAACCGCGCATCCCCGCCCGCGAAGCCGCGTTCGAACCGCTGCTCACCGCCGCCCGCGACCGCCGCCCGGTCACCTTCGACTACCGCAAGGCCGGTGCCGCCGCCGCCCAGCAGCGCAGCGTCGAGCCCTGGGCCCTGGAATGCTGGCGCGGCCACTGGTACCTGGCCGGCTGGGACCGCGACCGCGAGGACGCCCGGGTGTTCCGGCTCGGCCGGATCACCGGCAAGGTCCGCGCCCGGTCCGGCGCCTTCCTCGGCACCGTGCCCGAGCACGTCGACGTCCGCGCCACCGTCGCCAAGTTCGCCGGCGAGGGCGCCACCGCCACCGCCGTCGTCCGGGTCCGCCGCGGCGCCGGTTTCCCGCTGCGCACCAAGGCGCTCGGCACCCGCCGGATCGACGACACCTGGGACGAGCTCGACATCCCCTTCGGCAACGGGCTCGGCGCCGACCTCGCCGAGTTCGGGCCCGACGTGCTCGTCGTCGGCCCCGAGGAACTGCGGGCGGACGTCGTCGACCGGCTGCGCGCGGTGGCCGGCGCGGGGGCGGCCGGCACCGCCGGAGTGGACAGCACCGAGACCGAGGACGTGCGGGCATGAGCAACGCGATCGACCAGACCCGGCGGATGCTCTCGCTGGTCACCTACCTGCGCGAGCGCCCCGGCGCCGAGGTGGCCGAGGTCGCCCGCGCCTTCGGCATCAGCGAGCGCGAACTCATCGCCGACCTCAACGTGCTCCCGATGTGCGGCACCAGCTTCCGCGGCGGCGACCTGCTCGACATCGACACCGACGGCGAGCGGATCTGGTGGCACAACGTCGACGACGTCGCGCAGCCGCTGCGCCTCGCCGCCGACGAGGCGACCGCCCTGCTGGTCGCCGCCCGCGCCGTCGCCGGTCTGCCCGGCCTGCGGGCCGGCGACCGCGAGGCCCTCACCCGGGCCGTCGCCAAAATCGAGAACGCCGCGGGGGAGAGCGCCGAGGGCAGCGCCCGGGTCGGCGTCACCTTCGAGGCCGAGAGCCACGTCTTCGCCGACATCGACCGCGCCCTCAGCGAGGGCCGCCGGCTCTGGCTGCGCTACTACTCGCACGGGCGCGGCGGCATGACCGAGCGCGAGGTCGACCCGATCCGGCTGCTCACCGAGGGCCACACCTACCTCGAGGCCTGGTGCCGGACCTCCGAGGACCACCGGATGTTCCGGCTCGACCGGGTCGCCGAGATCAAGGTCCTCGACGTCCCCGCCGACCCGCCCAAGCGCGAGCCGCGCGACCTCTCCGGCGGACTGGTCAACCCCTCCGCCGACGACCCCGAGGTCGTCGTCGAGGTCTCCTCCGGCGGGCGCTGGGTCGCCGAGTACTACACCCACGACCACGCCGAGGAACTGCCCGACGGCGGACTGCGGATCACCCTGCGCAGCGCCGACCCCTCGCAGCTGCGGCCGCTGGCCCTGCGGCTGGGCCGGGACGGGCGGATCGTCTCCCCGCCCGCGCTCGTCGAGCAGGCCCGGGCCGCGGCACTGGAGGCGCTCGCCCACTACGGTGACGGGCTGGTCTGAGCCGTGGAGCCCGGTACCAGATTCAAGGTGTACTGCTCCGAGTGCCGGGAGAAGGTCGAGGTGCCGGCCGAGGGGTTCCGGCTGACCTTCGGCCGCACGGCGGACCGGACGCACTACAGCTTCTCCTGCCCGCTGTGCGGGGCGGCGGTGCGCAAGCCGGCCGGGGAGAAGATCGTCGCGGCGCTGACCGAGGCCGGGGTGCGGACCATGCGGCTGGTGCCGGCCGAGCAGTGAGCCGGGGCGGGGGCCGTGCAGCAGCGCACATCGCCGGCCCCGGCCCCGGCCCGGCGGCGAGGCGGTGGGGCGGGGCACCCGGCGGCGCGGTCCGGGCGGCGCGTTCCCGGGCGCGGGCGGGCCGATAGGGTGGGGCCATGTCCTGGATGCCCGTCGCCGCAGTCCTCCTCGTCACCGCCGGCCTGCTGGTGCTCGGTGTCCTCGCGGTCCGGCTCTGGCTGGACGTGCGGGCGCTGGCCGAGGGAGTGGACACGGCCTCCCGGGCGCTGGCCGAGGCGGCCGAGGACCTCGCGGCCTCGGCGGCGGCCCGCCCCTGAGCCCGGGGAGTCCGGTCCGGCGGACGCGGGGGGCTGCTGCTCGGCGGTAGGGGCGCGTTACGCTCTCAGATGGCTCCTGAAGACGGACGGGGGGCCGCTGTCCTGTTCGGGCGGCCGTCGTCACGGTGTCATCCGCAGCGGTTACCATCCCCGCAGCGAGCGGCCCGGTCGGTGCCGCCGAGACTGAAGGTGGTCGAGCATGCGGGTCTCGTTCACCGCGATCCTGGTGGTCGCGGTCATTGCCATTGTGCTCTTCGGCGCCAAGCGGCTGCCGGACCTGGCACGCTCGCTCGGCCAGTCGGCCCGGATCCTCAAGAGCGAGGCCAAGGCGATGCGCACCGACGGCTCCGCCGACACCCCGGCCGCGCCCGCCCCGGCGGCGGCCGAGGGTGTCGCCGCGAAGACCATCCAGTCCGCCCCGGGCGCGTCCGCGGGCGCCCGCCCGGTGAGCGAGCCGTCCGCCGGGCAGTCCGCCGGCCAGTCCGCGAGTCACTCCGCCCCGGAGGGCGGGACGCGCTGAGCGCGCGCCGCACGCCACCACTGGAGGCCCGTCGACCGGCGGGCCCCGACGCACGAGTTGAGGACCGGGGTTGAGCAAGCTCACAAAGGCGCCGAAGACGGCCAAGGATCCCGAGGGGCGGATGGCCCTCGCCGACCACCTGCGGGAACTGCGCAACCGCGTGGTCAAGTCGGTCCTGGCGATCGTGCTGTTCACGATCGTCGCGCTGATCTTCCACAAGCAGATCGAGACCCTGCTGCTCAAGCCGATCCAGCGGTGTACACCGGAGTTCCTCGCGGCGCCCACGGGCCGCTGTGCGGAGGTCTCCACCATCGGTCTGACCGCGGGTTTCAACTGGATGCTCAAGGTCGCCCTGACGGCCGGTGTGGTGGCCACGGTCCCGGTCTGGCTGTACCAGCTGTGGGCCTTCGTGGCGCCGGGCCTGCACAAGCACGAGCGCAAGTACACGGTCATCTTCATGGTGTGCGGCGCGCCGTTGTTCCTGGCCGGTGTGACGCTGGCGATCCTGCTGCTGCCGGTGACCGTCGACGTGCTGCTCTCGTTCACCCCCGACGAGACCACGCCGATCCTGCCGCCCGCGGACTACTTCGACATCGCCACCCGCCTGGTGCTGGTGTTCGGTCTGGCCTTCGAGTTCCCGCTGCTGCTGGTCATGCTGAACCTGGTCGGCGTCGTCACCGGGAAGCGGCTGCTCGGCTGGTGGCGCGGCATGGTGATGGGCATCACCGTGTTCGCGGCCTTCGCGACGCCGAGTGCCGACCCGCTGAGCATGCTGGCGCTGGCGGCGCCGATCTGGGGCCTGTACTTCGTCGCGGTCGGTGTGGCGATGCTGAACGACCGCCGTCGGGCCCGGCGCAACCCGGACCTCGCGCTGGACGACGAGGAGGCCTCGCACGTGGACCTCTCGGTGGCACCGGTCGCCGGGGCCGAGGCGATCGAGGCCTCCGCCACGCCGAGCGCCTCCGGTCATGTGCCGGCCGCGCGGCAGGAGCAGATGGACGACATCACCTGATCCGCCGCGGGTGATCCCGCCGAGCCCCGGCCCACCGTTCCGCGGTGGGCCGGGGCTTTTTGGTGCGACTCGCCCGATCTTGCCCGGACAGTCTTGGCAGGTTCGATGGCATGTGACATATTACTGGCGTGTCCCACTCACAGAGACTCCCGGATGTCGTGGTGGTCGGAGCCGGCGTCGTCGGCGCCGCCTGCGCGTACTACGCCGCGCGGGCCGGACTCGCCGTCGACGTCGTCGACCGCGGCCCGGTCGCCGGCGGCACCACCGGCGCCGGCGAGGGCAACCTGCTCGTCTCCGACAAGGAGCCCGGTCCCGAGCTCGACCTCGCCCTGTACTCGGGCGGGCTCTGGCGCGAACTCGCCGCCGAGTTCGGTGCCGCCGTCGAGTACGAGGACAAGGGCGGCCTGGTGGTCGCCGGTACGCCCGAACGGCAGGAGGCGCTGCGCGCCTTCGCGGCCGGGCAGGCCGGCTCCGGCGTCCTCGCCGAGGAGGTCCCCGGCGAGCGGCTCCGCGAGCTGGAGCCGCACCTCGCCCCCGGGCTGGCCGGAGGATTCCACTACCCCCAGGACGCCCAGGTCCAGCCCGCGCTGGCCGCTGCGCAGCTGCTGCGTGCGGCTCGGCGCGCGGGTGCCCGGCTGTACACCGGCGAGGCCGTCCGGGCGGTGCGGATCGGCGCCGACGGTGCCGTCCGCGGGGTCGAGACCGAGCGGCGGCGGCTGGACGCGGCCGCGGTGGTCAACGCCGCCGGCACCTGGGGCGGGGAGCTGGCCGCGCTGGCCGGCGTCGGGCTGCCGGTGCTGCCGCGGCGCGGGTTCGTCCTGGTGACCGAGCCGCTGCCGCGGATCGTCCGGCACAAGGTGTACGCCGCCGACTACGTGGCCGACGTCGCCAGCGGCTCGGCCGCCCTGCAGACCTCGGCCGTGGTCGAGGGGACGCCGGGCGGGCCGGTGCTGATCGGCGCCAGCCGCGAGCGGGTCGGTTTCGACCGCACCCTCTCGGTCGAGGTGCTGCACCGGCTGGCGGCCCAGGCGGCCGCGCTGTTCCCGGTGCTGGCCGGGGTGAACGTGATGCGCGCCTACCGGGGCTTCCGTCCGTACCTTCCGGACCACCTGCCCGCGATCGGCGCCGACCCCCGGGTGCCCGGCCTGTACCACGCCTGCGGCCACGAGGGCGCCGGCATCGGGCTGGCCCCGGGCACCGGGGCGCTGATCGCCCAGCAGCTCACCGGTAAGGACCCGGAACGCGACCTCGCGCCCTTCCGGCCCGACCGCTTCCCGGCGGCGGACGCCGCCGCCTGAGGGGTCCCGCGCACTTTGCAAAGTGCGCGAGGACTTTGCAAAGTGCACTTTGCAAAGTGCGCGGACACCCGCGGGGCGGCGCCGCAGGTACCCGGTGTGCCGGCCGGGTACGCGGCGCCGCGGGTGCCCGGACCCGCTTCCCCCCGGGGCCGCCCGCCTCCCGGTACCCCCCTCGCCAATCCCACGACCGGCTCGTGAGCTGAACGGAGAACCCCCACCCATGCGCCGTACCCGCACCCCCGCGGAGCTGGTCCGGGCCGAGCCCGGGCCCGCCCACACCATCGACTTCGACGGTCGGCCCGTGCCCGCGCTGCCCGGGCAGACGATCGCCGCCGCCCTCTGGGCCGACGGCGTGCTGGCCTGGCGCACCACCCGGGTCGGCGGGAAGCCGCGCGGGGCGTTCTGCGGCATCGGCGCCTGCTTCGACTGCCTGGCCACCGTCGACGGGCGGCCCAACCAGCGCACCTGCCTGCTGCCGGCCGAGCCCGGCACCACCGTCACCACCCAGGAGGGCCACGGCCGTGCCGACCTCGAAGTCTGAGCCCGCGCAGTCCCCGGGGCCCCACCGCCCCGGCGGCCCGTGCCACGATCTCGCGGTGATCGGCGCCGGCCCCGGCGGCCTCGCCGCCGCCGTGACCGCCGCCGACCTCGGCCTGCGCTGCGTCCTGGTCGACGCCGGCCGGAGCACCGGCGGGCAGTTCTACCGCCACCCCGCGCCCGGCCTCGGCGCCGCCCGCCCCGACCGGCTGCACCACGGCTGGTCCGTCTACACCGGCCTCTCCGACCGGCTCGCCGCCCATCGCGCGGCCGGCCGGGTCGAACTGCTCACCGGCCACCAGGTCTGGGCGCTGGAGCGGGCCGGGGACGGCGACTGGCGGCTGCACGCCACCACCGGCCCGGACGCCGACGACCGGACCACCGTCCGCGCCGCCGCCGTCCTGCTCGCCACCGGCGCGTACGAGCGGCAGCTGCCCTTCCCCGGCTGGACCCTGCCCGGGGTGGTCACCGCGGGCGGCGCGCAGGCCATGCTCAAGGCCGGTCTGGTGCTGCCCGGCCGACGGATCGTGGTGGCGGGCAGCGGCCCGCTGCTGCTCGCGGCGGCCTCCTCCCTGGTCACGGCCGGCGCCGAGGTGCCGGCCGTGGTGGAGGCCACCGCGTACCTCGGGTACGCCCGGCGCCCCGGCGTGCTGGCCGCTGTCCCGGCCAAGCTGGTCGAGGGCGCCGGGCACGGTTCGGCGCTGCTGCGCCACGGCGTCCGGCTGCGGCCGCGCAGCGCGGTGGTCGAGGCGCACGGCACCGACCGGGTCACCGCCGTGACGGTGGCCCGGCTGGACGCCCAGTGGCGTCCGGTGCCCGGTACCGAGCGGCGGATCGCCTGCGACGCGCTCGCCGTCGGCCACGGTCTGGTGCCGCAGATCGAGCTGGCCACCGAGCTGGGCGCGGCCACCAGGACCACTCCCGACGGAACGGCCGCGCTCGAGGTCGACGCCCGTCTGCGGACCACCGTGCCCGGGCTCTGGGCGGCCGGCGAGGCGTGCGGTGTCGGCGGCGCCGACCTCGCGATCGCCGAGGGCGAGCTGGCGGCGCACGCGGTCGCGGACCGGCCGGTCCGGGCCGCGCTGCTGCGCCGCCGCTCCCGGCTGCGGGCCTTCGCCGAGCTGATGGCCGCCGCGCACCGGCCCGGTCCGGGCTGGATCGACTGGCTGCGGGAGGACACCGATGTCTGCCGCTGCGAGGAGGTCCCGGCCGGGCGGATCAAGGAGGCGGTGGACGAGCTGGGCGCGGGCGACGCGCGCACCGTCAAGCTGCTGACCAGGGCCGGGATGGGCTGGTGCCAGGGCCGGATGTGCGGTCCGGCGGTGGCCTGCCTGGCGGGCGGCGCCGACCGGGCCGAGGTCCGGCCGGACAGCCGGCCGTTCTCCTGCCCCGTTCCGCTCGGGCAACTCGCGGCCGAGCGGGGCGATCCGGACGGTCCGGACCACCGGGCCGACGAGGGGCACGAGGACCACCAGGGCCATCGGGACCACCGGGGCCACCAGGACGACCGGCAGGACCGGTAGCACCGGCCGGATTCGGACCGACCGGCCGCTCCCCGTCGGCCGGTCGGTCCGAATCCGACCGAAAACGCCCGGTGGTGGCTCTTGTCTCCACCGCGCGCCTTCTAATAAAATGTCACACCTCACCAAGGAGTCATCCGTGTCCCAGATCTCGCACGACACCACCCGGCCCTGGCGCGGCATCATGGTCGCCACCACGCTCCCGCTGCGCCCGGACCTCTCCGTCGACTACGACGCGTACGCCGACCACGTCCGCTGGCTGATCGAGTCGGGTTGCGACGGTGTCGTCCCCAACGGCTCGCTCGGCGAGTACCAGACCCTGACCGCCGAGGAGCGCGCCAAGGTCGTCGAGGTCGCGGTCGAGGCCGCCGGCGACGGCTCCCGCGTGATGCCCGGCGTCGCCGCCTACGGCAGCGCCGAGTCCCGCCGCTGGGCCGAGCAGGCCGCCGAGGCCGGCGCCGGCTCCGTGCTGCTGCTGCCGCCGAACGCCTACCGGGCCGACCACGACGCCGTCCGCGGGCACTACGCCGAGGTCGCCAAGGCCGGCGTGCCGATCGTCGCCTACAACAACCCGATCGACACCAAGGTCGACCTGGTTCCGGCGCTGCTCGCCGAGCTGCACGCCGAGGGCTCGATCGTCGCGGTCAAGGAGTTCAGCGGCGACGTCCGCCGGGCCTACGAGATCGCGGAGCTGGCCCCGGGCCTGGACCTGCTGATCGGCGCCGACGACGTGCTGCTGGAGCTGGCCCTGGCCGGCGCCGTCGGCTGGATCGCCGGCTACCCGAACGCGCTGCCGGAGGCGAGCGCCGCGCTGTACAAGGCCGCGATCGCCCACGACCTGGGCACCGCGCTGCCGCTGTACAAGTCGCTGCACTCGCTGCTGCGCTGGGACTCCAAGACCGAGTTCGTCCAGGCGATCAAGCTCTCCATGGACATCGCCGGCCGCCCCGGCGGTCCGACCCGCGCGCCGCGCCTGCCGCTGACGCCGGAGATCGAGGCGGCCGTCCGCGCGGCCACCGAGAAGGCGCTGGCCGAGGGCCTCGCCTGACCCGGACCGGATTTCCGGTTCCGAGTGTCCGGGACGGCCGGCTGCGGGGGCAGCCGGCCTCCGGGCCACCTTCCGGCCCCGCCGGTCCACCCCCGTCCGGACCGTCCCGGCCTCGACGAATGCCAGCCATCTCCCCACCCACGGAGCGTCAGCAGATGCGCAGCCGTCACGTCTTCCACGCCGTCGACTCGCACACCGAGGGCATGCCCACCCGGGTCGTCACCGGTGGCTTCGGTGTCATTCCCGGTGCCACCATGGCCGAGCGCCGGACGTACTTCCAGGAGCACCTGGACCACTTCCGGACCCTGCTGATGTACGAGCCCCGCGGCCACGCCGCGATGAGCGGCGCCGTCCTGCAGCCGCCGACCCGGCCGGACGCCGACTTCGGCGTGCTCTACATCGAGGTCTCCGGCCTGCTGCCGATGTGCGGCCACGGCACCATCGGCGTGGCCACCGTGCTGGTCGAGACCGGCATGGTGCCGGTCGTCGAACCGGTCACCACCGTCCGGCTGGACACCCCGGCGGGCCTGGTGATCGCCGATGTCGCGGTCGAGAACGGTGCCGCCACGGCGGTCACCATCCGCAACGTGCCGTCCTACTCGGAGGCGCTGGACCGCAAGATCGAGGTCCCGGGCCACGGCACGGTGACCTACGACCTGGCGTACGGCGGCAACTTCTACGCGATCCTGCCGCTCGCGGAGTTCGGCCTGCCGTTCGAGCGGGAGCGCAAGCAGGAGATCCTGGACGCCGGCCTCGCCCTCATGGACGCCATCAACGCGGGCCCGGACCGGCCGGTGCACCCGGAGAACCCGTCCATCCACAGCTGCCACCACGTGCAGCTGCTGGCCCCCGGCTCGACCGCCGAGCACTCCCGGCACGCGATGGCCATCCACCCCGGCTGGTTCGACCGCTCGCCCTGCGGCACCGGCACCTCGGCCCGGATGGCCCAGCTGCACGCGCGCGGCGAGCTGCCGCTGGACCGCGACTTCCGCAACGACTCCTTCATCGGGACCACCTTCACCGGGCGGCTGGTGGAGGAGACCGAGGTGGGCGGGCGCCCGGCCGTCGTGCCGACCGTCACCGGGCGGGCCTGGATCACCGGCACCGCCCAGTACTTCCTCGACCCCAGCGACCCGTTCCCGGCCGGCTTCCTGCTCTGACCGGGGCCACGGCCTCCCGCTCCGCCCCGGCCCCGCGCCGGCCGGCCCCCCGTCCCGGGGCCGGCCACCCACCGCGGGGCCGGGCCTCCGACCCGCTCCGAAAACCCGTCGAACCCCCGAAGGGCTGCCTGCAGTGACGATCCGTTCGTACAACCCCGCCGACCCCGCGGACCTCGTCGCCGAGGCGCCCGCCCCCGGTGCCGAGGCCGTCCTGGCCACCGTCGCCCGCGCCCGCGCCGCCCAGCCCGGCTGGCTCGCCGCCGGCGCCGGCGGCCGCTCGGCCGCGCTCACCCGGATCGCCGCCGTCGTCGAGGCGCACGCCGAGGAGCTGGCCGAGCTGGTCGTCCGCGAGGTCGGCAAGCCGGTCGCCGAGGCGCGCGGCGAGGTCGCCCGCACCGTCGCGATCTGGCGCTACTACGCGCAGGCGCCGTTCGCGGCCTCCGGCGAGGTGCACGAGACCGCCGGCGGGCCCGGCCTGCTGCTCACCCGCCGCCGCCCGTACGGGGTCGCCGGCCTGGTCACGCCGTGGAACTTCCCGCTGGCGATCCCCACCTGGAAGGCCGCCCCGGCGCTGGCCGTCGGCAACACCGTGGTGCTCAAGCCCTCCTCGGAGGCGATCGGCTGCGCCCGCCGGCTGGCCGAGCTGGTCGCCGAGGCCGGGCTGCCGGCCGATGTCTTCACCGTGCTGCCCGGCGGCGGCGCCGAGGGCGGCACCCTGGTCGGCGCGGCCGACGTGGTCTCCTTCACCGGCTCCACCGGCGTCGGCCGCCAGGTCGTCCGCACCGCCACGGACCGCGGCATCCCGGTCCAGGCCGAGCTCGGCGGGCTGAACACCGCGATCGTCCTGCCCGACGCCGACATCGACCAGGCCGCCGCCCACCTCGCCAACGCGATCGCCGGCTACGCGGGGCAGAAGTGCACCGCCACCAGCCGGGTGGTCGCGGTCGGTGGGGCCTACGAGCCGCTGCGCGCCGCCCTGGTCAAGGCGCTCGGCCAGGTCGACGGCACCTCCTGCGGGCCGGTCATCAACGAGGCCACCCGGGACGAGATCACCGCGGCCGTCGACTCCGCCCGGGAGGCCGGTGCCGAGGTGCTGACCGGCGGCGGCGCGCCCGCCCGGGACGGCTGGTACCTGGAGCCGACCCTGGTCGCCGGGGTCCCGGACGAGCACCCGCTGAGCCGGGAGGAGTTCTTCGGCCCGATCGCCGTGCTGCACGCGGCGGCCGACCTGGACGAGGCGATCGCGCTCGCCAACAACACCCCGTACACGCTGTCCGCCTCGGTGCACACCCGCGACCTGGACGCGGCGCTCGCCACCGCCGACCGGCTGAACGCCGGCATGATCCGGGTCAACGCGCCGTCCAGCGGTGTCGACTTCCACCTGCCGTTCGGCGGCGCCAAGGGCGCCAGCCACGGTGCCCGCGAGCAGGGGCAGGCCGCGCTGGACTTCTACACCCAGAGCCGCACCGTCACCCTGCTGCCGGGCGGAGGCGCCTGATGACCTCGGACCTCCCCGGCCGGGAGGCGCCCGCGGCGGTGCACGTCGACACGGTCGACTACCACACGGCCGGCGAGCCGTTCCGGATCGTCGTCGGCGGCACACCCGTCGTCCCCGGCGACAGCGTCGCCGAGCGGCGGGCGATCGCGATCGGTGCCGGCGGCACCGCCACCGCGCCCCGGCCCGGCCCGCTGGACGACGTCCGGCAGCTGCTCACCCGTGAGCCGCGCGGCCACGCCGGGATGTACGGCGGCTTCCTGGTGCCGCCCGACGACGACGGGGCCGACCTCGGCGTGCTGTTCTGGCACAAGGACGGCTACTCGACCGCCTGCGGCCACGGCACCATCGCGCTCGGCGCCTGGGCGGTCGACTCCGGCCTGGTCGCCGCGCCCGACTACGGCGTCGCCCGGGTCCGGATCGACGTGCCGTCCGGCCGGGTCACCGCGCTCGTCAACCGGTCCGCCGGGCGGACCACCGGAGTGACCTTCCGCAACGTGCCCTCCTGGGTGAGCGAGCTGAAGCTCCCGGTCGAGACCTCGCGCGGCACCGTCGAGGTGGCCGTGGCCCACTCCGGCGCCTGCTACGTCTCCGTCCCGGCCGCGGCCCTCGGCCTCTCGGTGACCCTCGACCGGCTGCCCGAGCTCACCGCCGCCGGCCGGGAGATCCGGGCCGCGCTGGCCGACTCCCCGGCCGTGCGGCACCCGGTGGACCCGCGGCTGTCCGGCGTCTACGGCGTCATCCTGTTCGACGAGCTCCCGTCGGTGGACGGCGCGCTGAACCAGCGCAACGTCACCGTCTTCGCGGACGGCCAGATCGACCGCTCGCCGTGCGGCTCCGGCAGCTCGGCCCGGCTGGCGGTGCTGGCCGCCGAGGGGCGGCTCGCCCCGGGCGCGGAGCTGCGGCACGAGTCGATCGTCGGCACGGTCTTCGGCGGGCGGGTCCTGCCCGGCGGCGACCCGTGGGGCGACGGCGTGGTCACCGAGGTGACCGGCACCGCGCACCGGACCGGCGAGCACCGCTTCGTGCTCGACCCGCAGGACACGCTCGGCGCGGGGTTCCTGCTGTGAGCGGCGACCTGCGGACCGCCCCCGTACCGCCCGGCGTGGCGGCCGAGCCGCTCCGGCCCGCCGCGCCGGGCTCCGTCGCCGCCGTCCCGGCCGTCCCGGCCGGTGGGCCGATCGCCGCGCCGATCGCCGGGCCGGTGGTGCTGCCGACCGGCGCGGTCGCACTGACGCCGGAGGAGGCGGCGCGGGCGATCGAGGGGGTGCTGCTCGAAGGACTCGACCCGGAGAGCGCCCCCGCCCGCTCGGCGGTCCCGGTACCGGCCGGAGAACTGCTGATGATGCCGGCCGCCTCCGCGGCCTACGTCGGGGTGAAGATCGCCGGTGTCGCGCCCGCCAATCCCGCCGCCGGGCTGCCCCGGATCACCGGTGGCTACCTGCTGCTGGACGGTCCGACCCTGCAGCCGGTCGCCCTGCTCGACGGCATCGCGCTGACCTCGCTGCGCACCCCCGCGGTCACGGCCGTCGCGCTGGACCGGCTGGCGGTGCCGGAGGCGGAGCACCTGGTGCTGTTCGGCTCGGGTCCGCAGGCCTACGGGCACCTGGACGCCCTGCTCGCCGTCCGCCGGCTGACCCGGGTGACCGTGGTCGCCCGCAGCGCGGAGCCGGCCGGTGCGCTGGTCCGGTACGCCCGGGGGCTCGGCCTGGAGGCCGCCGCCGGGACCTCGGCCACGGTGGCGGAGGCGGACCTGGTGGTCTGCTGCACCACCGCCCGCACGCCGCTGTTCGACGGCGCGCTGGTGCCGGACCACGCGGCGGTGGCCGCGGTCGGCTCGCACGAGGTGGACGCCCGCGAGGTGGACGAGGTACTGGTCGGCCGGTCCGCGCTGTACGTGGAGGCCCGGGCCGCCGCGCTGCGGGAGGCCGGTGACCTGCTGATGGCGGGTGTGACCGGTGCCGACCCGCTGTGGAACCTGGCCGAGCTGGTACGGGGCGAGGCCCCGGTGCCGGCCGACCGGCCGAGGTTCTTCAAGAGCGTCGGCATGGCCTGGCAGGACCTCGCGGTCGCGGCCGAGGTGCACCGGCGCGGGACGGGCGGATAGGGCTTCCGGTCGGCACCGGTCTGCTGTGGGGCCCGGCCGATCGGGTACCGGCGCTCGGCGCTGTGCCGGTGTCCGTCCCCGAGTCCGTTGCCCCGGACGGGGATCGGTCGTTGTTGTGCCGGCCGGAGTCGCGGTCGGCGTGGTGGGAAGGGATCCCCCGCCACGCCGGCCGCTTTTTCGCGTTCCGGTCAGGCGGTTGTGGCTCCGGCGGCGTTGGTGCTGGCTGCGGCGGCAGTGGCGGCCGCGGGTACCGGCGGCTGCGGCCGGTAGGTGTCGATCAGCCGGGCGAGGTGACGGCCGGTGAGGTGCAGCGGCTCCTCGCTGCGGGCGACCTGGGCGGCGAGTTCGGCGCCCTCCAGGGTGTTGATGACGGTGGCGGCCAGCTCGCGGGCGTCGGTGAGGCCGATGCCGCTGCCGTGCAGCTTCTCCTCGACGACGGCGCGCCAGTGCGCGAACGCCGCGGTGACGGCCTCCTCGATCACCGGCGCCCGGCCGACCGTCTCCAGCGCGGTGGTGGTGATCGGGCAGCCGTCCTGCCAGTCGGACGCACGCAGGGCCTCGGCGAGCAGCCGGGTGCAGGCGGTGACCGCCTCGGCGGGGTCGGTGGCGCTGTCCAGCCCCTGGCGCAGCAGCTCCGCGAACTCCTGGTCGCCGTGGCGGATCGCCTCGGCGGCCAGTTCCTGCTTGCCGCCCGGGAAGAAGTGGTAGACGGAGCCGAGGGTGGCCTCCGCCTCGCGGGAGATCTGCTTGATGCCGGTGCCCTCGTACCCCTGGCGCTGGAGCAGCCGGGAGGTTGCCCGGACGATCCGCTCGCGGGTGCCGGTGGTCGTCGTCTTCACGGGGGGAGTCTAGCCGATCAAATGGATAGAGCGTTCGTTCCAGAGCTGTGTTAGCGTCAGCTCCTGGATAGAGCGTTCGTTCTACTCCTCGTTCCGGTCATCGTTCCGGTCGTCCTCGGAGGGGATCCCCATGTCTGTCGCGCACCAGGAGAACAAGCAGCAGGGCCACGAGCAGCAGGGCCACGAGCGGCAGGAGGGCAGCAGGCCCTCCGTCACCCTGATCGGCCTCGGCCCGATGGGCCTGGCGATGGCCGGCGCCTACCTGGACGCCGGGTACGCCGTGACGCTGTGGAACCGGAGCCCCGGCCGGGCCGGGGAGCTGGTCGCCCGGGGCGCCGTGCTCGCGCCGGACGCGGCCGCGGCGGTCGCCGCCAACGACCTGGTCGTGCTGAGCCTGACCGACTACGACGCGGTGTTCGCCGTGCTGGCCGCCGCCGCGGCGGAGCTGTCCGGGAAGGTCGTGGTCAACCTCAGCTCGGACACCCCCGACCGGGCCCGGGAGGCCGCCCGCTGGCTCGCCGAACGGGGCGCCGGGCACCTCACCGGTGGCGTGCAGGTCCCGCCGTCGGGCATCGGGCGGCCGGAGTCGTCCACCTACTACAGCGGCCCGGCCGAGCTGTTCCGGCGGCACCGCGCCGCCCTGGAGGTGCTCACCGGCGCCGACTACCGGGGTGACGACCCGGGGCTGGCGCAGCTCTACTACCAGATCCAGATGGACCTGTTCTGGACCTCGCTGGCCGCCTATCTGCACGCCACCGCCGTCGCGGAGGCCAACGGCATCCCGGCGGACGAGTTCCTGCCCTACGCCACCTCGACGGCCGCCTCGCTGCCGGGCTTCCTCGCCTTCTACGCGCCCCGGATCGCCGCGGGGAACCACGCGGGCGACGTCGACCGGCTGACCATGGGCGTCGCGAGCATCGAGCACGTCCTGCACACCGTCGAGGCCTCCGGCGTGGACGGGGCGCTGCCGAGGCTGCTCGCCGACACCTTCCGGAAGGCGGTCGGGGCCGGGCACGGAGGGTCCAGCGTGACCAGCCTGGTGCCGTTGTTCAAGGGGGAGTGAGGGGACGGAATCGAGGAGTCGGGCCGCCGGCCGTTGTCAGCGGGCGGCGGCCCTGTCACGATGGTGTCCGACCATGGATGCCGTGCGCTGACCGGTCGTTCGAAATCACGGAATGTTGCACACTCAACGTAACGTGACATTGTACGCTGGTGTTCTGCACTCACCGGAGGAACACCATGGCCGACCTCAAACCCCGCACCCTGATCTCCGTCCAGGAGCGGCTGCGCGACCAGGTCGCCCACGCCCTGCGGGCCGCCCTGATCTCCGGCGAGCTGCGCCCCGGGGTGGTCTACTCCGCGCCCGCCCTGGCCGCCGACTTCGGCGTCTCCGCCACCCCGGTCCGCGAGGCCATGCTGGACCTCGCCCGCGAGGGCCTGGTCGAGGCCGTCCGCAACAAGGGCTTCCGGGTCACCGAGCTCACCGAGCGGGACCTCGACGACTTCACCGAGATCCGCGCCCTGATCGAGGTCCCGACCGTCGGCCGGGTCGCCCGCACCGCCACCCCCGAGCAGCTGGAGGCGCTGCGCCCGCAGGCCGAGGCGATCGTCGTCGCGGCCGGCAAGCAGGACCTCATCGGCTACCTGGAGGCGGACCGTCAGTTCCACCTGGACCTGCTCGGCCTGGCCGGCAACTCCCGACTGGTCGAGGTCGTCGGCGACCTGCGCAAGCGCTCCCGCCTCTACGGCCTCAACCGGCTGGCCGAGCGCGGCGAGCTGGTCTCCTCGGCGGAGGAGCACCTGGAGCTGCTGGACCTGATGATCGCCGGCGACGCCCCGGCCGCCGAGTCCTGCATGACCCGTCACCTCAGCCACGTCCGCTCGCTGTGGGCGGAGGGCCAGGAGGAGGCGGCGGCCGAGGAGGAGTCCCGCACCGGCCTGCGGTTGCGGGCCCGGTAGGGGGCAAACCACCCGTCCGGGTGAATGTCCCGGGGTCGGGCGGTAGTGCGATCCGGCGCCCTACGATGATGTTCTCGACATCGGCAGCAAGGAGGATTCCGTGTCCGCCGCCGCAGTGGAAGAACCGTTCGAGCAGCCCACGCTGCTCGAAGTCGCCGAGCTGATCTCCGACCAGTTCGCCGGCTACCGGGTCGAGATCATCGGGAGCCAGATCGTCGTGACGCCGTCGCCGAATATGAAGCACGGCCGGTCGGTCAAGAGGCTTGACCGTGTCTTTCTCGCAGCAGGGCTGGATGACGGCGACACCGAGGTGTTCCAGGGCATTGGTATTTGGCTGCCCGACGGACCGTCCGACTTCGCCATTCCGGATCTGGCGATTGTCGACGCGAACAGTGACGACAAGCTGATCGAGTACAACAGCTACGATCCGGCCATCTTCCGCCTGGTGGTGGAAGTGACGTCCTCCAACCTCAGTGATGACCTGAAGCGGAAGCCGGCCGCGTATGCCTCGGCGGGCGTGCCCGTGTACGTCATCGTGGATCGTACGAATCAGCGGGTGATGGTTCTCACCGACCCACAGGACGGTGAGTACCGGGTGCACGCCGTCCACCACCCTGGGCAGTCCTTCACGTTGCCGGAGTCGATCGGCGCTTCGGTGGCGCTCTCGGTGGACGACGTGCTGGCCGCCAAGAAGTAGGTCACACCGCCGCCGGCACCGTCAGTCTGCCGTCCTGGACCTCGGCGACCTGGTCGACCGCCGTCAGGTGGCTGCGGTCGTGGGTGACCAGGACGGTGGCGGTGGCGCGGCGGTGGGTGAGGGCGGTCAGCAGGTCGAGCACGGCGGCGCCGCGTTCGTGGTCGAGTGCGCTGGTGGGCTCGTCCACCAGCAGCACGGTGGGGTCGTTCATCAGCGCGCGGGCGATGTTGACCCGCTGGCGCTGACCGCCGGAGAGCTGGTGCGGGCGGCGGCCGGCCAGGTCGCGCAGGCCGACGGCGGCCAGCAGCTCCAGGGCGCGGGGGAGCGCGGCCCGTGCGGAGCGGCCGTCGAGGTGGGCCATCACCTGGAGCTGTTCGGCGGCGGTCAGCGAGGGCAGCAGGTTGGGCTGCTGGAAGACGATGCCGATCCGGTGCCGCCGCAGTGCGGTCAGCCCGGCCCGGTCCAGTCCGGCGGTGTCGGTGCCGTCCACCACCACGCGTCCGGAGTCCGGGGCGATCAGGGTCGCGGCCACCGCCAGCAGGCTGGACTTGCCCGAGCCGGACGGGCCGACCACGGCGGTGAGGGTGCCCTTCGGCACGGTCAGCGACACCTCGTCGAGGGCGGTCAGCCGGCCGTCGCCGTCCGGGTAGGTGAGGGTGACGCGGTCGAGGTGCAGGGTCATCGGGCACTCCCCAGGGCGGTCAGCGGGTCGACGGAGGTGATGCGGCGGACGGACAGGGCCGCGCCGACCGCGCCGAGCGCGATCATGACGGCGGCGGGCAGCAGCACCGTCGGGGCGTCCAGCACGAACGGGACGGCGGAGCCGAGCAGCGCGCCGACGCCGACCGCGACCGCCGTGCCGACCGCGGTGCCCAGGAGCAGCAGCAGGACGGCCTGGCCGAGGGCGTCGCGCAACAGGTAGCGGGTGGAGGCGCCGAGGGCCTTGAGGACGGCGATGTCGCCGCTGCGCTGGATCGTCCAGACCGTGAAGAAGGCGCCGATCACCAGCGCCGAGATGGCGAACAGGAAGCCGCGCATCAGCTGCAGCGAGCCGTTCTCCGAGGTGTAGGAGCCGATCGCGGCGAGTGCGCCGTCGCGGTCGCGGGTCTCGGTGCCGAGGGCGGTGTCGGCGGCGGCCAGGTCGGCGCCCTTCGTGGTGGTCAGCGCGACCACGGTGGCGTGCCCGGCGCCGCCGGGGGCGGCCCGCTGCCAGTCGGCGAGGGTCGTCCAGACCACCGGCGTGTGGCTGTAGGAGGCGTCCCCGGCGACGGCCGCGACGGTCAGCGGCAGGCCCGCGACGGTGAAGGCGTCGCCGGGGCGCAGCCCGCCGAGGTCCTCGGCGGCGGTCCGTGACAGCACGGCCCGGCCCGGGGCGAGGGAGTCGCCCCGCGGGGCCAGTGCGGAGCCGTCGGGGAGGCCGAAGACGGAGAGGGCGGCGGTGCGCGGGCCGGCCGCGGCCTTGGTGGTCGCGATGCCGAGCGGCTGCGCGTCGGTCACGCCGGGGGTGCGGGCCCAGCCCTGCCACTGCTCGGGGGTGACCTGGGAGTCATTGAACGACAGCTTCCGGCCGTCGGCGGGCCGGCCGAAGGCCAGGTGGTCGGCGGGCAGGCCGGTGACGGCCGAGGTGTTCTGCCGGCCGAGCCCGGCGGTCAGCCCCGAGAGCAGGCCGACCAGCACGGTGATCAGCACGACGACGGTTCCCATCAGGGCGAACCGCCCCTTGGCGAACCCCAGATCCCTCCAGGCGACGAACACCGCGAGCCCTTTCGTCCGATCCGCTGCGACACTGACGAGAGTGGCCGGACGCGGGCCCGCCGGGCATCGCACCGGGGATTGGATCCTCGGCTTCGAAGGGCGGAAACGGAGTTCAACCTTTCGATTGATGCCGGTCGGCGGCACGGACCCTAGGCTGGACGGATGGCGACCGATCGACCCCGAACCACCCCCGTCGCCCGCGTGCTCCGGGTCTGTCTGCACCTGCTGGTGGCGGGCCTGCTCGCGCTCGCCGTGGTCCGGGCCGTGGCCGGGCACGACGGCGATCCGGCGGCGGTCACCGCCGCGGCCGTCGCGACGGCCGCCGTCTACGCGGCCGGTCCGCTGATCGGCGCCGTCGGCCGCTCCCGGCGGGCCGCCGCGCTCTGGCTGGCGCTGCTCGGGGTCACCTGGGCGGGTGTGCTGGTCGCCACCCCGGACGGGGTCTGGCTGGCGTTCCCGCTGTACTTCCTGGAACTGCACCTGCTCGGCCGGCGGTCCGGGGTGGCCGCGGTCGGGCTCACCGCCGTCGCGGCGATCGTCGCCTACTCGGCCCATCAGCACACCGTCGGCGTCGCGCCGGCGATCGGTCCGCTGCTGGGGGCCGCCTTCGCCGTCGCGACCGTGTTCGGCTACCAGGCCCTCTACCGGGAGAGCGAGGAGCGCCGGCGGCTCATCGACGAGCTGACGGCCGCCCGCGCCGACCTCGCGACCGCCCACCACGCGGCCGGGGTGCTCGCCGAGCGGGAGCGGCTGGCCCGGGAGATCCACGACACCCTGGCGCAGGGCCTCACCAGCATCCAGCTGCTGCTGCGGGCCGCGCAGCGTGCGCTGCCGGAGCGGACGGAGGCCGCCGGCGAGTACGTGGAGCAGGCCCGGCAGGCCGCGCAGGACAACCTCGACGAGGCCCGCCGTTTCGTGCGCGCGCTCACTCCGCCGGCGCTGGAGGGCGACACCCTGCCGGTGGCGCTGGAGCGGCTGTGCGCGACCACGTCGGTGCGCGGCGGCCTGCCGGTGCGGCTGCAGGTGTCCGGGGAGCGGGTCCCGCTGCCGGTGCCGCACGAGGTGGCGCTGCTGCGGATCGCGCAGTCCGCGCTCGGCAACACGGTGCGGCACGCCGGAGCGGGCCACGCCGAGGTGACCCTCAGCTTCATGCCGGGCGAGGTGGCGCTGGACGTGGTGGACGACGGTGCGGGGTTCGACCCGGAGGCCGTGCGGACGCGGGCCGCCGGCGGCGGCGGGGACGGCGGCGGGGACGGCGGTTACGGGCTGCCGTCGATGCGGGCCCGGGCGCGGGCGCTGGGCGGGACCTTCGCGGTGGAGTCCGCGCCGGGGGAGGGCACCGTGCTCGCGGTGCTGCTGCCGGTGCCCGGGGACGCGGGCGGGGCCGGGGAGGAGTCGTCGTGACGGGGTCCGTGATCCGGCTGCTGCTGGCCGACGACCACCCGGTGGTCCGGGCCGGCCTGCGCGCCGTGCTGGAGAGCGAGCCGGACTTCGCGATCGTCGCGGAGGCCGCCACGGCCGAGCGCGCGGTGGAGCTGGCGGCCGAGGTGGCGGTGGACGTGGTGCTGATGGACCTGCAGTTCGGGCCGGGGGCGGCGATGAACGGGGCGCAGGCCACGGCGGCGATCACGGCCCGGGGCGCGGGGGCGCCGAGGGTCCTGGTGGTGACCACCTACGACACGGACGCGGACACGCTGCCGGCGCTGGAGGCCGGGGCCACCGGGTACCTGCTGAAGGACGCGCCGCCGGAGGAGCTGGCCCGTGCGGTGCGGTCGGCGGCGGCGGGCCGGCCGGCGCTGGCGCCCACGGTGGCGGACCGGCTGCTGGAGCGGATGCGGACGCCGGCGGCGGCGCTGAGCGCGCGGGAGACCGAGGTGCTGGGGCTGGTCGCGGACGGGCTGACCAACCAGGCGATCGGCGGGCGGCTGCACCTCAGCCTGGCCACGGTGAAGTCGCATCTGGTGCACATCTACACCAAGTTGGGTGTGGAGTCGCGGACGGCGGCGGTGCGGGAGGCGCGGGCGCGGGGGCTGATCCGGCGCGGAGGGTGAGCGAGGAGAGGCGGCAGGCGGCGGGCGTAGGGTGGTCGGCGACCCCGTGTGCCGTGTGATCGGAGGATCCCCGGATGGCCGTCCGACTCGACGAACTCGCCGTGCCCGTGCTCGGCGCACCGATGGCCGGCGGGGCGACCACGCCGGAACTGGTGGCCGCGGTGAACGCGGCCGGCGGGCTGGGCTTCCTGGCCGCCGGCTACCGGAGCGCCGCCGCCACGGCCGAACAGATCGGGCTGACCCGGAAGGTGACGGACCGTCCGTTCGGAGTGAACCTCTTCGTGCCGGCCCCGCCCGGTGACCCGGCCGCGGTGGCCGCCTACCGGGAGCGGCTGCGGCCCGAGGCGGAGCGGCACGGGGTCGTGCTGCCGGAGGCGATCGGGCCGGACCGGGACGACTGGGACGCCAAGATCGCCGTGCTGCTCGCCGACCCGGTCGCGGTGGTCTCGTACACCTTCGGGCTGCCCGCCGCCGAGGAGGCGCGGGCGCTGCGGGCGGCGGGGGTGTTCCAGGTGGGCACGGTGACCACGCCGGAGGAGGCCCGGCGGGCCGAGGCGGCCGGGATGGACGCGTTGTGCGTGCAGGGCCCGGAGGCGGGCGGCCACCGGGCCACCCACGCGGTCGCGGACCGGCCGGGGGACGTCCCGCTGCTGGAACTGCTGGCCGGGGTGCGGTCGGTGACGGGGCTGCCGCTGGTCGCGGCGGGCGGGCTGTCCGACGGGGCGTCGGTGGCGGCCGCGCTGCGGGCCGGGGCGGTGGCGGTCCAGCTGGGGACGGCGCTGCTGCGGACGGACGAGGCGGGCACGTCGGCGGCGCACCGGGCGGCGCTGACGGAGTTCGAGGCGACGGCGGTGACCCGGGCGTTCACCGGGCGCCCGGCGCGGGGGCTGCGGAACGCGTTCATCGACCGGTACGGGCCGTACGCGCCCGCCGCCTATCCGGAGGTGCACCACCTGACCCAGCCGCTGCGCGCGGCGGCGGCCGGGCGCGGTGACACCGGGGCGATGCACCTGTGGGCCGGGACGGGCCACCGGGCGGCGCGCGGCGGCCCGGCGGCGGGGATCGTGGCCCGCCTGTGGGAGGAGGCCCGGGCCGCCGGGCGGTGAGCCTGGCGGCCCTGCGGCCGTTCCCGGGGGCCTTGCTCCCGGACCCCTGCCGGGGCGGGGGCCGGGAGCAAGGCCCCCGAACGGTGCCGGCCCCACCGCCGCGGGGCCGGCACCGTCGGCTCAGCCGAGCAGTCCGGCCATCCAGGACTCGACGGCCGGGACGCTGCGCGGCAGCGCGCCGGACATCAGCCGGGCGCCGTCGGCGGTGATGACGAGGTCGTCCTCGATCCGGATGCCGAGGCCGCGCAGCTCGGCGGGGAGGGTCTCGTCGTCGGGCTGGAGGTAGAGGCCGGGCTCCACGGTGAGCACGTGGCCCTCCTCGAGGACGCCGTCCAGGTAGGTCTCGGCGCGGGCCCGGGCGCAGTCGTGCACGTCGAGGCCGAGCATGTGGCCGGTGCCGCAGAGGGTGTAGCGGCGGTAGAGGCCGCTGTCCTCGGCGAGCGCCTCCTCGGCGGAGACGGGCAGGACGCCCCAGTCGGCGAGGCCCTCGGCGATGACCCGGGCGGCCGCGGCGTGGAAGTCGCGGAAGCGGGCACCGGGGCGCAGCGTGTCGATGCCGGCCTGCTGGGCGGCGAGCACCAGCTCGTAGGCCTGGCGCTGGACGGGCGTGAAGGTGCCGCTCAGCGGGAGGGTGCGGGTGATGTCGGCGGTGTAGAGGGTGTCGGTCTCGACGCCGGCGTCCAGCAGCAGCAGGGCGTTCGGGTCGAGCGCGCCGTCGTTGCGGATCCAGTGCAGGACGCAGGCGTGGGCGCCGGCGGCGGCGATGGTCTCGTAGCCGACGCCGTTGCCCTCGGCGCGGGCGCGGAGGTTGAACACGCCCTCGATCCAGCGCTCGCCGCGGTGGTGGCGCAGGGCGGCGGGCAGGGCGCGGACGACGTCCTCGAAGCCGAGCACGGTGTGGTCGACGGAGAGCTGGAGCTGCTCCACCTCCCAGATGTCCTTGACCAGCCGCAGCTCGGACAGCACGGCGGCGAACAGGCCGTCGGCGTCGGCGAGTTCGGCGGGGCCGGGGCGGCCGGTGGCGGTGTCGACCTCGGGGTCGACGCCGGCCAGCACCCGGGTGGCGGGCCGCGGTCCGGCGAGCAGCTTGTCCAGCTCGTCGAGGTGCTCGACGCGCACGCCGGTGAGCCGGGCGGCCTCGTCGAGGTCGGGTCGGCGGCCGACCCAGAACTCGCCGTAGCGGCGGTCGCGGAAGAATTCGGCGCCGCGCACCGGGTCGCCGCCGCGGGGGGAGCGGGGGCGCAGGTAGAGGACGGGCTCGTGGCCGTCGGGGCCGGTCGGTTCCAGGACGAGCACGTGGCCGACCTGGTCCTCGCCGGTGAGGCCGGTGAGCCAGGCGTAGGCGCTGTGCGGGCGGAAGCGGTGGTCGACGTCGTTGCTGCGGACCTTGAGCCGGCCGGCCGGGACGATCAGGCGCTCGCCGGGGAAGGCCGCGGAGAGCCGGGTGCGCCGGCCGGGGGTGACGGCGTAGCCGGGGACGCGGCTCTCGGCCGGGAGCGGGGTGGGGGCCCAGGAGGTGCCCATGAAGGCGTTGAGCGCCGCCGACACCGGGAGGTCGTGGCTGCCGGTGTTGAGGCCGGTCTGACGGAGGGTCACCGGGTACTCCTAAACGCGTGGTGCGGAGTCGGGGGGAGGAGGGGGTTGCACGGACACAGCTCGGTAACGGGTGGCGTCACCTCTTGTGCAGTGCAATTTCACATTACTATGTTACGGGTCACACCGCGGAGCGGCTAGACCCCCTGAGGTCGCCCTCCCGGCCGGGCCCCGGATCCACCCCCGGGGTTGGACGACGGGCCTTCTCGGCGGGCCCCCCACTGCGGAGTCAGATATGAACAGGCGTACCCAGACCGCCCTCGCGGCGGCCATCGCGGCGGCACTCACCCTCGGGCTCGGCGCCTGCGGAAGCAAGGACAAGGGCGACGACGGCTCCGGCGACACCGCTGCCGCCAGTTCCACCAAGGGGCCCGGTGCCGACAGCGGCACGATCGTGGGCGGCACCCCGGTCAAGGGCGGCACCCTGACGGTGCTGACCAACCAGGACTTCGCCCACCTCGACCCGGCCCGCAACTGGACCCTGCCGCAGATGGACTTCGGCACCCGGCTGATCTACCGCACCCTGGTCACCTTCAAGGCCGAGCCCGGTGACGCCGGCAACCAGATCGTCCCCGACCTGGCCACCGACACCGGCCGTCCGTCCGACGGCGGCAAGACCTGGTCCTTCACCCTGCGCGAGGGGCTGAAGTACGAGGACGGCTCGCCGATCAAGTCGTCCGACATCAAGTACAACGTCGAGCGCTCGTTCTCCCCGGACCTCACCGGCGGCCCCGACTACGCGGCCCAGTACCTGGCCGGCGGCGAGAACTACAAGGGCCCGCTGACCGGCGAGCACCTGGCGAGCATCGAGACGCCGGACGACCGGACCATCGTCTTCCGGCTCAAGCGCCCGGTCGCCGAGTTCGCCTACACCGCGACCCTGCCCACCTTCGCGCCGGTGCCGCCGGCCCAGGAGAAGGGCACCCAGTACGACATGCGGCCGTTCTCCTCCGGCCCGTACAAGATCGAGAGCTACGACCGCGGCAAGCAGCTGGTGCTGGTCCGCAACACCAACTGGGACCCGTCCTCGGACCCGATCCGCAAGGCCTACCCGGACAAGATCGTCGTCACCCAGGGCCTCAAGGGCGGCCAGGTCGACGACCGCATCATCGCCAGCGACGGCGCCGACGCCTCCGCGATCGAGATGCCCTGGATGCGCCCCGAGTCCGTCGCGAAGGTGCTGCCCAAGGCCGACGTCAAGGCCCGGATGGTGGCCGAGCGCACCGGCTGCACCGACAGCCTCTACCTGAACACCTCCAAGGCGCCGTTCGACGACCCGAAGGTCCGCGAGGCCGTCATGTGGGCGGTCGACCGCGAGGCCCAGGTCACCGCCTTCGGCGGCCCCGCGATCGCCGACGTCGCCACCTCCTTCCTGCCGCCGTCGCTGACCGGCGGCGTCAAGGCCGACCCGCTGAAGATCCCGGCCGCCGGCGACCCGGCGAAGGCCAAGGACCTGCTCAAGGCGGCCGGCAAGACCGACCTCAAGGTCTCGCTCACCGTCTCGCTCGGCGACAAGACCCGCGGCGAGGCCATCCAGCAGTCGCTGTCCAAGGCCGGCATCACGGTCACCGTCAACACCGTCGACCCCTCGGCGTTCACCGACACCCTCGGCGACGCCAAGGCCGCGCCCGAGCTGACCATCAACGGCTGGTGCCCGGACTACCCGTCCGGCGCCACCTTCCTGCCCTTCCTGTTCGACGGCCGCACCATCAAGGACAAGGGCAACCAGGGCAACTACAGCCAGTTCCGCGACCAGGCCACCATGGACGAGATGGACCGCATCGCGGCCCTCCCGGACGTGAACGAGGCCAACGAGGCCTGGAAGAAGCTGGACGAGGCGCTGCTGCAGAAGGCCCCGGCCGTCCCGCTCATGTGGCAGCGCCGCGCGCTGCTGGTCGGCACCAACGTGGCCGGTGCCTTCGGCGCCCCGGGTTACGCCGGCATGATCGACATGGCCACGATCGGCCTCAAGGACCCCGCCAAGAGCCAGGGCTGAGGAACCGTCCGTCATGAGCACCACTACGACTGAGCCCGCCGCCGCGCCCGTCGCGGCGGCGGGCCCCGCGAAAGCCTCCGGGCGCGGGCCCTGGCGGCTGGTCTGGGACCAGCTGTGGGCCAAGGGCTCCGCCCGCTTCGGCCTGGTCATGGTCGTCCTCCTCGTCCTGATGGCCGTGCTGGCCGGACCGCTGAGCGCGCTCGGCGGCTGGAACGCCGAGGAGTTCGACAAGCGCTCCGTCGACGCCTACCTGGGCGGCCTGCCCAAGGGCGACTTCGGCGGCGTCGGCGCCCGGCACTGGTTCGGCGTCGAGCCGGCCACCGGCCGC
This sequence comes from Kitasatospora sp. NPDC089913, assembly GCF_044748625.1. Taxonomy (NCBI): domain Bacteria; kingdom Bacillati; phylum Actinomycetota; class Actinomycetes; order Kitasatosporales; family Streptomycetaceae; genus Kitasatospora; species Kitasatospora sp. NPDC089913. The sequence goes on along the minus strand of NZ_JBIVGI010000049.1, from coordinate 16,458 downwards.
GACCTGTTCGCCCGGGTCCTGCACGGCGGCCAGGTGTCGCTGCTGATCGCGTTCGTCGCCACCGCCGTCGTCGTGATCGCCGGCACCCTGGCCGGCATCGCGGCCGGCTACTTCGGCGGCCGCGTCGACAGCCTGCTGTCCCGGCTGATGGACCTCACGATGTCGTTCCCCTCGCTGATCTTCATGATCGCGATGATGTCGGTGGCCAAGGACGTCAACCGGATCCTGCTGATGACCGTGGTCATCGGCCTGTTCGGCTGGCCCGGCGTGGCCCGCGTCGTCCGCGGCCAGACCCTCTCGCTCAAGCACCGCGAGTACGTCGAGGCGGCCAAGGTCGGCGGCGCCCGGTCCTGGCGCATCCTCACCCGGGAGATCCTGCCCAACGTCTCCGGGCCGATCATCGCGTACACCACGCTGCTGATCCCCGGCATGATCGCCACCGAGGCCGCGCTCTCCTACCTCGGCGTGGGCGTCCGGCCGCCGACCCCCTCCTGGGGGCAGATGATCGCCGAGTCGATCGTCTTCTACGAGACCGACCCGACGTACTTCCTCATCCCGACGGTCTTCCTGTTCGTCGCCGTCCTCGCCTTCACCCTGCTCGGCGACGCGCTGCGCGACATCCTCGACCCGAAGGGAGGACGGTCGTGATCCTCTACCTCGGGCGCCGGCTGCTCGGCGTCGCCGGCATCCTGCTGGCCATCTGCGCCATCACCTTCACCATCTTCTACCTGCTGCCCAACGACCCGGCCGCGGCCGCCTGCGGCAAGACCTGCAGCCCCGAGCGGCTGATCGAGGTCAAGGCCGCGATGGGCCTGGACAAGCCCGTCTGGGAGCAGTTCTTCGTCTACCTGCTGGGCATCGTGGCCGGCCGCGACTACGGCAGCGGAGCCAGCGCCACCCACTGCGGCTTCCCCTGCCTCGGCTACTCCTACGAGTACTCGCTGCCGGTCTGGGACCTGCTGGTCGACCGCCTGCCGGTGTCGGTCTCGCTCGCCATCGGCTCGGCCGTGCTCTGGCTGCTGCTCGGGCTCGGCGCCGGCATCACCTCGGCGCTGCGCAAGAACACCGTCGTCGACAAGGTCCTCACCGTCCTGTCGGTCGGCGCCGCCTCGCTGCCGGTCTACTTCACCTCGATCATGCTGATCTGGGGCGTGGTGCGGACCGCCGACCTGCTGCCCTACCCCGCGTACCACAACCTCACCGACAACCCGCTGTCCTGGGCCTCCAACCTGCTGCTGCCCTGGACCGCCCTGGCGCTGCTCTACGCGGCCCAGTACGCCCGGCAGAGCCGGACCTCGATGATCGAGGCGATGGCCGAGCCCTACATCCGCACCGCCCGCGCCAAGGGCATGCCGGCGCTCACCGTCACCGTCAAACACGGTCTGCGCTCCGGCATGACGCCGATCCTCACCATCTTCGGCATGGACCTCGGCGGTCTGCTGGCCGGTGCCGTCATCACCGAGTCCATCTTCGGACTGCCCGGAATCGGACGCCTCTTCTACGACGGCCTGCTCCGCTCCGACCAGCCCGTCATCCTCGGCGTCACCCTGCTCGCGGCCTTCTTCATCGTCGTCGCGAACCTGCTGGTCGACGTGCTCTACGCCTACGTCGACCCGAGAGTGAGGTACTGATGACGTCGTTGTTGGAGGTCGAGGACCTCAAGGTCGCCTTCGACACCCCGCGCGGCACCGTCCGGGCCGTCGACGGCATCAACTTCACCGTCGAGGCCGGCAAGACCCTCGGCCTGGTCGGCGAGTCCGGCAGCGGCAAGTCCGTCACCTCGCTCGCCGTCATGGGCCTGCACCGCGGCGCCCGGGTCGACGGCTCGATCAGGCTCGACGGCCAGGAGCTCAACGGCCTGGGCGAGAAGCGGCTCGGCGCGATCCGCGGCCGGCGGATCGCCATGATCTTCCAGGACCCGCTGTCCAGCCTGCACCCCTTCTACCCGGTCGGGGAGCAGATCGCCGAGCACTACCGGGTGCACTTCAAGGCCTCCCGCAAGGCCGGCCGCGAGCGCGCGATCGAGATGCTCGCCGAGGTGGGCATCCCCGAGCCGGCCCGCCGGGTCGACGAGTACCCGCACCAGTTCTCCGGCGGCATGCGCCAGCGCGTGATGATCGCCATGGCGCTCGCCTGCGAGCCCGAGCTGCTGATCGCCGACGAGCCGACCACCGCGCTCGACGTCACCGTCCAGGCCCAGATCCTCGACCTGATCGCCAGGATCCAGGAGCAGCGCGGACTCGGCGTCGTGATGATCACCCACGACCTCGGCGTGGTCGCCCGGGTCGCCCACGAAGTGCTCGTCATGTACGGCGGCCGCGCCGCCGAACAGGCTCCCGTGGACCGGCTGTTCGCGGCCCCCGCGCACCCTTACACCCGCGGGCTGCTCGACTCGCTGCCCCGTCTGGACGACACCGACGACGCCCCGCTGCGCGCCATCCCCGGCAGCCCGCCGTCGCTGATCGCCCCCGCCCCCGGCTGCTCCTTCGCCCCGCGTTGCGCCCGCACCACCGCCGCGGCCGCCGAGGAGCACGCCCGCTGCCTGTCCGAGCGGCCCGAGTTCGGCCCGCTCGCCCCCGGCCACCAGGCCGCCTGCCACCTGCCGCTGGTGCCGGAAGGAGTCCTGGGATGACCGAACCCCTGCTGACGGTCCGGGACCTGGTGAAGACCTTCCCCGGCCGCCGCTCCCGCACCGGCAAGCCCGGCGCCCCGATCAGGGCGGTGGACGGCGTCAGCTTCGACGTCGGCGCCGGCGAGACCCTCGGCCTGGTCGGCGAGTCCGGCTGCGGCAAGTCGACCACCGGGCGCATGGTCGTCCGGCTCATCGACCCGACCTCGGGCACCGTGAACTTCGACGGCACCGAGATCGGCGGCCTGACCCAGGCCCAGCTGCGCCCGCACCGCAGGGACCTGCAGATGGTGTTCCAGGATCCGTACTCCTCGCTCAACCCCCGGCAGACGGTGGCCCGGATCATCTCCGAGCCGCTGCTGGTCCAGGGCAGCGGCGCGGCCGACGCCCGCAAGCGGGCCGCCGAGCTGATGGAGCTGGTCGGCCTCATCCCCGAGCACCTGGACCGCTACCCGCACGAGTTCTCCGGCGGCCAGGCCCAGCGCATCGGCATCGCCCGCTCGCTGGCCACCTCGCCCCGGCTGGTGGTCGCCGACGAGCCGGTGTCCGCGCTGGACGTCTCCATCCAGGCCCAGGTGGTCAATCTGATGGAGCGCCTCCAGGACGAACTGGGGCTGGCGTACATCTTCATCGCGCACGACCTCTCCGTGGTCAAGCGCGTGTGCGACCGGGTCGCCGTGATGTACCTCGGCCGGATCGTCGAGATCGGCGACAAGCACCAGGTGTACGGCAACCCGGCGCACCCGTACACCAAGGCCCTGCTGTCCGCGGTGCCGCTGCCGGACCCGGCCGCGGAGCGGACGCGGGAGCGGATCGTGCTGCTCGGCGACCCGCCGAGCCCGGCCGCCCCGCCGCCCGGGTGCACCTTCCACCCGCGCTGCCCGAAGGCCCAGGAGATCTGCCGGACCGAGCGTCCGCTGCTGCGGATCGCCGGGCCGGGCGGGCGCGAGGCGGCCTGCCACTTCCCGGAGGACTGATCCGGGACGCGGTCTCGCGGTCGGGGGCGCCTGCCGATGGGCGCGTCCCCGGCCGCGGCTGAACCGCCGTACCGTCCGGCCACCCCCACGGCGGACGGTACGGCACCGAACGCGCGAGGAGCGACCCTCCTCGCGTGCCGAGCCCCCGGTCGGGAGCGGCGGGGAGCCTGTGACGAGGGCCGCGCCCGACCGGGTCCCGCCCGGTGGACCTCCACCGGGCGGGCGGGGCCCGCCGGATCCGACCGGGTCGTCGGAACCGGCGGGCCCTTCGCCGTTCCCGGAGAGAGCACCGTTCCCGGGAGACGCGCCGTTCCCGGGGGAAGCGCCGTTCCCGGCGAGGGTGTCGTTCCCGGGGAGAGCGCCGGCCCCGGCTCCGGGTGAACGCTTGACTTGAAGTTCACTTGAACTCATAGCGTGTCCACGTGACCGAAACTTCGCGCGTCCAGACCGCCTCCACCCCCTCCGACCAGGGAGATCGCGCTCCCGTCGCAGAGTCCGGGGCGCCCTCCGGCGGCTGGGGGGACCTCTTCTCCAAGCAGTACGCCGCCCAGGCCTCGATCATGGCCGGCGGTGTCGCGCTCTACGCGATGAACCTCTACTTCACCGCCGCCCTGCTCCCCTCGATCGTCGAGGACATCGGCGGCGCCCGCTTCTACGCCTGGGTGGCGACCGGCTTCCTGATCGCCGCGGTCACCGCCGCGATGCTGGTCAGCCGGCTGCTCGCCCGGCTCGGGCCCTCGCGCTCCTACCTGACCGGGTTCCTGGTGTTCGCCGCCGGCGCCGGGCTCACCGCGGCCAGCCCGTCGATGGAGACGCTGATCGTCGGCCGGATCGTGCAGGGCCTGGGCGGCGGGCTGATGGCCGGCCTCGGCTACGCGGTGATCCGCACCGCGCTGCCGGAACGGCTGTGGACCAGGGCGGCCGGCCTGGTGTCGGCGATGTGGGGCGTGGGCACGCTGGTCGGCCCCTCGCTCGGCGGGCTGTTCGCCGAACTGAACGCCTGGCGCGGTTCCTACGTCCTGCTCATGGCGGCCGCCCTGGTGCTGGCCGTGCTGGCCCGTCGTTCGCTGCCCGGCCCGACCGGGTCGGCGCGCACCGTCGAACCGCTGCCGCTGCCCTCGCTGCTGCTGCTGACGCTCGCGGCGGGCGCCTTCAGCATCAGCTCCACCGTGCCGCGCGGCTGGGCGACGGCGCTGTGCATCGTGCTGGGCCTGGTGCTGCTGGCGGGCTTCCTGCTGGTGGAGCGCCGCGGGTCGGCGACCGTGCTGCCGAAGCTGACCTACCGTCGCGGCAACCACCTGAAGTGGATCTACCTGACCGTGGCGGTGTACTGCACCGGTGTGATGACCGAGACCTTCATCCCGCTGTTCGGCCAGGAGCTGGGCGGGCTGAGCCCGCTGGCGGCCGGCTTCCTCGGCGCGACGGTGTCGGTCGGCTGGACCTCGGCGCAGCTGTTCAGCGTCAACCTGCGCTCGGACCGGGCCCGTTCGCTGGCGATCCGGGTCGGCCCCGCGGTGCTCACGGCCGGTCTGCTGGCCTACGGCCTGCTGCAGACCTCGCAGGCCTCCGGCGGCCGGGTGCTGCTGTGGGCGGTGGTGCTGGTGATCGGCGGGACCGGCATCGGGGCGGCCTTCCCGCACCTGAGCGTCACGGCGATGCGCAGCACCGACGACGAGGTGGAGGGCGCCAAGGCGGCGGCCGGTCTCAACACCACCCAGCTGATCGCCTTCACGGTGAGCTCGGCGCTGGCCGGGACGCTGGTGAGCTTCGGCGGGGACTCCACGTTGGAGGGTGCCCGCTACATGGTCTTCGGGCTCGGCGCCCTCACCGTGTTCGGCACCGCCACCGCCGCGCTGAGCCTGCGGCGGTCGCGCGCCGAAGGCTGAGCCGTGCGGGAGACACGACCGCCCCGGCCCTCCGTGTGGGAGGGCCGGGGCGGTCTGCCTGTCCGTGGGACCTGTCTTCCACGGGGAGGCCCGGTGCTCAGGACACCGGGGGCCGGACTGCCGGGACCGGCCGGGCGGGGTGTGCGCGGCCGGCCCCGGACAGCGGGGTCAGGACGCGGGGCCCACCCGGACGGTGGTGATCCGCCCGCCCTGGGACTCGCGCACGACCTCGATCCTGGTGTTGGTGTCCGGGACCTTCACCCCGAGCTGCGGGGTGGCCGGGTCGCTGTAGACGCCGGTGCGGTCGTTGAACGCCGGGACGGCCTTCTCGGGGCCGATCTTCACCGGCACGCCGGCCTTGTGCAGGGTGAACCCGGTGGTGGGCTTGAGCGAGAAGGTCGCGTCGAAGGTCTGCGCCCGGCCGTTGACCAGGGTGCCGTCGGCGAAGCGGATCGGCGCCGGGTGGGCGTCGATCGGCAGGATCAGGCCGCCGCCGGGGTGGTCCTTGGTGTTGTTGTCGCCGTAGCCGGTGTCCCAGAGCCAGACGAGCACGCCCTCCTGGTACGGGTAGGTGTCGACGATGTCCTTCTTGCCCTCGACCCCGGTGTAGCCGAAGTTGTACGGGCCGGTCTTCAGGAACTCGCCGTAGCCGGCGTAGCGCCGGTTCTCCACCAGGTAGGCGCGCGGGTGCTGCTTGACCGCGGTGCGGCCGGTGATGACGGTGAAGCCGGTGGCGGTCCAGCCGTTGGTGCCGTTCTCGGCGCCGTCGGTGAACAGCGTGGTGGCGCCGGCGGTGATCCTCACCGCGTCGACCAGGACGCCCTTGCCGTGGGTGTTGCCGTCGGAGGTGACGTGCAGCCGCAGCCGGACCTTCTGGCCGGCGTAGCCGTCCAGCGGGATGTGCAGCTGCCGGTACGCGCCGGAGGTGCCGCTCAGGCCGGGGACGTTGGCGCTGGTGTTCCCGATCGGGGTGCCGTCGACGGTGCCGGGCAGGGCGGTCCAGGTCTTCCCGCCGTCGGTGGAGGCCTCGGCGGTCAGGAAGTCGTAGTCCTGCTCGATGTCGTACCAGACCGCCGCGTCGAGGGCGGCCGGGCCGGTGACCCCGCCGAGGTCGACGTCGCGGGCCAGCGCGTTGTCCAGGTTGTCGCCGGTGTCGCTCCACCACTGCTTGGCGCCCTCGCGCGGGTCGGCGAGGTCCGTGCTGGTGGTGCCGTCCGGCAGGTGGACCAGGACGGCCTGCGCCTGGTCGGTGTTGTAGCCGCTGACGCCGAGCGCGTGGCTGGACCGGGTGGCGGCCTGCGCCTCGTCGTAGTTGAGCCAGCCGAACTGCAGCTTGCTCCAGGCGTCGAGGTCGCCGGGGTAGGCGCCGGTGGTGTTCTTGCCCTTGCCCAGGTAGGAGGCGGAGGACATCAGCGACCAGAAGTTGACGCTGTTGTCGCCGCCGCTGGTGCTGTACAGGTCGGGCAGGCCGAGGTTGTGGCCGAACTCGTGGGAGAACAGGCCGACTCCGCTGTTCTCGCCCGCCTGGACGTAGTCGTAGACGTACAGGCCGGTGTCGCCGACCGGCGCGCCGCCGATCTTGTTGCCGGCCGGGCCGGTCTGGCCGGTCGGGTCCGGGAAGGTCCAGCTGCGGTGCGCCCACAGCGCGTCGGCGCCCTGCGCGCCGCCGCCCCAGGTCTCGTCGACGCCCGCGTGCACGACGACGACGTTGTCCAGGTAGCCGTCGGGCTGGTCGAACTCGCCGTCCTTGTCGTGGTCGTAGCGGTCGTAGACGTCGTACTGGGCCAGCTCGGCCTTGACGGCCGCGGCGGTGCGGCCCTTGGCGATCTCGCCGTCGTACCAGGCCTTGACGGCGTCCCGGATGAACTCCTGGCCCTGGGTCCAGGCGCCGGAGCCCTGCGGGCCCTTGTTGGAGCCGTAGCGGGCCTCGTTCCACGGCACGGTGACCCAGTCGCTGACGGTGCCCTCGATGTCGTACCGGCCGGAGGACTGGGTGCGGTAGAAGTTGCGCATCGAGACCGCGCCGGGCGAGTCGTCGAAGAACATCTTCTGGTAGTACTTCCGGTCGAAGTCCTGGTTCCAGAGCGTGTGGTTGTCGCTCTTGCCGGGCTTCGGGATGGTGTTGTGCGCGGGCCCGGGGGTGCCCCCGTAGCGCGGCTGGCCGTTGTACAGGGTGGTGTTGTCCACCTGGTCGCCGAACTGGGCGAGGATCACGAAGACCTTGTCCTTGCGCTGCTGCGCGAGCTGGACGTAGTCGTTGCCGACCCGCACCTTGGCGGGTGCCCGGCGGTCCGTGGTCTTGGCCACGGCGCCCTTGTTGAGCTGTTCCAGTGCCTTGGTGCGCAGCGACTGGCGCTCGCGCTCCTGGGGCGCGAGCGGTGCGGGCGGGGCCTCGAGACCGCCGGCCTCGGCGCTGTCGCCGGACTCGGCGGAGATGGTGGGTGCGGGCGTGGGGGGAGCGGCCTGGGCGGGGGTGCCGAGGAGGGTGACCGCTATCGCGCTCGTGGTGAGCGCGGCCGCGAACGCCGCGGACAGTCTGCGCAACTGACCTGTCCTTTCCGGACGGTGGGTGGTCGGGCGAGCGCAGGTAATATTTCACATGTCATGGGTCACACGGAAGAGATCGGACGGCGGGAGGTGTGAGCGGCCTCCGGCGGGGGAACGCGGTCGGGCCGCCCGCGTGGTGCGACGGGCGGCCCGGTGCGGGTGCGGTGCGGGTCCGGCGACGCGGGAGGCGCGGCGCCGGGGCGCGACTACACGAAGTTGAAGTTCTGGAAGTTCAGGCCGTTGCAGGTGAACGCGCGCAGGCCGTAGGCGCCGCTGTCGTCCATGCAGCGGCCGGTGTTGACGTTCTGGTACGCCGCGCCGCCGTTCAGGTAGATCAGGCGCCACTGCTGGTAGTTCAGGCCGTTGCAGGGGAAGGCGCGCAGGCCGGCCGCGCCGCTGTCGTCGATACAGCGCCCGGTGTTCTGGTTCTGCACGACCCAGGAGCCGTCGTTCTGCTTGTAGTAGTTGAACCGCTGGTAGTTCAGGCCGTTGCAGGGGAAGGCGCGCAGGCCGGCCGCGCCGCTGTCGTCCACGCAGCGGCCGGTGTTCTGGTTCTGCAGGGCGTAGGCGTAGACGACGCCGGTGGTGCGGGCCTCGGCGGTGCCGGCGGCCGTGAGACCGAGGGCCGCGGCGGTCAGGGTGGCGGCGGTGGCCCGCGCGGTCCGGGTGCGCAGTGCGGTCGGGATGTTCAACGTTCCCCCTGTGGCGTGGAGTCGGGCGGTGTGGCCCGCGTCACGGTAGGGGTGCCCGCCACCCGAGCGGCAGTGGAGCGGCGACTTCCGCTCGGGTGGCGAGCATCACAGCGATTCAGAGTTTCAACGCGCTCCGCAGGAAGGCGAGTTCGGCCTGGGCCAGTTGCTCGTTGACGCCGCCCGGGGTCATGTGGGTGATTCCCGGCAGGGCCAGCAGGCTGTGCGGCCGGCCCGCCCCGGTGAGCGCCTGCGAGAGCAGCAGGGTGTGCGAGGGGTGCACGTTGTCGTCCGCCAGACCGTGGACGAGCAGCAGCGGCCGATCGAGCGAGGCCGCGTCGTCCACCAGGCAGTCGGCCGCGTAGCCGTCCGGGTTCTCCTGGGGCAGTCCCAGGTACCGCTCGGTGTACGCGGTGTCGTACAGCCGGAAGTCGGTGGGCGGGGCGCCGGCGCAGGCGGCGTGGAAGACGTCCGGGCGGCGCAGCACGGCCAGTGCCCCGAGGTAGCCGCCGTACGACCAGCCACGCACGCCGACCCGGTCGAGGTCGAGGTCGGGGTGCGTCTCGCCGAGCGCCCGCAGTGCGTCGGCCTGGTCGTCCAGCGCCACCTGGGAGAAGCGGCGGAAGATGGTCCGCGCGAAGGCGGGGGAGACGAACGGGGTGCCGCCGTTGTCGACGGTGACCACCGCGAAGCCCTGGTCGGCCCACCACTGCTTGAGCTGCCAGCGGCGCGGCTCGTTGGCGACCGCCTGGAAGCCGGGGCCGCCGTAGACGTCGAGCAGTACGGGCAGCTTGCGGCCCGGGACGTGCCCGCGCGGGTAGACCACGGCGCTCGGCAGGCCGCGCTCGGTGACCCGGGCCAGTAGCGGCTCCACCCGGTACGGCAACGGGGCGGAGAGGTCGGTCAGGGGGACGGTGCCGTGCGGGGTGCGGGCCTCGCGGCGCACGCCGTCCGGGCCGGCCGAGACGAGCAGCAGGGTGTCGCCGGCGGCCAGCGCGCTGTGCACGCCGGGGCCCTCGGAGAGCCGCTCGGGCGCGCCGCCGTCCGGGTCGACCAGGTGGACGTGCTGGTCGAACGGGTCGCCCTCGCCGGTCTCGCAGAGCAGCCGGCCGCCGACCCGGCCGACGACCCGGCGGATCTGCAGACCGGTGGTGTCCAGCGGCTTGCCGTCCACGGCCAGGCCTCGGGCCTCGGGCGTGTCCAGGACGGTGAGCAGCCGGCCCCCGTCCAGCCGGTCCGGCGTGCCGGGCAGGTCGTCCACCCAGAACTCGTCGGTGGTGCGCGAGAGTTCGGTGGTGATGCCGGTGGCCGGGTCGGCGCTCAGCAGCAGCACGTTCTGCTGCAGCCGGTCGGCGACGGTGAGCAGCAGTTCCTCGGGTCCGGCCCAGCGGGCGGCGCACAGGTAGGGGAAGGCCGCGGTGTCCCAGCGGAGTTCGACCCGGCTGTCGTCCAGGCCGAGCACGAAGAGCCGGACGTCCGCGTTGGGGCCGCCGGCCTGCGGGTAGGCGAACTGCTCGGGAGCCTGATCAGGGTGCGCCGGGTCGGCGAAGTACCGGGGCGGGAGGGCGGACTCGTCCACCCGGGCGGCGAGCACGGCGCCGCCGTCGGGGCGCCACCAGTGGCCGCGGTGGCGGCCCAGCTCCTCGGCGGCGGCGAACTCGGCCACGCCCCAGCGGGCGCCGTCGTCCGGGCTGAGGCGCCGGTCGGGCCCGTCGGCCGGGTCGGTGACGTACAGGGCGTCGTCGGCGACGTAGGCGACGCGCTCGCCGGTCGCGTCCGGGCGGGGGTCGAAGACGGGGCCGGCGGCGGCGAGTTCGGTGGTGCGGCCGGTGGCGGTCTCGGTGCGGAAGAGCCGGCCGTCGAGGGCGAAGACGGCGACGGAGAGGTCGGGGGTGGCGCCGAAGGTGCCGATACCGGCGGCGGTGAGCCGCGACCGCTCGCGCAGCCGGCGCTCGACGTCGGGCAGGTCGGCGGTCGAGCCGGTGCGTCCGGGGGCCAGCGCGGTCGGGTCGGCGACCTCCCGCTCGGCACCGGTGGTGAGGTCGAGGAGGTGGAGCCGGTCGAACCGGTCCTCGGGACCGCTGGAGCGGAGCAGCAGCAGGCGGGTACCGTCCTCGTTGAGCGAGATCGCTCGCGGGGCACCGAAGCTGAAGCGGCCGGTCCGGGCGCTGAGGGAGAGGTAGGAGTCGGTGATGGTCACCGCCCGATGGTCGCCGTGGAACGGGCTCGCCACCAGTAGGACGACATGTGAAATGTCACACATCACGTGATCTGGGTAACAGAGACCCGGGTGCCGAACCCCCGGGCCCCGGGCCCCGGCCCCACTTCCAGGAGGAACGCAGTGACCGAGACCGCGCCGACCGTCGAAGCCCCCGAGCCCCTGGCCGGGACCGAACGGCTGTTCACGCTGGACCCGGCGGTGGTCCACCTCAACCACGGCTCCTTCGGCGCCGTCCCGGTCCCGGTCCAGCAGGTCCAGCGGCGGCTGTACGAGGAGCAGGAAGCCGATCCGGACGGCTTCTTCGCCGACCTGCCCGGCCGGGTCGCGGCGGCCCGGGCCCGGCTCGCCGACGCCCTCGGCACCCGGCCGGAACTGCTCGCGCTCGTCCCCAACGTGACCGACGCGATCGCCGTCGCCCTCGCCAACGTCCCGCTCGCGGCCGGGGACCAGGTGCTGGTCACCGACCACGGCTACGGCACGGTCACCGAGGCCGTCCGGCGGCGTGCCGAGGAGCTGGGTGCCGAACTGCGCACCGTCCGGCTGCCGCTGGACCTCCCGGACGGGGACGCGGTCCGGGAGGCCGTGCTGGCCGAGGTCACCGACCGCACCGCGCTCGCCGTGCTGGACGGCATCACCTCGCCCACCGCCCGCCGGATCGCCACCCCCGACCTGCTCCGGGAGCTGCGCGGGCGCGGCGTGACCACCGTGGTGGACGCCGCGCACGAGCCGGGGATGCTGGCCGACCCGGTCCCGGCGGAGGCCGACTTCTGGTTCGGCAACCTGCACAAGTGGGCGTTCGCCCCGCGCGCCACCGGCGTGCTGGTGGTCCGCCCGGAGTGGACCGGGAAGATCCGGCCGCTGATCCTGTCCTGGGAGGACCACCAGGGCTATCCGGCCGCCGTCGAGTGGCGCGGCACGCTGGACTACACGCCCTGGCTGGCCGCCCCGGCCGGGATCGACCTGCTGGACGGGCTGGGGCCGGGGCTGGTGCGCGAGCACAACGAGCGGCTCGTCGCCCACGGGGCGGCGGTGGTCGCCGAGCGGGCCGGGCTGGCCGCGCTGCCGTCCTCGGCCGGGCTGTCGATGCGCGCGCTGCGGCTGCCGCCCGGTGTCTCCGAGACGCTCCCGCAGGCGCAGGAGCTGATGGCGCAGATGTGGCGGCGGTACGCGGTGCGGACGGTGGCGCGGCCCTGGGCGGGCGGCGGGGTGCTGCGGCTGTGCGGGCAGCTGTACAACCGGGCGCCGGAGTACAAGGTGCTGGCGGACGGGCTGGCGGAGCTGCTGCGGTAGTCAGCCGTCGTGGGGGTGGCCGTCGTGGGGGTGGCCGTCGCCCGGGGTCCCGTCGTCGGGGGTCCGGGCGCCGGCAGGCCCGTCCTTGCCCGGCCCGTCCTTGCCCGGCCCGTCCGCGGCGGCGCGCAGCTCGGCGAGCAGCGCGTGCTGTTCCGAGATGAGCCCGGTGAGGATCCGCCGCGCCGCCCGGAGCAGGTCGGCGACGTCCCCGCCGGCCAGCGCGTACACCACCGTGCTGCCCTCCCGGGTGGCGGTGACGATGCCGGACCGGCGCAGTACCGCGAGCTGCTGGGAGAGGCTGGACGGTTCGATCTCCAGATCCGCCAGCAGGTCGCGGACGGGCGTCGGTCCGGCCTGCAGAAGCTCCAGGACCCGGATCCGGACGGGGTGGCCGAGCATCCGGAAGAACTCGGCCTTGGCCTGGTACAACGCGACCGCCACGGTGCTCCCTCCCTGGTGCGGGCCCTCGCGAGCCCCTGCCGCGTCCCTGGTGCGTCCGCGGTGCGTCCCCGGTGTTGCGGCGGCTCAGATCTCCAGCGAGAGCTCGATCCGCTTCAGCTGGTGGCGGGCCATCGCCAGGTTGGCGCGGGAGCGGTTGAGCGCCAGGAAGAGGAACAGCCCGCGCCCGCTCTGCGTGGTCAGCGGCCGCAACAGGTGGTACTGGCTGGTGAGGCTGACCAGGATGTCCTCGATCTCGTTGTCGTGGAGGTTGAGCATCTCCATCGCCCGCATCTTGGCCCGCACCACGTCGGTGTTCCCGGCGGCGGCGACGTGGAGGTCGATCTCGGTGCTGTCGCCGAGGCTCCCGAGCGCCATGCCGCTGCCGTAGTCGACCAGGGCCACGCCGATCGCGCCCTCGATCGCCATGGCCTCCTTGAGCGAGGTCTCCAGATTCGCCATCGTGCGCTCCTCCCGCGGGCCCGGTGGGTGCCACCGGGATGTGGCACCGAATGTAGGGAGGACTCCCGGCGTGGCAGCGCGGATGACCGGAGTCGTTCGAAGATGGTCGCCGGGTGACTGCTTGAAGACATTTGCAACTATGGATGTGAGAGAGATCCGATGCATTGCCCGGGAAAAACGGTGCTATCGATGTCGGTCCCGCCGGGTAACCTCTCGCTGAGATGCGAGATCACACCAACGACCCCCGGACGGCGATGAACACTCCTGAGCCCGAGCCCTCCGACGACCGGGAGCTGAGCCCCGCCGAGGCTTTCGCGGCCTCCCGCCGGCGGGCCAAGGAGCAGGCCACCGCCCTGTACGGCTTCCAGGAGCTGTACGACTTCCCGCTGGACGACTTCCAGCTGGAGGCCTGCCGCGCCCTGGAGGCGGGCGAGGGCGTCCTGGTCGCCGCTCCCACCGGATCCGGCAAGACCATCGTCGGCGAGTTCGCCGTCCACCTGGCCCTGCGCGGCGGGCGGAAATGCTTCTACACGACGCCGATCAAGGCGCTGTCGAACCAGAAGTACGGCGACCTCGTCAAGCGCTACGGCGCCGCCAAGGTCGGCCTGCTCACCGGAGACAACACCGTCAACGGCGACGCCCCGGTGGTGGTGATGACCACCGAGGTGCTCCGCAACATGCTCTACGCGGGCTCCAGCACCCTCGACGGCCTCGGCTACGTGGTCATGGACGAGGTCCACTACCTCGCCGACCGCTTCCGCGGCGCGGTCTGGGAGGAGGTCATCATCCACCTCCCCGAGTCCGTCACCCTGGTCTCGCTCTCCGCGACCGTGTCCAACGCCGAGGAGTTCGGCGACTGGCTGGACACCGTCCGCGGCGGCACCCGGGTCATCGTCTCGGAGACCCGCCCCGTCCCGCTCTGGCAGCACGTGATGGCCGGCAACCGGATGTACGACCTGTTCGCGAACCCGGACCGCGACGGCCGTCCCAAGGACGCCCCGCGCAACCCGGCCAAGGCCGTCAACCCCGAGCTGGTCCGCCTCGCCCGCAGCGAACTCGACCGCAACCCGCGCGACCGCTTCGGCCGCGGCCGGGGCCGCTCGATGCCCAACGGCCGCCCCGGCAAGGTCTGGACCCCGGGCCGGGTCGACGTCATCGACCGCCTCGACGCCGAGGGCCTGCTGCCCGCGATCACCTTCATCTTCAGCCGGGCCGGCTGCGAGGCCGCCGTCCAGCAGTGCCTCTCCTCCGGCCTGCGGCTCAACAAGGACGGCGACCGGGCGCGGGTCCGCGCCTTCGTCGAGGAGCGCTGCGCCGACATCCCCGACGAGGACCTCCACGTCCTCGGCTACTTCGAGTGGCTGGACGGGCTGGAGCGCGGCATCGCCGCCCACCACGCCGGCATGCTGCCCCGGTTCAAGGAAGTGGTCGAGGAGCTGTTCGTGAAGGGCCTGGTCAAGGCCGTCTTCGCGACCGAGACGCTGGCCCTGGGCATCAACATGCCCGCCCGCTCCGTGGTCATGGAGAAGCTCGTCAAGTGGAACGGCGAGACCCACGCCGACATCACCCCCGGCGAGTACACCCAGCTCACCGGCCGGGCCGGGCGGCGCGGCATCGACGTCGAGGGCCACGCCGTGGTGCTGTGGCAGCGCGGCCTCGACCCGGAGGCGCTGGCCGGCCTGGCCGGCACCCGCACCTACCCGCTCAAGTCCTCGTTCCGGCCGTCCTACAACATGGCCGTCAACCTGGTCTCCCAGTTCGGGCGGCACCGTTCGCGGGAACTCCTGGAGACGTCCTTCGCGCAGTTCCAGGCCGACCGCTCGGTGGTCGGCATCGCCCGCCAGGTCCAGCGCAACGAGGAGGGGCTGGAGGGCTACCGCGAGTCCATGACCTGCCACCTCGGCGACTTCGACGAGTACATGGACCTGCGCCGGCAGCTCAAGGACCGGGAGAACGAGCTCGCCCGCGAGGGCAGCAGCCAGCGCCGCGCCGCCGCCGTCGAGTCCATCGAGCAGCTCAAGCCCGGCGACGTCATCCACGTCCCCACCGGGAAGTTCGCCGGCCTCGCCCTCGTCCTCGACCCGGGCCTGCCGCCGGACCGCCGCTCGCCGCGCGGCGGCCCGCGCCACCCCGACTACCAGGACGGGCCGCGCCCGGTGGTGCTCACCGCCGAGCGGCAGGTCAAGCGGCTCGCGATGATCGACTTCCCGCACCCGGTCACCGCCCTCGACCGGCTGCGCATCCCCAAGTCCTTCAACCCGCGCAGCCCGCAGTCCCGGCGCGACCTCGCCTCGGCGCTGCGCACCAAGGCCGGCCACCTGGAGCCCGAGCGGTTCCGGCGCGGCCGGGCGGCCGCCGCCGACGACCCGGAGATCACCCGGCTGCGGACCGTCCTGCGCCAGCACCCCTGCCACGGCTGCGACGAGCGCGAGGACCACGCCCGCTGGTCCGAGCGCTACCACCGGCTGCACCGCGACACCGAGCTGCTGGAGCGCCGGATGCGTTCCCGCACCCACACCATCGCGCGCACCTTCGACCGGGTCTGCGGGCTGCTCACCGACCTCGGCTACCTCAGCGGCGACACCGTCACGGACGACGGCAAGCGGCTCGGCCGGCTCTACGGCGAACTCGACCTGCTCGCCTCCGAGTGCATCCGCGAGGGCGTCTGGAGCGACCTCGCCGCCGCCGAACTCGCGGCCTGCGCCTCGGCGCTGGTCTACGAGTCCCGCCAGTCCGACGACGCCACCGCCCCCCGGGTCCCGGAGGGCGCGGCGAAGACGGCGCTCGGCGAGATGGTCCGCATCTGGGGTCACCTGGACGCGCTGGAGGAGCAGCACCGGATCAACACCGCCGAGGGCGTCGGCCAGCGCGAGCCCGACCTCGGCTTCGCCTGGGCCGCCTACCGCTGGGCCCTCGGCCACTCGCTGGACCAGGTGCTGCGCGACGCCGACATGCCGGCCGGTGACTTCGTCCGCTGGACGAAGCAGCTGATCGACGTGCTCGGCCAGATCCAGGACGCCGCCGGCGAGGACGCCGAGCTGCGCAGGACCGCCCGCAAGGCGGTCGACGGCCTGCGCCGGGGGATCATCGCGTACTCCTCGGTGGGCTAGCCGACGCTGGACGGATGCCCGGGCTTCGAGACTCCTCTCGAAGCCCGGGCATCGTGCTTCCGTCTCCGTTTTCGCCCTGGCGGCTTCGGCTGCGCCTCGCCGCTGGCCGGGGGCTTCGCCCTGGCGGCTTCGGCTGCGCCTCGCCGCTGGCCGGGGGCTTCGCCCTGGCGGCTTCGGCTGCGCCTCGCCGCTGGCCGGGGGCTTCGCCC
>NZ_JBIVGI010000048.1:0-44651 GCF_044748625.1 Kitasatospora sp. NPDC089913 | reverse complement strand
GCTGCCGCGCCCGGCGGCGCCCGGCGCCCCCGGGGGCCCCCCCCGGGGGGGTGGGCCCCCCCCCCCCCTCGGGCGGGGGGGGGGGGCGGGGCTCCGGGGGCGGGGGGGGGGGGGGCCCCCCCCCCCCCCACTTCCCGTTGCACCTACACCGTGCAGGCGAAGAACCGGTCGGCCCGGTCATCGGCCCCCTTGCCGACGTAGGCGACCTGGGTGGCCGGGTTCTCCAGCCACAGGTCCTCCCAGCCGCCGGCTACGCCGTCCTGGACGCGGACCGAGAGCTTGCTGGTGGTGTCGCTCCAGCCCTGCGCCTGTGGGCCGCCACCGCGTTCGCCCGGCGGCTGACCGCGGCCCGGCCGGGCCGGCGTCCGGGCGGGGCGCGGTAGCGTGCCGGGACGACCCGGAGCCCAGCGCCGGGCCCGATACCTCGACGACTGTCCGGGGCGCCTGGAAACCGCCAGGAGCAGAGGCGCGTGCATGGCCCCGCGCGTCACTCGTTCGAGCGGACTCCCCAACCCGGCGGACGGGAACGCTGCCACTGTGACCGCTACAGACCTGTTCCAGCCGGGCACCACGGTGGTGCGCCGCGACGTCCACGCGGGCCGGACGTGGACCGCGAAGCCGCAGCGGGTCGTCGACGACACCGGCCGCGCGCTGACGCTGGCCCACTGGCCGGGGATCGAGAGCCTCGCCCCGACCAGCTGGATCGCCTCGCTCACCACCGGCGACGACACGGCCCGCACGCAGGGCCTCGCCGACCTCGCGGCCGGCACCTGGACCCTCGGCCCGCACCGCTGGCAGCACACCGAGCTGCTGAGCCACTTCCTGGCCGGCGAATGGTTCTCCGTCCACTGCTTCCAGGGCGCCACCACCAAGGAACCCCTGCACTGGTACGTCAACTTCGAGCATCCGCACCAGCGAAACGGCTTCGGCATCGACACCATGGACCTCGCCCTCGACCTCGTCGTCACCCCCGACCTGACCGCACACCACTGGAAGGACCAGGACGAGTACGCGCAGCTGCGCCGCCTCGGGGTGGTCGACGACTGCACGGCCGGCCAGATCGATCCGGCCCGCGGCCGGGCGATCGGCATGCCGGACGACCGGGCCGGGCCGTTCGCCGCCGGCCGGCCCCGCTGGGAGCCGGACCCCGCCTGGCCGCTGCCGACGCTGCCGCCCGCCGCCGACGAAGCAGCCCCCTCGGTCGTGCCGTACCGGCCGTGAGAGCACCGGCGCGACGTCGGCACGGCCGGCTCATCGGAGAACAACGTCATTGCGCGCGAAGGACCGTGACGAACCGTTCGTCGAATCGGCACCCGCGTGACGAGGGCCGAGGCTAGCCTGCGGCCATGGCTCCTTGGGAATCGCTGCTGGTGCTCACTGTCCAGTTCCTCGCATTGGGCCTTCTCGCGTTGGGCGTGGCGCTCATCGCGAGCGGGATCCACGACGGCGGTAGCAAGCTCACCGCTGCCGTCGGCGGCCTCGTTCTCGTCTATCCGGTCCTGGACATCGTGGTGCTGGTCACTTCCTGGCCGATGAACAGCAGCGTGGCGGTCCGGCTCCTGACAGTGGGCGGGGTGCTGGTGGCCTCGTACGTCCTACGGGCGCTGCTGGTACCCCGATTGTTCTCGGCCGGCGTGATCCTGGGAGCAGTGCTGTGGTTGATCTACCTGTTCGCGAGCGGAGGACTTCACGGCTCCACCGCCCCAAACCCCACGTCAGCCACTTTCCCGTCTTCCTCGACACCCGCCGCCCCTCCGGGGACCGCGTCCTCCTCGGCTCTTCCCGGACCGGCGCCCACCGCGACCGTCGAAGTCACTGTCACAGCCGGGCCGACGGCGTCCGCACCAACCCATTCCCCGCCCCCGAGCGATGTCCCGAGCCTGACCGGAGCGCCGATCCCTACCGTCACCGTGGCCGGTCCCACGATCTTCCTCCCCGGGCCGACGGTCACCGTCACCGGGCCGACGCTGACGGCAGCGGCGGCGAAACCGAGCCCGAACGAGCAGAGCGCGTCCTCGGACATCAAAGGCTGGGTCACTGCCGTCGCAGGACTGATCACTGCGCTCCTCACCGGCGGCGCCGCGATGTACACGGCTGTCAGGATCGCTCCACGCCGCGGCAGGCACGGCCCGGGCGGCTCCGACTGACCGTCAGGCGACCGCTGGCCCGCCGGTGTGCTTCAGCCGGCCGCGGGCGGCGACCCGGTCCTCGCCGGACAGCCCGGCCCAGTACGGGCCCGCCCACACCGCATGGGTGGCCCGGCGCTCGGCCTCCTCCAGCCGCGCCGACTCCGCCAGCACCTCCTGGGCCGCCCCCCAAACCGCTCCAGCCAGGCAGCGCGGCCAGGTGCGCCCGCCGCTCGGCCTACGGCCTCCAGCGCGCTGCGCCCCGATCAGGGGGTCTGTCCAGTGAACGGTGTGACTCGGTTGGGTTGGGTTAGCGGCGGCCGATGGAGAGTCGGCCGTCGAAGGCGATCTCGAAGGCGTTGAGTGCTGCCTTCCAGCGGGTCATCCAGGGCTTGTCGGCCGGTCCCGGTCGGGTCGAGCGACATGATTGCCATGTAGACGCGTTTCAGGGCCGCCTGCTCGTTCGGGAAGTGCCCGCGCGAGCGGACGGCCTTGCTGATCCGTGCGTTCACGGACTCGATCGCGTTGGTGGTGCAGATGACCCGCCGGACCTCGACGTCGAAGCTCAGGAACGGCACGAACTCGGCCCAGGCGTTCTCCCAGAGCCGCACGATCGCCGGATACTTCTTCCCCCCGGCCTCGGTGAACTCGACGAACCGCTCGAGCGCTGCATCCTCTGTCGCAGCCGTGTAGACGGGCTTGAGGGCCTTGGAGATCTTGTCCCGGTCCTGGCGGGCCGCGTAGCGGAACGAGGCCCGGATCAGGTGGACGATGCAGGTCTGGGCGACGGCCCGCGGCCAGACCGCGGCGATCGCGTCCGGCAGGCCCTTCAGGCCGTCGCAGACGACCATGCAGACATCCGCGACGCCGCGGTTCTTGATCTCGGTGAGCACGTGGAGCCAGTACTTGGCGCCTTCGCCGCCGTCGCCGGCCCAGAGACCGAGGATCTCGCGGGTGCCTTCGACGGTGACCGCGAGCGCCACGTAGATCGGCCGGTTGGCGACCTGGCCGTCGCGGAGCTTCACGTGCACGCAGTCGATGAACACCACCGGACAGACCGGGTCGAGCGGGCGGTTCTGCCACTCCGACATGCCTTCGGCGACCTGGTCGGTGATGGTGGAGATCGTCTGCTTGGACACCTCCGCGCCGTAGACCTCGGCCAGGTGTGCGGAGATCTCGCCGTGTGTCAGGCCCGGGCGGACAGCGAGAGCACCATCTCGTCGACCCCGGACAGCCGCCGTCGGCGCTTGCGGACGAGCTGCGGTTCGAACGAGCCCTCGCGGTCCCGGGGGACGTCGATCTCCACGGCCTTGGCCGAGATGGTCACGTCTCTCATCAGGTGCTACTTCCTTGATCGGGAGTTACACCGTTCTCTTTACAGACCCGGATCACCGTCCGGTTGCGTCGGCGCAGGTGCTCGCGGATGGCCCGGGACGAGTAGGCGCGATCGGCCAGGACCGCGAGGGGCCGGGGGCGCGGCCTGCCGACCGGCCTGGGCACGCGCAGGGTGGCCATGACGTGTTCGAACGCGGGTGCGTCGCCGGCCTGGCCGTGTGATCGTTGGATGTCCACGCGGGGTGGGGTCGGTCTGCAGTCGTGGGAAACGCCGTGGTGGTCCTGGCGGGGTCCTGCGGCTGGGGCGGGCCGGCGGTCACGGCGCTCACGCGTGCGTTCCCCGCCGCCGGGGCAGCGGGGAACGTGCAGCGCGTCGGTGGTGTCGGGGCGGGAGGCTCCGGGGCAAGGACGACCCGGCGCGCACGGGTGGCGGCCTGCGTGGGCCTTGCCCGTTCAGGTGCTCTCCCGGCGCCGGGTGCTGGCTCGGACACCACGTGCGGATGCGAGCTGTCAGCCGGTCGTGGCCCATCCATCGAGCAGCGCGAGGTAGTGGTCGGTCAGTGTGTGTGCCTTTTCGTCGGTGATTCGGGTGGCGTCGTACTCGACGACGATGTCGGCCTCGGACGGCTCGCGGCCTTGGAAGAGCATCAGCGAGAATGCGAACTTGGCTCGCGGCAGCGCTACCGGTAGCCAGGTCGCGGTCGCGCCCGGCAACGGGAGACGAGGCTTCGTGTCCACGCCGAGGGCGACCGAGGGCGGCGGCAGCCCGGCGGCGGTGAGGGTGCCGAGGACGCCGGGGGTCAGCGCCGGGCCTTCGAGTGCGTCGTAGAGCGAGTCGCACACCGAGTCCAGCGTGGCCTCGCCGTGGCCTGCGGCCGGAACGGCCGCCACGACCAGCCGCATGCGGATCGTGCAGTCCACGGTGCGAACGGTGCCCGGGCTGCGGGATGCGTCGGGAAAGGCGACCGGGAACCGCCGCGCGCCGCTCGTTTGCGCCACGGCCTGTTGGAAAGCCGCCATGTGCAGGGTGAACGGTGTCGCCCGCCGGAGCATGGCTGCCCGGTCCAGGCCGGTGGTGTCGGCAGGCAGTGTGAAGGAGCGGGGGGCGACCTCGGTGTCCGAGGGCGGGAACGGGTCGACGGCCGTCCCGCACCTAGGGGCGGCGGGGACGTACGGGGCACGATCGTGCGGGCCGTTGCCGGGGTTGCCCGCGGTTGTTGCGGGCGTGAGCGCGTCGGGCAGGCGGTGCAGCCGGTACGCCTCGGCGATCTGCTCGGTCAGCAGTCGCACCGACCAGCCGTCGGCGACGACGTGGTGGACCATCAGGAGCAGTCCGTAGCTGCTCGGCCCGAGGCACAGCACGCGGGCCCGGCACAGTGGGCCCCGCTCGGTGTCGAAGCCCTGGTGCCAGAGTCCGCTCGCACAGGCCTGCAGGGCTTCCTGCGTGGTGGTCCCGGGCGGTAGGTCGAGCCGTTCGACTGCGACGTCGGGTACCGAACTGCCGGGGACGAGGAGCGGCCGGCCGTCCTTGACCAGGATCGCGCCGTTGAGCCGGGCGTGGGCCGCGAGCACGCCCGACAGCGCCGCCCTCAGCCGTTGCGGGTCGAGGTGGCCGTCGATCCGGAACAGCACGGGTTCGGCGTACAGCGACGGGGTGTCGGAGACCTGTTCCTGGTACCAGAGGCCGAACTGTTCGGCAGTCAGCTCGCTGCCGTTGCCGGTCACGGCGCGGCCGCCGGCCGGGGCGCTCGCTCGTCACCGATCCACTCGGCGATCGCCGCCGCCGTACGGCGGCGTGCCACGATCCGGAGCGGGACGGCCAGCCCGAACTCCTGCTTGAGCAGCTCGGTCACGGACGGCAGGAGGAGGGAGTTGCCACCGGACAGGAAGAAGTCGCTGTCGGCCGCCAGTTCGCCCTCCCCCAGGCCGTGCTCGCGCAGTACCCGTTCGAGGACGGCCCGGACCCGCTCGGTGCGCTCCGGTGGCGGGGAGGCGACGGAGCCGACGGCGTCGACGGAGCGTTCCAGCGCCGACCAGTCGGTCTTCCCGTTGACGTTCGTCGGGATCGCGGCCACGATCCGCACGACGGCCGGCATCATGGCCGCGGGGAGGTAGGCCGACAGGTGGCGGCGCAGGCGTGCCGGCAGAGCGCCGGTATCGGTGTCCCGCTCCGGGACCACGTAGGTGTGCAGCAGCGCCGTGCCGTCGGGGCCCGGGACGGCGCGGGTCCTCGACTGGGCGACGGCCGGGCTGTGTTCGGCGACGGCGTCGACCTCTCCGGGTTCGACCCGGTGGCCGCGGATCTTGACCTGGTCGCCGATCCGGCCTCGGACGACGAGGCGGCCGTCCGTGCGCAGTTCGGCGAGGTCGCCGGTGCGGTAGGCGTGGGTCGGCCGTCCGGTGTCCGGGTGGGGAAGTCGCCGGAAGGAGGTCGACTCCGCGGCCGCTGCTCCCAGGTATCGCGTTGCGACTGCGTCGCCGAAGACGACCAGTTCGCCCGCGGTCCCGGGAGGGGCCGGGCGCAGCAGGTCGTCGACGAGGGCGACGGTGAAGCCGGTCAGCAGTCGGCCGACGTCGACGGTGCGGCTGTCGGGGTCGGGTTCGCCGATCGAGATCATGCAGGTGGCTTCGCTCGGGCCGTAGGCGTTGAAGACCCGGCGGCCCGGGCGGCGCCAGCGGGCGAGGGCGGCCGGGGTGAGCGGTTCGGCTCCGGAGACCAGGATGCGCAGGCCGGGGAGCTTGTGGGGGTCGAGCGTGCCGTGGACCGTGGGGGAGAGTACTGCTGCGGTGACGTCGCGTCGGTGCAGGGTGGTCTCCAGCGGTTCGCCGACGATGAGGTCTTCCGGGTCGGCGACGCACAGGGTGGCGCCGGTGGAGAAGGTCATGGTCAGTTCGCCGACGAAGATGTCGAATCCGCTGCTGGAGAACTGGATGACCCGGTCGTCTGCGGTGAGCCCGGTGGCGTCCCGGAAGCCTGCTGCGAGATTGACGAGGCCGGCCTGGGGTACGGCTACGCCCTTGGGCTCCCCGGTGGAGCCGGAGGTGAAGACCAGGTAGGCGGGGGCGTTCGCCGGGGCGGTGAGCACGAGTGCGGCCGTGTCGGGTTGCGGGGGTTGCGCGCGGCCGCTCGTGGGTGTGCGGACCGCGATGCCGAGGCCGTTCAGCCGCGCGCGGTTGGCGGTGTCGGCGAGCAGGCGGCGTGGGGCTGCTTGGCGCAGGACGGAGTGGATCCTCAGATCGGGGTGGGCGGTGTCCACTGTCAGCCAGGCCGCGCCGCAGGCGCTCACGGCGAGGACGACGGTGACCAGGTCGCTGCCGCGTTCCATCACCACTGCGACGGTGTCCCCGGGCCGGACTCCGTCCTTGCGGAGGGCTGCGGCCTGTGCGGCGACGGCGGTGTCGAGTTCGGCGTAGCTCATGGCGGTCCCGGGGCCTTCCAGGGCGGTCCGGGTGGGATGGTGTCGTGCGGCCTCATGGAACATTCCGTAGAGGGTGGTTGCCGGCTGGTCGGTCATGCTGGTCCTTTGTGGTGGGTGGGTGTGTCGTAGAGACCGTCACGGGTGGCTCGGTCCGCGGCGACCCACAGGTAGCGGCTGTAGGTGCTGATCCGGCCGTCGGCCACGGTGAACAGCCGCAGTCCGTGGCGGTCGGCGACGTCGAAGTCCGCGGGAACGGTTGCGCCGACTTCGATGCCTCGTTCCTCGCCGGGGGCCAGGCGGATCTCCTCGGTGCGGGACCAGTCGGTGCCGTAGAGGGCCTCGTAGAGGAGTGCGAAGCCGATTCGGGCGCGCACGGGGCGGGTCGTCGTGTTGCGGAGTACGGCCTGTTGGCGCAGTTGTGCTCCGCGGACGGTGTGCCGTGGCCCTTGGAGGCGGCAGGTGACCGTCGCCCGGGCGTCTGTGTCGGTCACCTCTCCGCAGATCGCGCAGGAGAGCAGATCGCGTTCCAGGCGCGGGGCGATCGTGTGGCTCCATCGGACCAGGGCGGCCGGGCCGTCGCACTCGGGGCAGGTGGCGGGTTGTTCGTCGATTCGTCGACTGGTGTCGCTGTAGGTGTCGACGAAGTGGTAGCGGCTCTGTGCGGTCAGGGCGGTGAGCTGTTGGGCGACGGCGTGGTCGGCGGCGGTGAGGAGGTCTTCCGCCCGGTCGAGCGCGGAGAGCGCGGCCGCGGTCGGCACTGTGTCCGCCAGGCCGCTGTAGGCGTCGGTCAGTGCGGCGCGGACGCGGGACGGTTCGGGTGCGCTGTCTTCCAGCCCGTGGGCCCAGAGGGTGGCGGTGGCCTCGGCGTGGGCGCGCAGGCGCTCGAACCGTTCGCGCTGCGGCTCCGGAGCCGGGGTGATGTGCCCGGTTGCGGGCAGTTGCGCTCCGTAGCGTGGCAGCACCAGCGTCCGGGCGCCGGTGAGCCGGACGATGTCGATGTCGCCGTGCACGACGGCGAAGGCGTCCGGTGGGTCCCCGTCGAGGAGCGCTCCTGCATCGTCGACCCGGAGCGGTCCGTCCGCCCGGAGGATGGGCAGAGTCGCGTCCGGGTAGGGCCGCAGCGCGGCGTCGCCGAGAAGGGCGAACCGGCCGACGGTTCGTTCGCCTGCGGCGGCGGCGCGGTTCGTTTCGGCGACTGCGCGGCCGAGTGGGGCGCCGTCACGCAGGAGCGCGGCGAACAGTGGGCCGGCGGCCGGGAAGCCGCCCCGGATCCATGGGCTGGAGACGACCGCGCGGGCGCTGCCCTCGAGCAGGGTCAGGGCGAGTGTCGTGTCGCTGGTGAACTGGGTGGTCCCCACCTTCTGGACCAGGCAGCTGTCGAGGACGACGATGTCGGCGTCGACGGCGGCCGCGGGCAGGAGTTCCTCGCCCCGGTAGTGCAGGCGGTAGCAGCCCTCGTCCTGCAGGCACGAGGTGAGGCCGAGCGGTGTCCGTCCGTTCGGGCGCACGGACACCGGGCCGGTGGAGCGTCCGCAGAGCACTCCGTCTGCCAGGTGGATCAGGCACTCGCGGCCGTGCGCCTGCAGGACCAGTGTTCCCACGGATCGGGTGGCGGCCGAGAACCGGGTGCGGGTGACCGTGGCGGCGCCGCCGGCGGTGGCGTCCAGCAGGACGGTCCGTCGGGGGTTGCGGCGCGGTTGTGCGAGTGTCCGGGACACGAGGGCGGTGAGCCGCTCGCCGTCCCTCGCTGTGAGGAGCCCGATCCCGTCGATGGTGGAGGCCCTGGCCAGCCAACGGTCGTCGACCGCTGCGGCGGTCGCGACGACCGTGAGTGTCGGAGCGGGCTCGATCTCCAGGGCGGCCCCGCCCGTGGGCACGCTGAGGTGGCGGCGCCCGGTGCGGCGGGCGAGTTCGACGGCCGGTTCGGTTCCCGGGTCGCCGTCGACGGACACCACCAGTCCGTCTTCGAACGACCGGGTGCGCGCGGGAACGGCTGGTGTGGTGGGCGGGCGCCGGTTCACAGCTGGCTCCGTTCGGGTACGGCGAGCGGCTCGCGGGGTTGCTGGGGCAGACGGCGGACGGCGCGTACGGTGCCGGTGAGTGCGGCGGCACCGACCAGAGCGGCCGCCGTTGTGAGGAACAGTGTTCGTGTTCCTGTCAGTTGGGCTGCGAGGCCGACGAGCGACATGCTCACCGGTCGCGAGACGGTGTAGCCGAATAGGTCCCATGAGAGCACCCTGGAGAGGGTCGCCGCGGGAACGTGCCGCTGGATGGTGCTCTGCCACACGATGTCGGTGAACATCACGGCGGCTCCGGCAAGGACCTCGGCCGCTATCAGGGCGGGGAGTTGCGCGCCCAGGCCAAGGGCCGCGGGCAGCACCGCGATCGGCACCGAGCAGACGAGGATCGCTGCCATCGGGCGGGCGGGCACGACCCTGCCGGCCAGCAGGCTGCCCAGGACTCCGCCGACGGCGAATGCCGTCAGCAGGGCGCCCCAGCCGGTGGCTCCGCCCAGGCCGGCGGCGGCCGCGATCGGCCCGAGTACGAACACCGGCCCGGTGAGGCAGAGTTGATTGACGACGAAGTAGCAGATCCCGGCCGCGAGCCAGCTTCGCGCTGCGACCTCCCGCGCGCCGGTGCGCAGCTCGCGCAGGAGCGAGGGGCTGCTCGCGGCGGCCGGTGTGCTCGGTGCGGCGGTCCGGCGGCACCGGGAGATCAGTGCCGCGCTGCCCAGGAACGTGGCGGAGTCCAGCGCCAGGGCCCAGGCCGGACCCCACGCGGCGGTGAGCGCGCCTGCCAGCGCGGGGCCGGCCAGGTTCGCGGTGCCCGAGACGGCGGTGATCGCCGCGTTGGTCCGCTGGAGCGCGTCGGCCTTCACGAGCTGGGGCACGAATCCGCCGTAGGTCGGCAGGAAGCAGCCGGAGGCCAGTCCGTGGACGAGTTGCAGGACTGCGATCAGGCCGAGCCCGGTCGGGCCGGCGAGCAGGGCGGCGGCCAACAGTGCCTGGGCGGCGAAGCGCACCAGGTCGGATCCGATGAGCAGGCGCCCTCGATCCGTCCGGTCCGCCAGCACCCCGCCGCACAGCAGGGAGCCCGCGAGTCCGGCCACGCGGGCCGCGAGGACGGTGGACAGGGCGGACGCCGAGTCGGTCATGTCGAGGACGGCGAAGGCGATCGCTACGGCGTTGCACCCGTCCCCTATCGCCGACAGGCCCTGGGCCGTGGCCAGGCAGGCGATCGTGCGGTCACGAAGAGCCGATCGATGGCTCGTCAAGGCTGTGCTCCTTCCCGTACGACTGGGGTGCCGCCTCCCGGTGGGCCTGTGCGGCGGCCATGCAGTACTGCACCTGGTAGGCGTCCAGGGGGGGCGCGGCGGCGGCGGTGTGCAGGGCCTCGCCCCATCGGTGGACGGCGGAAGCGCTCACGGTGATCCGGCCGTCACGGGTACGGATCTCGCCCCGGCCCGCCAGGACGCCCGCCGCTTGTCGCAGCCGTGTCGTCAC
This sequence comes from Kitasatospora sp. NPDC089913, assembly GCF_044748625.1. Taxonomy (NCBI): domain Bacteria; kingdom Bacillati; phylum Actinomycetota; class Actinomycetes; order Kitasatosporales; family Streptomycetaceae; genus Kitasatospora; species Kitasatospora sp. NPDC089913. The sequence continues at coordinate 34,268 of NZ_JBIVGI010000048.1, read as the reverse complement.
CATCCGCCCGCGGGGTCCGGCCGCAGGCGGCAGCCGCCAGTCCTGCCACCAGCCGGGTGCCGTGAACACCTGTTCCTCGGTGATCTCCCCGCCGGCGGGCAGGAGAGTGCTCAGTTGCTGGCGGACCAGGGCGACCGCACACCGCAGTGCCTGCTCCCGGTGTGCGGCGGTGCCCCGGACGGCGGTTCCCCCCACCACCATGCTGATCCAGTAGCGCCATGGCTCCTCCAGGGGGCCCGGCCTGATCGCCCCCGTCGAATCCCGGCGGAAGGCGGCCCCTGCCCAGCCGGTGGCGAGGTCGCGGGCGAAGAGCACCTCTCCCGGCCAGTCGGGGTCGGGCCGCAGCCCGAACCGGGCGTGCAGGCGTGCGTAGCCGGTGCTGAAGCCGAGCCGCATGCCCACCGCCGCCGCGGGCGGGGTCTCGTCCCTCAGGACGGCGATGACGTCGATGTCCCGGCCGGGGGCCGCGCCGTCCAGCGAGCTTCCGGTCAAACAGGCGAAGAGCAGGTGCTCCCCCAGCGTCCGGTCGGCGAGCGCGGCGATGTCGCTCAGCATGTTCGTGCGGCCCTCAGCCGTCCGTGCCGGGCAGGCTGTCGGCTGCCGCGGTGCCGGCCCGGAAGTGCACCAGGTGGACACCGCTGGGGATGAGGACCCTGCCGTCCGGGGCGGTGTTCTGGGCGACGAACGCGTCGATCTCGGCCAGGACGTCGGGGTCGTCGACCAGACCCGTGAAGGAGTTGAGGTGGCCGATTCGGAACCACTCGCGGGCGGCCCGGGCGTCCTCGGCGACCGCGACACCTGACACCCGGCTCGTCGTCAGGGTCCCGCGGCCCTCGCGCTCGGCCCGCAGCAGCCCCTGCTCCAGCAGCTGCCAGGTGTAGCCGCGGCCGCTGCCGGGGAACGGGGCGATGCGCTCCCACAGCCTGGTGACCAGCCGCTGTTCGGCGGAGTCCGCGTCGAAGAACAGCATCACGAGGTGACCGTCGTCGGCGAGCAGTCGCACCAGGCCCTCCACGATCCGGTCGGCCCGGAGAACCCCGGCGGCGGGGTCGCCGACGGCCACCACACCGTTGGGGCCGGTCTCTTCGAAGCACTCCAGCAGGGGGTAGCTCATCGACCAGAAGGACCCGATCAGGTCGTACCCGCCTGCGGACCCGTCCGCCAGCAGCTGTGCGACGACGCTCTCGGTGTCGCCGACCGTGGCACGGGCCTGCGGGAAGGAGGCGGCGAACCTTCGGACCATGCCCTCGCTCTTGTCGGTGCCGTGCAACTCACCGGCGTACGGCGCGAGGCGCTCGGTCACCCGGCCGGGCCCGCAGCCGAGGTCGAGCACCCTCAGGCCCTGCCGGTTGTGCTCGGCCGGGCCGAAGGTCCGGGTCAGCAGGTCCTCGACGAGGTCCGTGTCCTCGACCCCGTCGTAGTAGTGGGGCGGAAGCATCTCGTTGTAGGTGTCGGCACTGCGGTAGCCGGCGTTGAAGGTCTCGGTGGGCATCGTGTCTCCTGGTGGGTTCAGGCGGTCCGGGCGCGGTCGCGCACGGTCTGCGGGTCGGCGGGGTCGAGGCCGAGCAGATCGCTCATGTGGGCGTGGGTGGCGAGGAACCACTCATGGGCCCAGGGCGTGAGCGCCTCGGCCCGGGCCGCTCGGGCGTAGTGGGCCGACAGGTCGACCAGGTACCGGGCGAGGGGGTGGGGACTGCGCCGGTGGAGCGCGCCGTGGACGGCGCCCAGAGCGCGCAGCAGGTGGAACAGCAGGGCTCGGGCGGGCGGTCGGGACTCGGCGGACCGGCTCCGGGTCACCCCGCGGCCCCGTCGGGCCAGTGCGAGGGCGCTGGTGACCCGTTGGTGCGCCAGCCCGTCGAGGGCGGCGATGTCGATCGGGCGCGAGGGTCGCCGCAGCATCATGTCCAGGGCCACGGAATCGAGTCGGCCGGGCCCGCTGGTGTGCACCTGATCGACTGTGACGAGTCGGTTCTGGCGGGAGGAGAACTTCCGTCCGCCGTCGGTGATCGTGCCGAAACCGACGTGCTCGGACGCAAGTCCACGGCTGTCGAGCAGTTCGCCCAGGGCACGCTGGAGCAGTGACTGGTCGTCGCCGATCACGTGGAGCATGAGGTCGTTGCCGCCCTCCCGGCCGAGAGCGTTGGCCACGTCGCGCAGGAAGTACAGCGAGGAGCCGTTCGCCCGGGCCAGCGGGACGAGTCCGTCGGGACGCCGCAGGCACCACGTGCCGTTGACCGACACCGTCTCGTGCTGCCCGAGCAGGCCGAGCAGCAGGGGATCGAGTGGACCGGCCACCTGACTCTCGCGTTCGAGGACGTCGACGTGTGCTCCGACCAGTGCCATGTCGTGGAGGGCGAGGTCCACCATGCCGTCGACGAAGTCGGCGTCGGGGTCGGTGGGCTCGGCCAGCCGGGCGCGCAGGGCGGCGGTGTCCCGGGCGGGGACGGGGACGGCCGCATCCAGCCACGGGTGGGCCGCGGTGAGCCGGGCGATGTCCTGCCGCCTGTCTCCGAGGAGCATGTTGACCAGCGCGTAGAGAACGCCTGCCGTCAGGTCGAAGCGGACACCGGGCGGAAGCGCCGTGCGGTCGGTGCGGGCGAGGATCCAGTCCAGCAGCACAACCTGGCGGCCGTGGTCGTTGACGAAGTAGTGAACCTTCACGTCCGCCCCTGCGGACCTCAGGACCCGGGCCAGCGAGCCTCCGATCAGGGTGCTGCGCAGGGCACCGAGGTGCAGCGGGTGCACCGGGTTGATGCTGGTGTGTTCGACGACGATCCGCCTCGCGCGCAGGTACGAGCGCCATTCGGCCCAGTAGTCGTCCCAGCCGAGCCGGGTGCACCGTTCGGCCAGGTCCGTCCACTGCGCCGGGGTTCGGGCCGGTGATCCCTCACTGTCCCGGAAGTGCCAGGCCCCGCGGGTGTTCCAGCGCACTGGCGCGGACGGATCCGCACGTCCGCCGAGCAGTTCGCGCAGCAGGGGGTTGAACGGCAGCGAGTGGTCCCGGGACCTGGTCACAGGCCCTCCTCCCAGGCGGTGAGGGCCGCATCAAGCCTCTCGCCGGTGCGGCGGGGGTCCGTCAGGACGGTGTTGCGGTAGTCGTGGGTCTCGCAGAATTCGCCGGCCCGGAGGAGGAGTTCGCGGAACCGGTCGGTCGCCAGCAGGTCGCGTCCGCGTACCGGGCCGGCACCACAGGCCTCCAGCGCTGCGGAGAACCCGGTGGAACGCCCGGTCGGCCAGTCCTGGAGCACCGCGCTGACCGGCAGGAGGGCGAGCAGGAGGTGGCCGTGCCAGTGCGGGGTGTCGAGCTCCCGCTCCAGGAGGTAGCCGAGGTAGTGCTCGGTTCCCTCCTCCAACCAGGCCCCGCCCGCACCGTGTCCGAGCTCGACCTTTCGCGCGAGCAGCCGGGCGAGGGCGGGCAGATCGGGCGGGGCGGCAGTCCAGGCGATGACGTCGTGGACCAGTTCGCCGGCGGCCTCGCGGACGTGGGCGGGGACGACGTGGCGGTGGAGACGGTCCCGCAGCGCCGACTCGACGCTCAGCAGGTCGCCGAGCGCCCACAGGTGCCAGGCCGGCGGCGCCGCGGCCAGGACCTCGGGATCGACCACCACGGCCGACGGGAAGCCCGTCTCGCGGTACTCCACGTACCCGTTGTCCCGGTGCGCGCAGACCGGGCTGAACGCTGCGTCGGTGGACAGCGCCGTGGGCACGGTGATGAGCTCGCAGCCCGTGTCGGCCGCCACGGCCTTGGCGCGGTCCAGGAGGCGGCCGGTGCCGACGGCCACCACCCGCTCGGGGCTGCGCAGGGGCCGGCGGAACGGGTCGGTGACGACCTCGGCGCCGCGGGTGTCGAATGCGCGCCCGACGGCCCTCCAGGTGCGCGGTGAACTGAGGACGACGTCCGTGCCGCTCAGAGGGCCCAGTGCGTGCAGGCTGTCGAGGACGGTGATCTGGTGGGACAAGAGTGAGGACACCTTCTGGGGAGGAGGGCTGCGGTCAGCCGCGCGTCGACATTTCGAAGGGCACGAGCGCGGGGCCGCGGCGTAGGCTGCCGTCGGCGCGCACGAACGTGGTGCGCCGGTAGCCGCCGAACGGTGAGAGCGGGCTTTCGAGGTCGTAGTGCGTGGTGCCGACCGCGACGTGGCCGAAGTCGAGGGTTCCGAAGGACGGGAGCCGTCCCTGGACGGTCAGGCCGAGGGCGTAGTCGCCGAGCCGGAGCATGTCCTGCAGTTGCGAATCGTTGCGGTAGCGGACGACGGGAAGGACCGGGCAGTACTTCTCGTCCAGGACGAGCGCGCTGTCGGGGGCGGCCTCGACCACGCAGGTCTCGTAGAGCGAACCGCCCAGGTTCGCGCCCGGCCGCAGGATGCTTCCCTCCCCGCCGGCGATGCGGCTGTACCAGTCGGCAGCGTGGGCGTCCAGGAGGAGTGGGCCGACGTCGACGTCCGCCGTGTTGTCCGCGCCGTAGGAGACTTTGTCGAGCTGGGTGTCGAGGGCGGCGAGAAACCTGTCGAGGACGGGGTCGGCGACGTAGACGCGCTCGGTCGCCAGGCAGTCCTGCGAACTGTTGAACAGTCTGGTCCGTACCACCGCTTCCGCCGCCAGGACCGGATCCGCCCCGGCGGTGACGACGAAGGCGCAGCACCCGGGGCCCTGGCAGAGCAACCGGGTCCGGTCGGGGAGCACCGCCGCGAGCCGCTCCGCCCGCTCGGAGCCGCCGCAGAAGACGAATCCGTTCGCCGATTCCTTGGCCTCCGTCTCGAAGTCCTCCCACGTGCCTGTGCGGAGCTCGATCGGAAGACCCGCCTCGTGGGCGAGTCGGACCAGGGGTTCGACGACGTGTCGGCTGGGCCCGGCGGGCCGCAGGACGACCCGGTTGCCCGGCAGCAGTGCGCCGACGGCGAAGAGCGCGAAGGAGTAAACGGGAAGGGTCGCCGGCATTCGGACGTAGACCGCGCCCAGGGGCCGGCGCCCGGCCAGCCAGTGCGTGCGGTGCGGCTGCGGGTTCAACGCCGCCAGTGCCCATTCCCACTCCGTCCGGGCGGTGCGGGCTGTTTCCACGGTGGTCGCCAGAGCGGTCAGTTCATGACGGTGCTGTTCCAGCAGTGAGCGGAACCGCTCGACCTGCACGGGTGTCGTCACCTTTCCTCCAGTTCTGCAGTACGGGGTGTCCGTCGGACGCCTGCTCTAGTCCCAGCCGATGTCGCCGTCACACGGCGAAACACTCTCGACATGATTCGCAATAAACAGGCCGGTCAGTGCTTCCACAGGTCATCCGATCAAGGTGCAGGGTGAGATAGTGTTCGAACCGAAGGCCACAAGCCTTCCGTTCGGCCGATTGAGATCCTGTTCCCGAACCGGGGCGAAGTCCAGAGGGCCGGGCTGGCCGGTATTCACTGTCCCAATACGGACAGCAGACGGGGAGGGTTGCCATGGCCAACGGCATAGAAATCGATCATTTCAACCTTGTGCCGAACAGTTCGGACATTGCGGTGTACGCGTACGTCGCGGGAAACCAGGGCTCACCGGCGAAGGAGGTCGCGAACGGCGTCGGGGCGACGGTCGACGAAGTCGTCCACGCTTTGAGGGCGCTGTCCGCTCTCGGACTCGTGCGGATTCCCGCAGATCCGGCGGGGCCGGTCGTCGCGGTACATCCGGGGGTGGCCGCGGAGAAGGCCCTGGGGGCGGAGGAGATGCGGGCCAGGGCGCGCGCACAGCGCCTGGAACAGCTGCGCTCGGTCTTCATGGCCTGCCTGCCGTACTACGGCTCCGGGGACTCGGGCGAGTTTCTGCTCGATCCGCCGGATGTGCAGGTGTTCATCGAGGAGGAGATCAACCGGGCCACCGAGGAGGTGCTGACCGTCCAGCCCGGAGGCGCCCGCAGTCCGAAGACCCTGGAGAGAGTGCTGGCCCCGGAGCTGGCGCTGCTCGGCCGCGGCGTGCGGCGGAGGATTCTCTACCAGCACAGTGCCAGGGGCACCCGGGCCACCCAGTCCTTCGCCTCCGCGATCGTGCGGGCGGGCGGTGAGGTACGCACCCTCGAGACCCTGCCGAACCGGATGATCGTCATCGATCGCCGGCTCTGCGTGATCCCGCACGGCACCGGCCCCACCGGCGGCGGTGCGCCCGCCGACGGGTGCACCGCTCCGCCCGCGGCCGCCGTGGTCCGGACCCCGAGCATGGTCGGCTTCTCCTGCGATCTCTTCCAGCGACTCTGGGACGCCGCCACCCCCTTCCGCCCCGACCACGCGCCGGCCGGCGAGGTGGCGGACGAGGTCAAACGCGCGGTGCTGCACTCCCTGGCCCTCGGCCTCACCGACGAGACCGCGTCCCGGCGCCTGGGAATCTCCACCCGGACCTTTCGCCGCCACCTCGCGACCGTCATGCAGGACCTCGGCGCGACGAGCCGCTTCCAGGCCGCCGTCATCGCCGTCGACCGCCGGCTCATCGACTTCTCGCTGAAATCCTGAGACCCGTCCGGTCCCGGCCCGGACGAAGAGAACCGAAACCCGGTAGCTCCCGAACCGTCGCCCTGCCACAATCCATCGACCGCGCGCTCCGGCCCGGAGCGCGCTGTCCAGCCCTTCCAGGAAAATGAGGCCACCAGTCCATGGCTCCCGTCACCCCGCTCTCCGAAGCTGTCAAGAAATGCGTTGCCGAAGCGATCGCAAAAGCCGCACCAGAAATCGGCGAAATCGATCCGCAGCTGCGCCGGAGCGACCGCGACGACTTTCAGGCGAACGGAATTCTCGGCCTCGCGAAGAAACTTCGGAGCGATCCCCGGGAGTTGGCCGGGAAGGTGGCGGAGCACATTGCGCTGGATGACCTGATCACAGGCTGCGAGGTCTCCGGGCCCGGCTTCATCAACCTCACCGTCTCCTCCTCGGCGATCCTCGACCGGGCTTGCGAACGCCTGGCCGACGGCCGCCTGGGGGTGCCTTTCGCAGAGGCACCCGGGACCACTGTCATCGACTACAGCCAGCCGAACGTCGCCAAGGAGATGCACGTCGGCCACCTGCGTTCCACGGTCATCGGCGACGCCCTGGTACGAATCCTCGAGTTCGGCGGCGAGAGGGTCCTTCGCCAGAACCACATCGGCGACTGGGGAACGCAGTTCGGGATGCTGATCCAGTACCTTGCCGAGCACCCAGGCACCGACACGCACCGCGAGCAGGACACGGGCGCCGGACCGTCCATGTCCAGGCTCAACAGCCTCTACCGGGCCGCCCGTGCGGAGTTCGACGGCGACCCCGCCTTCGCCGACCGCGCCCGCACCCGCGTGGTCGCGCTGCAGGCCGGCGACAAGGAGACGGTCGACACCTGGCGACGGATCGTCGACGAGTCGAAGGTCTACTTCGACGCCGTCTACGACCGGCTCGGCGTTCGGCTCCGGGACACGGACGCCGTCGGCGAGAGCTTCTACAACGACATGCTCGCCGATGTCTGCGCCGACCTGGAGAGGTCCGAAGTCGCCATACGCTCCGACGGCGCGCTGTGCGTCTTCTTCGACGACATCAAGGGGACGGACGGACAACCCGTTCCGCTGATCGTCCGCAAGAGCGACGGCGGGTTCGGATACGCCACCACCGACCTGGCCGCGATCCGCCACCGCCGCGACGTCCTCGGCGCGGACCGGATCCTCTACGTGGTCGACAGCCGACAGTCCCTGCACTTCAGGATGGTCTTCGAGACCGCGCGCCGGGCGGGGTGGATCGACGACACCCTCCAGGTGCTCCACCTGCCCTTCGGCACCGTACTGGGCAAGGACGGCAAGCCGTTCAAGACCCGCTCCGGCGAGACCGTCCGCCTGATGGACCTCCTCGACCAGGCGGTCGACCGGGCCGCTGCCGTCGTCTCCGAGAAGAACCCCGACCTCCCACCGGACGAACTGGCCTCGCGGGCCGCACAGGTCGGCATCGGCGCGGTGAAGTACGCCGACCTCTCGACCTCCCGCAGCCGCGACTACCTGTTCGACGTCGACCGCATGGTCTCGCTCAACGGCGACACCGGCGTCTACCTGCAGTACGCCCACGCACGAATCCGCTCGGTGCTGCGCCGGGCACCACAGGACGTCACACCGCAGGCCCACCGAACCCTCGCGCTCGAACCCACCGAACGGGCACTCGGCCTCGCACTCGACGCCTTCGGCGACGCCGTCCGCGCCGCCTCGGCCGCTTTCGAACCCCACCGCCTGGGCGCCTACCTCTTCGACCTCGCTTCGGCCTTCACTTCCTTCTACGAGCACTGCCCGGTCCTCAAGGCCGGCGACCGACAGGTGATGGAGAACCGGCTGCTGCTGTGCGCGCTGACCGGCGACACCCTGCAACTCGGCATGGAACTGCTGGGCCTGGAAGCACCGGCGCGACTCTGACACCGTCCCCGCAGGCGCGCCAGGCGCGCCAGGCGCACCGGGCCCGGGCCCTCGTCCCGGACCAGCCCGGTGCTCCGCTCGACGCAACGGCGCAGAGCCCGCCGAGGCCCGTGCCGCAAGGTCGCACGCAGGACGGTTCTCCGGTACGGGCGGGGTGCTTCGGGCCCAGCCGGTCCGAACAAAGAGCCCACGGGGCCGCGGACGCGGCGGTTGGAGACTCCCGTGCGAGTGGTGCCGGAGCCGGGCGGCACCGGCGGCGGCAGGCCGTGGCGCCTGCCGCCGCCAGGGCCGGACCCCCCTCCGCGCCGGCCACCACCGGAGCGACCTCACGACACGCCGGCTCACGCCGCCGTCCGGGATCCCGGACGGCGGCGTGAGCCGCACCGTCCAACACCCCGGCCCGCTCGCGGCCCGTACGGATGCTCCACGCCCGGTGGCGGGCGTGGAGCATCCGTGGACCGTGGACGGGCCCCTGATCCCCGTGCACGAGCGCAGCATCGCCGACCCCGGCCGCAACCACCGGTCCTCGGCGAACGCACAGGTCGCCGCGGTCGGCCGCAACCACCGTGACTTCCAGGGCTCCGCCGGAGGCGTCGGCGTAGACCGTGCCTCCCGGGCTGTCGGGGTCGGCGCTCGCCTCGCCCCCGGAGAACGTGGCCCGCACGACGGCGGGCAGGTGAACACGGGTGACCGTGAGGTGCGTGCCGGGCAGCGGGACGGTGGCGCGCGTGACCTGTCGGTCGGGGTTCGGTCCGCCGGTGCGGGTGTCGTCCTTCCCGTGGTTCGGGTGGTGCGGCGGTGGGAGGGGAGGGGGTTGTCGTAGGGGGTGGTGCCGGGCCGGGGGCGGGTGTCCGGGGGCAGCGCGGCGAGTGCCTGTTCCGGCGCGCCGGCCGGGGCCCCGCCGCCGGTGCCTGCCTGCTGCGCCCTGGAGCGGGCCGCGCCGTCGCTCCGGCCGTCGGTGCGGTTCGGGGCTTGCCGGGCGGTGGCGGCGAGGCGGAGTTCGTCGTGGTCGGGGATGTGGATCGGGTGGAGGAGGCCGATCCAGGGGGTCGTCGTCGTGGTCGGGCTGATCGTCGTCCTCGGGGACCGCGCCGGCGGCTGTGGCCGCGGCCGGGTTCGGGGCGGCGGGTTTGAGGAAGAGGTCGACGAGTGCGGCAGGGGCGGGTTGTTGTCCGGGCCCGGCGCTCGGCCTCCTCCAGCCTCGCTGGGCAGGACGGGTGGGTGCTGCCACCGGCGGCCCGGGCGCGGGCCGGGTCGTGTTCGGTGCCGAGGGTGTTGTGCGGGGCGCTGGGGTGTTCGGTGCGGATGAGGTGGTGGAGGGCGTCGAGGTGTTCGCGGGCGGCGCGGGCGTGCCGGACGACCAGGGTGAGCTGCTCGCCGTCCATCGTCTCCAGTGGGTCCGGCCCGGCGGCGGCCGGGCGGGGGGGGGTGATGCCCTCGAGCAGTTCGCGGGCCTGTTCGCGCAGGCGCGGGGCCTGTTCGTCGAGGCGGCGTCGGCGCAGGGTGGCCTGGCGGCAGGGCCTGACCGTCGCCGACCTCGCGGGCTACCTGACGGAGGAGACCCGATGACCGACGCCGACCGTCCCATGTTCACGTCCGGTTCCACGGGGACCCCCCAAGCCGGTCGCGGTGGGGCACGACGCGCTCGCGCACCACGCCGGCCTGTTCACCGCAGGTGTCGACCTGACCGCGTCGGACGTGTCCTTGCAGTTCGCCGCACTGTCCTTCGATGTCGCATTCGAAGAGGTGGTTCCGCTGTGGTGCGTCGGCGGCGTCGGCGGCGCCGTCGTGCTCATCGGCAACAACGCCGTCCCCCCGGCGGACCTCGAGACGGTGGTGGCCGAGTACGGGGTGACCCTGCTCAATCTGCCGAGCTCGTACTGGGCGGAATGGGTCCGCGATCTGCGTCGCACGCCGCGGCAGCTGCCGGCGTCGCTCCGAACCGTGGTCATCGGCAGCGAGGCTGGCCATCGCGCCGACCTCGACGCCTGGCTGCGGCTCACGGGCGTCGAGGTCCTCAACGCCTACGGCCAGACCGAGACGACCATCACGTCGATGACCTGGCCCTCCCGGGCGGTGTCCGTCAAGGACGCGGGCGGCGACGTACTGCCCATCGGGGCTCCGATGCTGGACACCCGCCTCTATGTGCTCGCCGCCGAGTCCAAGCCGATCGAGGCAGGCTTCGCGGGCGAGCTGTACCTCGCGGGGCCCTGCGTGGCCCGTGGGTACCACAATCGCCCCCGGGAGACGGCCGACCGTTTCCTGCCCGACCCCTTCTCCCCGGTACCGGGACAGCGGATGTACCGCACCGGAGACCGCGGCCGCATCGGCCCGGACGGGCACCTCAGGTTCCTCGGACGGGTCGACGACGTGGTGAAGGTCCGCGGCCAGCGGGTCGGCCTGCGCGAGGTGGAGGCGTTGATCCGCAGCCACCCCGGCGTCGCGGACACGGTGGCCAGGGGCGGGAAGTACCGAGATCGCCGCCTACATCGAGCCGGCGGCCGGCCCGCAGTCCGTCACCTCTGCAGAGGTGCGAGCACACCTCGCGGAGCTGGTTCCCACCTACATGGTTCCCGCGCACCTCGTGATCGTGCCGAAGCTGCCGCGGACACCGGGCGGCAAGCTGGACCCGTCCGGGCTTCCTCCGCTGACCCGCGCTGCGACGGATCGTGACCGCACCCGGTCGCAGGTCACCGGCCACGGGACGCGGGGCGACCTCCAACGGATCTGGGCAGAGGTGCTGGGTCTGCCCGATGTCGCTCCCGACGACAACTTCTTCGCCCTCGGCGGCGACTCCATCCTCGCCATCAGGGTGGTGTCGGCAGCCCGGGAACTGGGACTGGACATCGCGGTGGTCGACCTGTTCCGCCACCAGACCCTCGCTGCCTTGGTCGAGCACACGACGCCGGCCGAGCGCGTTCAGGACAGCAGGGCGACGCCCCTGACCCGGTCCAGCCCGGAAACGCTCGTATCCGCGCTGGACCTCTCGGAGGCCGAGGCGGTCCGGCTGCTGGCCCGGTTCGTCGACGCGGAGGAGGTCCAGCCAGCCGGGCCCCTGCAGGAATGGGGCCTCGATCGTCTGAGAGTGGCACCCCGGTCCGGCTTGTTCCGGGTCCACGAGGCCTTCGACCTGACCGGCACGGACGCGGACGCCCTGGTGCTGGCCTGGCAGGCGGTGGCCGAGCACCACCCGGCCCTTCGTACATCCCTGCACCGCGACGGCGACACCGCGTTGCAGGTCGTCCACCGCAACGTGCGGGTTCCGGTCGAACGGCACGACCTGCGGGAACTCGACACCACAGCAGCCCAGGCCCGCCTGGGTGAACTGCTGACCCGGATCAAGCACGAGCCCGTCGCCCCTGAGGACCCGTGCCAGGTACGGCTCCACGTCCTCGACCTCGGCCCGGGACCGGCCTATCTGTTGTGGACCTTCTCGTACCTTGTCGTCGACGGATGGTCGTTCCCACACATCCTCGCAGACCTCTTCACGGTCCACGACGCGATCCGTGAGGGCCGCCCCTGGCAGCTCCCGGCGCGTCCGACCGCCGGAGCCGCGGGTGGGACCTCCCACCCGTCGCAGACGCAGACCGACACCTTCTGGAAAAACCGGGTCCGCCCCGGGAGCCGGGGCCTGGTGGCGCTGCCGTCGGGAGCAGACGAGCCCGACGGCTACGCGCACCAACGAGTCTGGCTGGGCTCCGACCGGACCGCTGCCCTCGTCGAGGCCGGTCGGCGCCACGGGCTTACCCTGCACACCCTGGTGCTCGGGGCCTACGCGCTGGCGCTGGGCCGGATGCTGGAGAGCGACTGCGTTGTCTTCGGCACCGTCGTCTCCGGACGGTCGGATCCAGCCCTCGACGACGTTGTGGGAAGCCTCGGCAGCAGGCTCCCCATGTGGGCCGACATTCCCGACGAAACGTCGTGCCTGGACCGGCTTCGCCAACTGCAGTCCGAGCACGCGGAGGTGTCGGCCCATGGACACGTCTCCCTGATCGACCTGCACCGGTGGGTCGGCACCGAGCCGGGATCGCTGTACGACACGGAAGTGATCGTGCAGAACTTCCCGTTCGGAGCGGGACTCCAGGGCCGGCTCGCGGGGTGGAACCCGGTGAGCAACGGATCCCGCGGAGACTCCGTCGCACGGCTCACCGTGTGGCCCGACTCCTCCATGCTGCTCAAGCTGAGCCATGACACCGCTGCCCTCTCGGACGCTCGCGCCCTGGCGCTGCTGGCCCGCGTGCGCACGGTACTCGAGCGCATGTCGCTCGGTCTCACTCTCCCGCTCGCCGACTACGCGACCGGGGCCGCCACCACATCCATCACGAAGGAAGACCGACCGATATGATCACGAACTACACGGTGGTGCACAACACCGAGGAGCAGTACTCCGTTTGGCGGGCCGACACCCGCCCGCCCGCCGGGTGGTCCAGCACCGGTTTCACCGGAACCCGCGAGGAGTGCCTGGAGCGGATCGAGGCCGAATGGACCGACATGCGGCCTCGATCGCTGCGCGAACACCTGGCCGCAGCTCAGTAGCAGATCCACCACGATCACCGACCAGGAACGAGGAGCCGTGAAAGTCGACCCCAAGACCAACCCGGTAACAGCCGTCGACCGGCCCGTCGGCGTATGGCAGCAGCACAACTTCCGGGCCTTGTGGTCGGCTCACACTGTCAGCCAGTTCGGGACCCAGATCACGTTCTTCGTCATCCCCGTCCTCGCACTGACGGCCCTTTCGGCGTCGACCGGCCAACTCGGCCTCATATCGGCGTTCGAGACCCTGCCGTTCCTCCTGGTCGGCCTCCCGGCCGGCGCTCTGCTCGACCGGTGGGACCGAAGGCGTGTGATGGTCACGGCCGACATCGGCCGGGCCGTGGCCATCACACTGCTGCCGATCGGCCACCTGACGGGACAGCTGAGCGTGCCCCTGCTCTGCGCGGTCGGATTCGCCATCGGCCTGTGCACGGTGTTCTTCGACATCGCCGACCAGGCGTTCCTGCCGACCGTCGTCTCGCGGGAGCAGACCCCGGCCGGCAACAGCAGGCTGGAGTTCTCCCGCTCGGCGGCCGAACTCGCCGGTCCCAGCCTCGGCGGCCTCCTGCTGCAGGCGATCACCGCACCACTGATCCTCGTGATCAACTCGGTGAGCTACCTGGTGTCCGCACTCCTCCTGGGCTTCGTCCGGCTGCCGCGAGTGGAGGCATCCGAGCCCCGGGAGAGGACCAGAATGCGTACACAGATCAGGGAAGGGCTCCAGTTCGTCTTCCACCACAGGACGCTGCGGTCCCTCGCCCTCGCGACGGGAATCAGCAACCTCGTGGGCCTGAGCGGCGCACTCGGAGCGGTGCTGACCGCGTACGCCCTGCGCGACCTCGCCCTCTCACCGGGAGCACTCGGCCTCACGCTGACCGTCGGCAACTGCGGCGCACTGCTCGGCGCAACGCTCACCGGCCGACTCATCGGGCTCGCCGGCCTCGGCCGAGTCCTCATCGCCGCCAAATCCATGTCGGGAATCGCCGTGATCATCCTGGCGACAGCCACGCCCACCCGGGCCGTTCCCACCCTGATCGTCACCACCGGCGTCATGGCCTGCGGCATCACCGTCTACAACATCGGACAGGTCAGCCTGCGCCAGGCCATCACCCCCACCGGCATGCAGGCCCGGATGAACGCCTCCATCCGCTTCGCCGTCTGGGGAACCCTCCCGATCGGAGCGATGGCCGGCGGCTACCTCGGCTCGACCATCGGCACCCGGCCGACCCTGTGGCTGATCGCCGGAATCGGCATCCTCTCCTGCCTACCACTGCTGCTCACCAAGGACGTTCGGAAGCTGCGCACCTTTCCGTCACAGCTGCTGTGACAGCGGACGGCAGCCTTCCACGGTCGGGCGGCGCAGCCGTATGCGCTTGGCAGAATTTACAAGGAGTAGAAAATGGCACGTTCTGCAATACACGAAGCGTCTTGGTGTGCCTGGGCTTTCGCCCTCGCCGCACAGTGTGACCGGGTGATCGCCTGATGGCGGAGTTCGGTGCGACCGCCATCGGCGCCTTCCGTACCCAGATGCCCCGGCCCGGAGCCGACACGGTACTGTTCTGCTTTCCGCACGCAGGCGGCGCGGCCAGCTTCTTCAGTTCCTGGGCCGAGGACACGCCGTCCCATGTCGAGGTCCGCGCCGCTCAGTACCCGGGCCGTGAGGATCGATTCGGCGAACCCTCCTCCGTCGGGATCGGCCACCTGGCAGACGAGCTGGCCGACGAGGTATGCCAGGTCCGGGCATCCCGGGTGATCCTCTTCGGGCACAGTATGGGTGCCCTCGTCGCCTACGAGGTGGCGCGCCGCCTGGAAGCCGCCAACGCTCCTGCGAACCGGCTGGTGGTCTCCGCAATGGGAGCACCCCACAAGGTCGCTGGAACCTTCCCCCGTCTCGACGGGCTGCCGTCCGCGATGGCGGAGCTCCGCCGACTGGGCGGCACCGACATCAAAATTCTTGACGCTCCAGGTTTCCTGGAGCTCTTGGCCCCTACCTTCAAGGCCGACTCCGATCTGGTGGCCGAGTACCGCCACACGCACCGAGGGAAGCTCGAGTCAACCCCCGTGGATGTGTACCTCGGTGACCTCGACCCCGGCATGCGGGCCTGCTGAGGCCGAACCCTGGAGCGAACTCGCTACCACCAGCAAGGTTGTGATGTTTCCCGGCCACCACTTCTATCTGACACCGCAGCGTGCCGAAGTCATCGCGTCCGCCCTACGCCCCGTGGGCTGCTGACGAGCCGCCCTTCTGGACTCTCTCCTCCTGCGATCGGTCTGGAGACGGGGTTCGTGTCCTGCCCTCCGCGACAGGTCAGCCGAAGAAGTGTCCGCTCCGGGCACGACGGTGACCACCAGCACGTGACGGGCCCCGGGTCCCGGGGCGGGTGCACGCGATTTCAAGAACCAGGCACCGGCCAGGTCTCCAGCACTGTCCGCCCGCTGCTGCTGAGTGGGTGCCAGACGGGCGCGGACGGCCGGCGCTGTACGAGGTCCTCGAGACGGGCGGCACCGGCCGGGACGGCGGTGAGCATGTCGGCGGTGCCCTCCTGCAGGTGACCGGGCGCCGGGAGGCGGCCCGGTTCTGGTGGGAGTTCGCCGCCGGTGCCGGCAGTGACACCGCCGCCAGCTGCCTCAACCTGCTGCACCGCAGCCGCGGCGAGATCCGGGACGCCGACTGGTGGCGCGAGCAGGCCGAGTCCCTGGCCGCGAACCCCCGACCCGCCACCGCCGGCGCCGTCCTGGGCGCCAGCCTCCTGCCCGCCCACGTACGCGACGACATCATCGCCCGCTGCCACGAAGGCCTCGACGTCCACCTGCCACCGCGCATCGCCGCCGTCATCCACCAACTCCCCGTCACCGCCGACGACGAGGACCACGGCGAGATCCCCCAACCCGACCCCGCCCTGCTGCGCGGCCTCGCCGCCGCCACCGCCCACCCCGCACCCGCCACCCGCCCCGCCCATCCTCTGGTACGCCCTGCACCGCCACCCCTCGGCCGACCTCCTGTGACCCGCCGAACGACCCCGCACGCACCGGCACGCGCCGGTCGCCACGGGGAGCGACCGGCCGGGCGGGTGCGCACACGCGGGCGAAGGCCGCGAACACGCCGCCGCCCCCGGTCGTTGCCCGTGCCGCCGGTCGCGGCCCGCTCGAGGCCGCACGTCACGACCGGCAGGAAGGCCGACGGCCGAGGCGCATCCCGGCCGCGGTCCACCGCGCACGCTCCCCGGGGCCGTTCTCACCCCGGTGGTCCCGACCGCTCGCACCGCCCGCCCCAGCCGCGCACGCCGAGCACGTGCCCCCAACCGACCCGCTCAACGACCTGATCCACCTCCGGGTCCTGCGCGCCGACGAAGGCCTGTGCCCCGAAGCCGTCGTCCTCGCGCAGGGCCGGCTCCACACACCCGCGCCCTGGCCCACAGGCATGCCGCGGCGCAGCACCGGGGGCAAGCCCTTCCGCAACGCCCTGCGCGTCGCCCGGGCGTCCGCGGGCTCACTCGCCTACGCCGAAGGGTTCGCCCTGCGCGCCAGGGAGGTCGTGCACCATGCGTGGTGCGTCGACGCCCGCGGCGCCGCGATGGATCCGACGTGGCCCGACGGGGACTGCCTCGCCCACGCCGGCGTGACGCTGGCGGGGGAATGGGTCGAGGCGGTACGCCGCCGAACCGGCACCCGCACCGCGTTCCCGGGCGTGCTGGACGCCCACACACAGCACACCCGGGACGCCGACCGCATCCTCACCCACGGGGTGCCACCGACCGCGCTGCTCCCGGTCGGCACACCGGCGCGGGAGCTCACGGGGTCGGCCATCACAGCCCCGCCGGGCAGGGCGCGGAAAGAGGCCGAACGCTCAGTAGTGTGCTGCTGAACCCGGCTACTGCGGCAGACACTGACGGCCCGGAGGCTCGTTGCCGGGTGCGGGCTCGTGTCGACCGCGCCGCTCCTGCCCGGTCGCGTGCCGTCGGGTGCTCGCCTGCGTCGGGCTGTTCGCCGGCCGTCCCCTCCGGTCGGGGCCCCAGGATGTGTCGGTGGGGACTGCCACCATGTCCGGTATGGACCTCGTACATCCGCTCGACGGCCTGGACGCTCTCTCCTGGTCCTCCCACTCGCATGCGTACGGCAGTGCGGAGGACCTGCCCGACATGCTGCGCACGCTCGCGGGTGCGGATGCGGGCGCGGCGCGGGAGGCGCTGTCGGAGTTGTACGGGAGCGTGCTGCACCAGGGGACGGTCTACGACGCCAGCGCGGTGACGGTCCCGTTCCTGGCGGGCCTCGCGGCCGCCGGCCACCGTTCGGCGGACGTCCTGCGACTGCTGGGCGGCATGGCCGCGAGCGAGGACGAGCACGGGGTGGAGCCCGGCACGGTCCGCGCGGCCGTGGCCGCCCGGCTCCCGCTGCTCCTGCCGCTGCTGGAGGCAGCCGGGACGGACGTGCGGCGGGCCGCCGCGTGGAGTGTGTCGTGCACCCGTGCGCGCATCGCGTTGCCCGCTCTTCACGCGTGTTGGGAGGAGGAGCCCGAGGCCGCGGTCCGGGCGGAAGTCCTGTCCGCGATCGCCCGGATCGACCCCGCGGCCGGCGCCGCCCTCGCAGCCACCGCCCTGGACTGTTCGCGGCCCGCCGAGGTGCGCCTGGCCGCCGTCGTCGCCCACCTGGACGCGGGCGCACCGTGGAGCGCAGCCCTGCACGCCGCGATGCTGTCGCTGCTGCCCGCCGACCCGCTGCGCTCGGTGTTCGACATCGACCGCACCGAGCCGCTGGCCGCCGTCGTCGAGGCCCTGTTGGAGCGCAACCACCCGGCCGAACGCGAGGCGGCTCTCGCCCTGGTCGTGTCGGCGTTGCGCGACGAGCGGGCCGAGGTCCGGGCGGAGGGCATCCGGGCGGCCGACCGCGCGTGCATGATCTCCCGCAGCGCCCCGCTGCGCCTGGTGCCGGCCCTGCGTGCGGCGGGTGTCGACGAGGCGTCGGTGCTCGCCCTGTCCTCGCTGCTGGGCCGCCTGGGCCCGGCCGCCGGGCCGGCGGCGGACGTCCTGCTCGCTGTGGCGGGACGGGCCCCGGACGAGGAGGACGACGACGTCGCGGACCGCGCCCTGGCCGCCCTGGTCCTCGTCGCACCGGCCCTGGCGACGCCCCTTGTGGCCGCGGGCCTCGCACGGCGCCCCCGGGCCCTGGACGCGGCCACCGGACTGCGCAGCCCCCACGACCCCTTCCCCTACGACCCCCGCCTGCTCACGGCGGTCCGCGCCCGGCTCTCCCGGCCCCAGGACCTCGGCGGCAACGAACCCCGGCAGCTGACGAACCTCCTGACCGGCTGGGGCAACGCGGCGACAGAGGCCCTGCCCGAGCTGTGCGCACTGCTCCCGCACAAGCCCGACCCGGCGGCCCCGGCCCTCGCCGCCGTCGCCCGCGCCGGCACACCGGACCAGCGGGCCCGCGCCGCAGCGGCCCTGCAAGCCGCAGCCGACACCGGCTCCCTGGCCGCCGCGAAAGCCCTGAACGACCTCACCGGCGACACCGCGCCCCTGTTGCACCTCCTCGGCCCCGCACTCCGGGAGGGCGACTTCCGCCCGAGGCAGGCCGCCGCCGCCGCGGGGCAACTCGGTCCCCTCGCGATGGCACTGGTGCCCGAGCTGCGCGCGGCACTCGCCGGCCCCGGCGCCGACACCGCCTTCGCACTGGACACGGACACCGCCCTCGCCGAGGCCCTGTGGCGCATCACCGGCGACGCGCACGAGGCGGTCACGGTCCTGGACTGCGTGTTCCGCCGCGCCGCACGCAACCGCTGGTCGCAGTGGTCGATCGCACGGGCTGCCCGTGTCGCGGGACTCCTCGGCCCGGCGGGGCGACCACTTGCACCTCGTCTGGAAGCGGCCCTTGCCGATCCGCGGTCGGCGCCGGCTGCCGTGCTGGCCCTGCTGACGGTCGCGGAAGCCGGTTCCCTCGACCGGCCCGCGCTCGCCGACGCCGCACTGCGGGCCGCCGAGACGGACGCCGACCCCCGGGGAGCCTGCGACGCTCTGGACGCGCTCGGCATCGCAGTCCTGACCGACGACCAGGTCGCCCGCCTCGCCGTCCTCGCGCACGGCGACACCCGCACCGTCCGCTCCGGCACCGAAGACAGCATCATCGGCCAGGACGAGGACCTCCGGCGGCGCACTCGGGCGCTCCTCGCCACCGCCCCCGCAGCCGCCCGGCCCCGGCACCGGGCGGGGTAGAACGACGCTGATGGGACGTTGGGCGGCTGCGAATCGCACCGGCTAGTGCTGGATTCCTCAAAGGCAGCAGATGTAACGACGTCGGGGTTGTCGGGTTGGTGGGGGTGGTCTGCCCCGGATCCAGGGCTTGGCACGTGCGTTGAGCTGGGTGGTTGCGATTCGGGTGGCCCGGGTGATCTCGTCGGGGCCGGCGAAGGACTGGCCGGCGAGGGCGGCCTTGCGGAAGATGCGCCACCAGCCCTCCTGCAGGTTCAGCCAGCACGCGCCGACCGGGATGAAGACATGTCGGATCCGGGGGTGGTCCTCGAGCCAGGTCCGGGTGGACAGGCTGTTGTGGGACGACAGGTTGTCGGTCACCACGTAGATGTCGCCCGTGGGATTCGCGTCCTCGAGCAGTGCGAGGAACCGCTGGTAGAAGACGCTGTTGCGGGAGGAGGCGGTCATGGTGACCTGCTGGCCGTCGGCGACCCGCAGGCCTCCGTAGACCCAGGTCTTCTCCGGGCCGCGGGAGTAGTCCAGCTCCGCCTTGATGCGGTGTCCGTCCGGCGACCAGCCCGGCGCCGGGGGAAAGGTGCGCGGGATCACCGGCCCCAACTCGTCGGCGCACACGACCGTCGCACCGTCGGGCGGACAGGTGTACAGACCGACGATCCGCGTCCTTTTCCCTCGAAGTCGGGATCCTTCGAACGCGTCCAGGACCGGGTACGGCGCCACCGCACACCCTCGGCGAGCAGGATCCTGCGGACCTGGGAACGTCCCACCTCGATCCCTTCCCGCCGTGCCTGGTCGGCGAGCGCGTCCAGGGTCCACTCCGGCGGCCCCGCCTCGTCCGCCGCCTCCAGGTCGCCACCCGCCTGGACGACCAGGCGTCCCGGCGGGGACTGCTTCACCAGAGCGATGATCCTGGAACGCTCCCACTCGCCCAACCGCCGCGGCCGGCCACTGATCGGCCGATCCTCCAACCCCTCCACACCCAACGCGTTGAACCGGTGCAACCACCACCGGACGGTCTTCGCACTGCATCCCAGCTCCGCGGCTATCACCGCCACCCGCAGACCCTTCCAGCTCGCCTCGACAATCCGCGCGCGCAGCACCAGGTCGGCCGGGGCCTTCCGAGCACCCGCCGGCCTTGCGACCACCCGCTCCTCATCCGGCCCCGCAGGAGCCCTCGCACGCAACAACGGCGGCATACCCCACCCCCACTCCGAACTTCCCAACAAGCTATCTATACCCATGATTTGAGGAATCCAGCATTAGTGGACCTTGCCGCGTCCGCGATCGATGTGCCGGCGCGGTCGCCGGTGCCCGGCAGGTCCTTGGCGGGCCGGCCTGCGAGTGCGCTCACCGGGCACCGACCGGGTGAGGACGCCGAGTGTGAGCAGAGCGAGTGCCGGCAGCACGGCGACGATGATTCCCATCGGCAGGGCGTCGGTGGCGCCACCCGCGCCGGCCAGCGGAGCAAGTGCCCCGCCGATCATGAACTGGCCGAAGCCGAGCAGAGCGGCGGCCGACCCGGCGTGTCCGCCGTGGTCGGCCAGGGCCTGGGCCGCGGCGTTCGGCATGACGAGGCCCACGCTGGAGACCAGGACGAACAGGCCGATCAGGAGTGCGGGCAGGGGTGCCCGTGTCAGCACGGCGCCCAGGACCGTGGTGCCACCGGCTGTCGCGCCCAGCAGACCGGCGAGCAGCAGCACGCGGGCGCCGGCCCGGGCCACCAGCCGGCCGCTGATCCGGGCGGCCGCAATGAGTCCGGTGGCGTTGACGGCGAACACGGCGCTGTACTGCTGCGGTGACAGGCCGTGGATTTCCTGCAGGACGAACGGCGAGCCGGAGATGTAGGCGAACATCGCCGCGAAGACCAGGCCGTTGGCCAGGACGTACCCGGTGAAGACCCGGTCGCCGAGCAGTTGCCCGACGACAGCCGGCAGCGGCTGGCGTGCCGCGGAGGACCGGGTCTCCGGCAGTCCTGCAGCGGAGGCCGCCAGCATCACGGCGCCGAGTACGGCCAGGGCCACGAAGATTCCAGGCCAGGCCGTGACGCGCAGTAGCTGGCCGCCGAGGACCGGCGCGAACACCGGCGCCAGGCCGGTGATCAAGGTCAGTGCGGAGAAGAGACGTGCGGTGCGGGTTCCGGAGGTGCGGTCGCGGACCATGGCGTTGGCGATGACGATGCCGAACGCCCCGCCGATGCCCTGGACCAGGCGCAGGCCGACGAAGGTCCGGACGTCGGGCGCCACCGCGCAGAGCGCGCTGGCGATCGTGTAGAGGGCGAGGCCCGCCAGCAACGGACGCCGCCGGCCGTAGGTGTCGCTCAGCGGCCCGGCGATCAGCTGCCCGACGGCCAGCCCGGCCAGGCAGGCGGTGATGGTGAGCTGGGTGGCCGCGGCGCCGGCGCGCAGGTCGTCGGCGAGGTCCGGCAGTCCGGGCAGGTAGCCGTCGATGGACAGTGGTCCCAGGGCCACGAGCGCTGCGAGCAGGACGATGAATCGGGTCTGCCGGCCGGCGGCGTCGTTGCTCATGGCTCAGTACGCCACGGTGATGCGGCGGCGGATCGCGGTGCCGCTCTCGATCGTGTCGGCCAAGGCGATCGCGTAGTCGGCGTACGAGATGCGGCTGTTGCCGTCGTCGTCGGTGAGCAGGGTGTCCCCGGCGCTGCGGTAGGCCCCGGTCCGCTCGCCCGCTCCGATGACTGCGGCGGGCGACACGTACGTCCAGTCGAGGTCGTGCACGCCGCGGTAGAGGTCGAGTGCTTCGGACTGGGCCTCGGCGTTGGCCTTCCACAGCGCGGGGAAGTCCGGGTCGTCCATGACCCGGGCGCCGGTCGGCGTGCGGAGGCTACCGGCACCGCCGACGGTGACCAGGCGGGTGACGCCGGCTCGGCGGAGTCCGTCGATCAGCGCACGGGCGGCACCGAGGATCGTGGCGCGGTCGTTCTCCTGGCCGATCCGGGGGCCGACGGCCGACAGTACGGCGTCGTGGGAGGCGGCGAGGCCGGCGACCGCGGCGGCGTCCGTGACGTCACCGGTGGTCACGGTCAGGGCCTTGTGCTCGAGCCCGTCGATGTGGCCGGCTCGGGTGACCGCGGTGACGGTGTGGCCGCGACGCAGTAGTTCCTCGGTGGTGGGCCGGCCGATGTTGCCGCTGGCACCGAACAGGACGATCTTCATGTGCTGCTCCTTGTTTCTGATGGTCAGAGGACGGACTGGCCGTCGGCGACGATGGCCGCGGTGATGCCGCGCTCGTCGGCGGCGTGCTGGAAGCGCTGCTCGATGTCGGGTTGTTCGGTGTAGAAGGGCGGGTTGTGGAACAGGCCGTAGTGCATGGCGCAGACGGTGCCGGCGCCGAGTGCGACGGCGGCCTCGACGCCCTGCTCGGGGGTCATGGTCGCCGGGACGTTGGCCGCGTAGCCCTCGAAGTGGGCGATGACGCCGTTGACCGGGACGAACGCGACGTCGAACGGGCCGTGGTCGCGGGCGATCTGCCACCAGCTGCCGTGCCACTGGGTGTCGCCGCAGTGGATGACCCGCCGGCCGGCGCCTTCGACGACCCAGGCGACCTGGTCACAGTCGTTGCCGCGCCAGTCCAGCGAGGTCACCGGGGTGACGGTCAGCTCTCCGATGCGGCGTGACCGGCCCAGGTCCTGGGCGACGGGGGTGATGCCCGCCTCGTGCAGCGCCGCCGCGCTCGGGGTGTGGCAGCCGATCGTGCCGGTGGCCGCGATCCGGGCGATCAGGTCGTGGTCGTAGTGGTCGGGGTGCAGGTGGGTGATGAGGGCGTGGGTGCCGGGCGGGGCATCGACCGGGTCGACCGGCCGGTGCGGCGGCCCCATCACCGGCGCCAGCGGAGCGACGTTCTCGAGCGGGTCGATCAGCAGGCGGGTGTCGCCGAGACGGATCTCGACGCCGGCCCAGGCCAGCCGACGCACGGAAAGGGTGGAGGTCATGGGCAGTGACGCTAGACCGACGTTGTTGAGAAAGTCAACAAGAGAGTTTTGAATCTCAACACCACGAGGTAGGGTGGTGGCATGCGCACCTACGGGCAGTACTGCGGCATCGCGAAAGCACTGGACGCCATCGGCGACCGATGGACCCTGCTGATCGTCCGTGAACTGCTCGCCCTGGGTCCTTGCCGGCACACCGACCTGCGCAACGGGCTGCCCGGGATCGCCAGCAACCTGCTGGTCGACCGGCTCCGCGAACTCGAGGAAGCCGGCCTGGTCCGCCGCGAGCCCGCGCCGCCGCCGGTGGCCACCACCCTGTTCTCCCTCACCGAGCGTGGCCGCGCGCTGGAGCCGGTGCTGCAGGAGCTGAGCCGGTGGGGCGTGCCGCTGTTGCGTGAGCCGGGCGGCAACGACACCTTCCGCACCCACTGGCTGGACGTGCCCGCCCGGGCACTGACCGACCACCGCCCCGACCAGCCGGCAATCGCCCTGCAACTGCACGCCGACGGCAGCGAGGACCTGGTCATCGAGGTCAAGGACGGCTCGGTGCACACACACGCCGGCCGGGTCGACCACCCCACCGCGTCCCTGACCGGACCGCCGCACCTGCTGGCTGCG
This sequence comes from Kitasatospora sp. NPDC089913, assembly GCF_044748625.1. Classification (NCBI taxonomy): domain Bacteria; kingdom Bacillati; phylum Actinomycetota; class Actinomycetes; order Kitasatosporales; family Streptomycetaceae; genus Kitasatospora; species Kitasatospora sp. NPDC089913. The sequence goes on along the minus strand of NZ_JBIVGI010000048.1, from coordinate 10,600 downwards.
ACTCTGCTCGGCGACCTCGATCTGAACGCCGCAGTACAGCAAGGCCTGCGGCTCAGCGGCGAACGCGAGGCAGTAATGCGCATCCTGCCCCGCTGATCGACCGGCCGCTCGCGGGCCTGCGATCCCAAGCCCTACCGAGTCTGCACGGTCTCAAAAACGGTCAGTTGCGAGAGTTCTGCAAGGCCCCCGGACCGTGTCCGGTTTGCCCGAATCTCCGTTCGTAGAACATCTCTCGGACGGGACGGGCGCGATGTTCTTCGCCGTGCTGGCCGCCGCCGCCCGGATCGAGCGCAACTACATCCGGGAGAAGACGCTGGAGGGCCGGCAGACCGCCGCGGCCAAGGGCAACCACGGCGGCCGGCCCAAGGCCATCGACGACGACATGCCGACCTTCGCCCTCGCCCTCAAGGCCAAGGGCGTCCCGGTGCCGGACATCGCCGGGAAGCCGGTCATCAAGACCGGCAACAACGCCGGGAAGAATCCCTCGGTGGCCTCCGTCCACCGGGCACTGGCCGAGGCCGAGGAAGCCGCCGCCGCCCAGGCCGACGACGACCCTCCCCTGCGGCCCGCACCCGTCCGGCTCCACCGGCCCGGCGACCCGCTCGCCGCCGAGGACCTTCAGCTGCGCGAGCGCCTGGTCGCCCCGCGCGCCGAACTCACCGCCGCCGACCGCGAGGAGGTCTCCCGGTGATCCCAGCCCGCACCGGACGAAGGGCGGCGCGCTGCTGCTCGCAGCCGAGGAACCCGGGCAGTCCGGCCCGTTCGGTACATGGGCCGACAACCCGGAGCCGCCGTTCCCCCGCTCCGGGTGGCTCCCCTGCCCGGCAGGACGGGGCGCCGTCCGCCGGTGCGCGGGCCGAAGGGCCCGGTCGCTCAGGTTCCGCCGGGTTTGCCCGTCGAGACCAGCAGGAGGACGGACGAGCCCGGTGCCACCGGTCCTGCGCCGCCCCGGGGGGCACTGCTGATCACCTGCCCGGCAGGAGCGTTCCAGTCCGTGTGTCGCATGATCGTGCAGCTCAGTCCGAGTCCGCGCAGCAGGCTTCCGGCCTGTTCGACCGGCATGCCGGCCAGGTCCGGCAGCGCGACGCCCGCTCCCGCGGTCTGCTCCTGCTCCTGTGTCGGAGTCGCATCGGCGCCTCCGCCCTTGGGGGTGCCGGTGGCGAGCGGGGTGCACGCCCCGTTCGCCGATGGGGGCAGGGACAGGGAGGCGCCGGGCGCGGGCGGCACGGGCTTCAGCGCGAAGAACCCCACCGTGGCGCATGCCAGCACGCAGCACGCCGCAGCGGTGCCGAGGAGCGCCCGGCGGGTGCGGCTGCGGCCGACGACTCGCTCGATCGCGGCCGCGTCGACGACCGGCGCCGCCGGCCCGTCGGCGAAGGAGGCCACCGCGGCACGCAGCTCGGCTTCGAGACCCGGCTCGAACGGGGCGGGTCCGGACGACGTGTTCCTCACTTCGTACCTCCGAAAGCGGCCGACGGGGTGTGCGGCGCCCGGGCGCCCGATACGGAATCGCGCAGCTTGGCCAGGCCGCGGGCGAGCTGGGACCTCACCGCACTCGAAGAGATGTCCAGGACGTCGGCGACCTGCCGGGCGTCCAGATCGTGCAGGTAGTACAGGACCACCACGCTGCGCATGCCCATCGGCAGCCCGAGCAGTGCCTCGATCAGTTCCGCGCGCAGATCCACCTGCCCGAACCGGTCCCGGGGGTCGGCCGTCTCGGGCACCCCCGACAGCCCGGGGCGCTCGCCCAGGCGCGACAGCCGCCGCCAGCGGTCGTTGGCCAGGTTGACCAGCACCTTGCGCACGTACGCCTCCGGCGAGTCCGCCACCGCGACCTTCCGCCACCGTCGGCACGCCCGCTCCAGCGCCTCCTGCACCAGATCCTCGGCCACGTGCACGTCACCGGTCAGCGCATACGCGGTGCGGAACAACGCTCCCGACCGCTGTGCGACGAACTCCGTGAATCCGTTGCCCGGACCGCTCCTGCGAAACCTCACCCGCCGACCTCCTCTCCTCGTCCCGTCCCGATCACTGCCCCTATGACGGCGGAACGGGGCCGGGTGCTGCACCGGGCCACCGGCAGTGACGTGAATCACAGCCGGGACGGAAGGGTGTCCCAGGACCTCGCGCCGCTGCCGCCCGGAGTGGGGCGGTGCCCGGCGTCCCGCACGGGCGGAGCGGAAGCGGGCTCGGGCTCCGACCGGCCGCCCGTCGTCACGGAACGCGGGCCGGCCCTCTCCCGGGAGGCGAGCCGGCGAGTCCGGCCGTCCGGGGGTTCAGTCCTCCGGGATGCCCGGCCCGGCCGGTGGGGGCGGTGGGGCTGCGGCGAAGTGGTCTCCGCCCTGGCCGGCTCTGGGTGTCGGTCCTCCCACAGCTCGGTCATCTCGCGGTCGCAGTGGTAGCCGTACATGGATGCGCTGTCGGCCAGGTCGAAGAACAGCCCCGGGTTCGCCTTGTGCATCGCGGCCCCGACACCCGCACCGGCCCGCGCCTGCTCCCGTCGCACGACCTGCTCGTCGGGATGGACCGACCCAAGGGCCGCCTCGTCTGGCTGAACAACCCGCAGGTCCCCGCGCTGCTGAGGGGACCTCGCCACCGGCAACATCGCCCTCACCCACGAGGCCATCCAGCAGGTGCCGAACCGGCGGACCGCCACCTACCTGCGCGATCTGCTCATGGAATGCGGCGTCCTGCCCCGACCGCCAGCTCCTTCTCTTCCAATGCTGGCCGGCCGAACGGCTCGCGGCGACCACGGATGGCGGAATCCCGATCCCTGCCGATGCCAGCTTCCCGGCGACCGGCGCTATCGCGCCCGCACGAGCGCAGGCGTTCACACCTCGGGTACCGACAGCGGGTCCCTCAAGAACCCATGAGGTGCCGATGGACGGTGGGGGAGCACCTGAGCAGGCTGCTCGGTAGCATCTGCCAACCATCGATAGGCCGGCGACGCCGATCTCGCCCAGAGCCTTGCGGGAGACATACTCGCCCGCCCATGGGAGTAGGCGACCCTGGAACAACGACGACACCCCGCCGACCGGCGGTCGGCACAGCGTCCGTGCCCCGGTGCTACGCCCACCGGGGCGCCCCGTACGGTGCGGATCGTGCGCCACGACTGGCTCTCTGAGGTTGCACGGTGTTCGAGGGGCAATTGCAAGCCGCCGAGGACGCACTCCACCACGTAGCCATTACATACATGACCTATAGACAGCATCCTTTTGTCAAAGCTGACTTGCTAGATTCATGCAGCTCACCACACACTAATTTATGTATCGCATGTGCTAGGTTCTGCATTACATTACTGTTAGTTGTTCCCGCCTGCTGCCGTGCGCCCGTCCCTTGGAGGCCCTGGTGTCCGCCGTATCCGCCCCGCCGCCCGACCCCGCCCACCAGGGTGCGCACGTCGTGTCGCTGGGTGTGCACAAGGCCAGGCCGCTGCTGCCCCAGCTCATCAGGGATGCCGAGCAGGGCACCATCACCGAGCTCACCCGCGGTGAGGGCGAGCGGGCTCTGCTCGTCTCCGCCCACCTGGCCACCACAGCAGGCCTGGCCACGGCCGACTCGCCTGCCTTCGGTATCGCCGAGGCCCGCCCCGTCCTCGGCGACCTGGTCACCCATGCTGCCGCCGGCACCCCCCAGGTGCTGCTGCGCCACAAGCGGCCGGTGGCCGTCCTGGCCTGCGCCACCGCCCTCTTTCCGGCCGCCGCGACACCACCGGCCGTCTCCACCGCTGCCACGCCCGCCCCGCCGAGCACCATCACCGAGCCCCCCGCCGCCCTGGCGAACCCGGCGGCTGTGGCCGCGCAGACTCCGGCCGTCGCGTCCCACCTCCCCACCGACCCTGTCGAAGCCCCCCGTGCTCCGGCAGCCGGGCCCGCCGCTGCCGCTCCGGCCTCCGGGCCGTCAGCTACCGCTGCTGCACCCGCACTCGAGCACGCTGCCGTGCCTGCCGCCGCTACCGCGGCGCCACCGGTCCCGCGCCGCCGGCTTGCCCCGCTCGGGGAGGCCCTGGACACCCTGCTCCCCGCCACCGCCGCGGCGGTCGGGGACGGCGAGCAGACTCAGCCGGCGGGCCTGCCGACCGGTATCCCCACCCTCGACCAGGCCCTCGGAGGCCTGCAACCGGGCCGGTTCTACCTGGCCGCCGGCGCCCCGGGCACCGGGGCGAGCCTTCTGGCGATCAGTGCCGCCCGTGCCACCGCGCTCGACCAGCACCGCACCGTCCTGTACGCGGCCTCCGGGCTGACCCGGGCCGACATCGCCGCCCGCGTGATCGCTTCCCACACCCCGACCGACTACCGCCGCCTACGCGCCGGAACCCTCGACGACGCCGACCGCCAGGCCGTCGCCCGCACCGCCGAGCTCCTCGCCGCGGCGCCGCTACTGATCGACGACGGCACCGGCCTGGACGCGGAGGCAATCACCACCACCGCCGCCGACATTCCCGGCCTGGCCCTCGTCGTGGTCGACCGCCTCCAGACCGCCCCCGACCCCCGCCTGCCCCTGTCCGGCGCGTCCGCTCTCGCCGACGCCGGCCAGGCCCTGGCCCACCTTGCCCGCACCCACCACCTCCCGGTGCTCGCCGCCCTCGACACCGACAACCCCGACCTGATCTCCTCCCTCGCCGCCGACGTCACCTTCACCCTCACCCCCGACACCACCCCCACCACCGGTACTGGCGGCTACATCCGTCTCGCCATCGCCGAACGCGACCTCGGCCCCCTGACCACCCTCACCCTGGCCGCCGACCCGGCCCACGCCCGCCTCACCGACCCCACCCCCGACCCTGCGGCAACCCCCGCCGCGGCCCCCACTACGCCGCTCGCTCCCGCGCCCGCTCCCTCCGTCGGCCCGGCCTCCGAACCCGCCCCGACCAGCGCGGCCCCCGCGGTGCCCGCAACCGGACCCGCTCAGGCACCGAAGGTGCCCCAGACACTCGACACGACCACCGAAGGCCTCCCAGAGCCCGCTACGCCGCTTCCCGGCACCACCCTGGCCCCCGAGGCAGCCGAGGGCGCCCACGGCTCGTCCCACGTGCCCGCCGTGCAGAGCCCTGCCGCAGATGTTCCTGCCACCTTCGAGACCGGCAACCAGCCGCTGCGCCCCGCCCGTTCCGGCAGCGCCCGGGCGGCCGCCGCCCGCGGCACCGGCTACTCGGACCGGGACTACAGCTACTACCTCGACATGATCAGCTCGGCGGTCGACCAGGCCCTGCAGGAGCACGGCCGCGACACCGAGGCCGCGACCGCCGCGCTGGAGAACAAGGCCATCCCGAACGGGATGGAACTCTTCGACGCGACCCGCGTCGGCGCCACCTACGAACACACCGTCTACCCCGAGACCCTGGACTTCCTGCGCAAAAAGTCCCGCAACGGCGCCGACGACATCTGGGAGGGCCGCCACAAGTGGGAGAACGTCGCCCTGCTCGACGACCTGCGCAAGGGCCGATTGCTCCCGGTGGCGGTCGATGTCCTGGACACCAACGCCGCCTACTGCACCGCCCTGAAGACCCACCTACCGATCGGCGCCCTCCAACACCAGCCCGACGGCGGCTTCGACCCGAAGCGCTCCGGCATCTACCTCCTGCCCAAGCGCCCCACCTGGCAGCACCCCCACCTGCCCGACCCGATCGGAAACCGCCGCGAAACCGGCCCCGTCCTCCTCGACGACGCCACCGTCCGCCTGCTGATCCGCTGCCACAAGCTCGGCCTCGCCGACGCCCCCCACATCACCGAAGCCTGGACCTCCGGCGCCAGCGAAAGCCTGCTGGAGAAGTACCGCCGCGTCCTGACCATCGCCCGCGAGAACGCCATCACCACCGCCGACACCGTCACCGAGGCCTACGTGAAGGCGATCTACGCCAAGTTCGTCTCCACCATCGGCGAATCCACCCACAACCGCGACCTGCGCCGCCCGGACTGGATGCACATCATCCGCTCCCAAGCCTTCGCCAACCTCTGGTACAAGGCCCACCGCGCCCACACCCACGGCCTGACCATCGTCGCCCTGCGCGGCACCGACGAACTCCACACCACCAGCGACAGCACCGACTGGCGCACCGTGTTCACCGAGGGCCGCCTCACCACCCAGCTGAAACTCAAGGACCAGTACACCCTCCCGCGCACCCGAAAGGCCGCCTGAACGTGTCGACCGACGGATGGAAGAACTTCGGCAAGTACGGCGCCCATCTGGACCCCGGCAACGTCCACGGCAAGATCGCCCTCGGCCGCGCCCTCGAAGACGCCCTCGAGCGCATGATCATCGAAGGCGGCATCAAATCCCCGCCCACCACCCGCCGTGGCCTGCTCGCCCGGATGCGCTATCTCACCACCACCACCGGCGGCACCCAGGCCCTCAGCGACGCCGGCATCACCGCCACCCCCCGCACCATCCGAGCCTGGACCCACGGCACCCAGCGCCCCCGCCCCCACAATCTCGAAGCCATCGACACCGCCTACTGGAACCTGCGCGCCCACAACGTCCTCACCAACCCCCACGGCTTCAAGCAGCACCTCAACAACGCCGGCCGCGGCACCCGAGTCGAGATCCACCCCGTCAACCAGGACCTCGTCGACCAGCCCCGCCGCCGCGACAACCTCCGCCTGCGCACCATCCAGGTCCGCTACGTCTGGGACGAGGCCGTCGACGCCATGGTCGACGGCGACGAGGCGAAGCTGGAGGAGATCTGGGACGACGTCATCGCCGACCTCGACTCCGACTGGGGCGCCTACACCTACGTCTCCCACATCGGCCTCGGCGCCTGAACACCACCACCTCAAGCACTGATGGCAGTCCCCGAACGGCCACCCGCACTACGGAGCCCCAGGTAGCCACCCCACTACAGTTCCGCCCCGTGACCGGTACCCTCCGCCGCACCGCTGCAGACGACGACGCACTCCTGGAACGGCTGCACGACCTCACGTGGGGCACCGGAACCACAAGCGATCCCCACGGCTGTCTCCCGGACCAGCCGTTTCCCCCGCTCACGAACGCCAAGGTCGAGCAAGTGGAGCGGCAACTCGGCCACGAGCTGCCGCCACTGCTCCGACGCATCTACACCGAGATCGACGACGGGGGATTCGGCCCGGAAGGAGACCTCGCCTCGCTGACACCGCGCCGCATCCCGTACCGGCACAGACCGGACTGGCCCTGCGCAACCTCCCTCCACACGCGAGGGCCAAAGTACGGGCGGCCGGCGTCATGGCTCTTCCTGACAGGCGGCGACTGCAGCATGCAGTGGCACGTCTCGTCGATCGCGATCGACAACCCCGTCCTGCTCTGGGACGCCGACCGCTGGGAACCCGACTGGGGCGAAAACCCCCACGACGGCCTGTGCTACACCGCACCGTCACTGCGCCAACGGCTGTGGACCTGGGCGGACGGAGGCAACGCGTGGGACGAAGCACTCAAGATCATTTAGGTGCTGCGGCCACAAGCGGCTTGACGATCTTCCCCACCAAGCACCACACGTCCCAGCCGGACAAACGGGCCCATCCCCGCCAACGCCCCACCTCGTCCCACCCTGCCGCTGCGCCCCACACCCCGCTGCACCGCCCCTTTCCGGGAAGGCCAGAACGCCGCCCTCCGCGTACCCCCGCTGCGCCGACCTGCCCAGGCCGGCGCAACGGCGCTCCGGTGCAGCACCCCGGAGCCTGCCGGGACGGCGACTGCGCCGCTTCTGGGACAGCTGTCCGAGCGGTCTGCCACACTCGGCCCGTGGCGGTGGATCCGAAGAAGCTGCGAGAAGCGGTCAGCACTGTCGTCCAGGGGCTCCATTCCTGTACCCACCGGGAGTTGACCGAGCTCAGGCTACCGATACCCGCGGCAGGCACAGGCTCGAAGAGCCAGCGCCTGGAAGCCTGCCTCAAGGCACTCCCGGACGACGGCGGCTTCCTCCAGGCCGCGCAGCGCCTCCTTGACTCCCCGCAGGTGTCCGTCCGCGGGAAGGAGCGGTTCGCCCTCGAGGACGCCGTCTGGGACGCCGGAACGGTCATCGAGATCCCGGGCCGGGTGCGGCGCGAGCTGGCCGCCGCGATCAACCTCGACGAGCTGCTCTACCGCGAGGACAGGTTCGAGCGCGCACTGGAACGGTTCTGGCACCTGGACGACGACTCGATGGCGCTGTGGACGGGATCGTCGACGACGAGCCTGCGGGCCCGGATCCACCAGCACGTGTTCCGCAACCGAGAGGACTGGTCGGCGGAGGAGCTGTTCGAGCAGCTCGGGGTCTTCGAGGCCGGCTCCGCCAGGTTCACCCGCTTCCTCTAAGAAGACATCTCATTTGGGCTTGTAGGCTGCTCGCGTGACGATCGTGGAGCGTCTGGTGCCGGACGAGTTGTGGGAGTTGTTCCAGCGGGTGGTGCCGCCGGTGCCGACCCGGCCGCAGGGCGGCGGTCGGCGGCGCCACAGAGACCGGGAGGTGCTGGCCGCGATCGTGTTCGTCGCCACGTCGGGCTGCACATGGGCCCAACTTCCGCCGTGCTTCGGGCCGTCGGGTCCCACCGCGCACCGGCGCTTCACGGAGTGGACCGCGGCCCGGGTCTGGGCGAAGCTCTACCGGCTGGTCCTGGACGAGCTCGGTGCGGGGGGCGAGCTGGACTGGTCTCGGTGCGCGGTCGACTCCGTGAACATGCGGGCCCTGAAAAAGGGGATCTGACGGGTCCGAATCCTGTCGATCGGGGCAAGTTCGGGTCGAAGATCCACCTGCTCACCGAACGCACCGGCCTGCCCATCTCCCTCGCGGTCTCCGGCGCGAACCTGCACGACAGCCAGGCCCTGATCCCGCTCGTCGAGGCGATCCCGCCGATCCGCTCCCGTCGCGGACCCAGACGCCGCCGACCCGGCAAACTGCACGGCGACAAAGCCTACGACCACCGCTTCATCCGCTCCTACCTGCGACGACGCCAGATCGCCCACCGCATCGCCCGCCGCGGCATCGAGCCCTCGACCCACCTTGGGCGGCACCGTTGGGTGATCGAGCGCACCGTCGCGTGGTTCGGCGGCTTCCGCCGGCTCCACCGCCGCTACGAACGCAAGGGCACCCACTTCGCCGCGTTCGCCACCATCGCCGCGGCCCTCATCTGCCACCGCAGAATCACCAAATGAGATGTCTTCTAAACCCTGGTCGACCCGGCAACCCTCCCGGACGCTGGCGCCCAAGTCCGCCTCGTCGAGACGCTCAACACGGCGCTGGCACCGACCGCAATCCGCCTCGAGCAGACCGGCGAGCGCGACGGCTACCGACACTTCCAGCTCCTGCGCACCGGCCCCGGCGCCGCCCGCCGGCCGAAGACCCTGATCTTCGTCACCACTGCCAAGCCCGACATCCGCTTCCTGAGCGTCGTCGACAACGATCTCGAAGTCCTGCAGGGGATAGACCAGGTCCTCGTCTACGACCGGACCATCGGCCCGGACGGCATCCGCTGGTGCGACCTGCAGCAGTGGTGGCAGGAGAAAACCGGCACCGACGACATCGAGCAGGCCAAGAAGGACCTCTACAACCGTCTGCTGGCCTCCATGCCCAGCGAGGACGTCTCTCCCCAGCGCGACCTCTACCGGCTCTATCACCGTATCTACGGCGCCCGCGCCTGGACCCTACCCGCCCTGCTCCCAGAGGTCTGGCTGCACTGGGACCACAAGACCGTCCAACAACGCAGCGTCGAAGCCCTGCTGAACCACCGTATGGACTTCCTATTGCTCCTACCGGGCGGCCACCGCGCCGTCCTGGAAGTCGACGGCCGCCACCACTACGCGACCGCCAAGGCGTACGAGGACACTGTCCGCGGCGACCGCGACCTCAAGCTCCGCGGCTACGAGGTCTACCGATTCAGCTCCACCGAGCTCAGCAACCGACACCACGCTGGCCCCCTCCTCGAGCAGTTCTTCACCACCCTCTCACCATCCCGCCAGCGGAGCCCCCCAACACCTGACGCCCGAACCCGGCTGGGAACCTGGGCCAGGCGCACCCACTGGCCGGGCCCGCGTCAGCCCTCAAGGCCAAGCAACTGTTCACGAGTTCATCACGGCCGGGCAGCCGTGTGCGATACAGAACCCACCCGGTCGATCAGTTCTGTATCGCCGAAACCTTGCCTCATTGGCATTACACATGTGTATTCGCAAGCCGTCGACATACCGTTACATAACATCGGCCGACCAACTCTCATTCTCTAGTTGCCAACATGGTCTAAACCAATGAGAAAAGTTTAGACCTGACTTGAGCCTAACCAAGGGTCACGAGAATCTCTGCAGCAGAGGAAACGGCATCACCTGGCTGCCCCTCACAGACCGTTCTTTCCGCCGGAGGCGGAACGAGCCCGGAGGGCGCTGAGAACGCTGGAATGAGGCCACACAGCAGCCACGAAACACCCGGCCCAAGCCGGTCCCCATGAAACTGGCAGGTCAGAGCCAGCCCTGAGCGAACCATCCGCCGGAGGAACCTGGTTCGCATTACAGAGATCAGAATCGGGCCGGCGGTGACCGCCACCACCCACCGCGTCGAGCCGTCCGACTTCACGCCGCCCTAGCCAGCTGGCGTCGCGGAGCGACGCCGCAGCATTCCGTCACGGTAGTGACGGCGCGTCATGTCTCCGGAGGAGACGGCGCG
>NZ_JBIVGI010000047.1:33525-45975 GCF_044748625.1 Kitasatospora sp. NPDC089913 | reverse complement strand
CGCTGTTGAGTTCTCAAGGAACGGACACTTCCTTCAGGCGGCTTTCACACCGGCCCTCCGGGCGCTTCGTTCTTTCGTGTTCCCAGCTTATCAGATCCTCGCGGCCGGTTTTACCGGCTCTCGTTTCTCCGAATTCCCGCTGGGGGGATTTCCTTCACTTCGCTCCGAAGCTTATCAAAGCTTTCGGTGTGCTCCGTTCCGGGATTCGCATTGTCGGAGAGGGCGTGCATTCGAGAACGCATACTCACCTCGACTCGGCGATGTCGTAGACACTAACGCTCGAGCCCGACTGTTGTCCAGTCCGTCCCAACCGTTCAAACCTACTAGCCCAGACCAACCACGTCAATGGTTTTTCCGGGATGCGAGAAGAGTACCAGGTCAGGAGCCTGGTGATCACATCGACTCAGGCCGCCACGGGCTGGAGGTCCGCCCGGTCGGCCGCGTCGAGGTCTCCGGTCTCGCCGGTCGCGGCGGCCTTCCGCCCCAACACCAGGGCATAGAACAGGAATGCGACCTCGGCCAGCGCTCCGATGGTGATCCGGGCCCAGGTCGGCAGGCCCGACGGCGTCACGAAGGCCTCCAGTACGCCGGAGACCGCCAACACCGTCGCCAGGCCGATTCCCATACCGACGATCGAACGGCCCTCTTCGGCGAGCGCCGTCGCCCGGCTGCGCGGGCCTGGGTCGACGATCGTCCAGCCCAGCCGCAGTCCCAGGCCGCCGGCGACGAAGACGGCGGTGAGCTCCAGCAGGCCGTGCGGGACGAGCAGGCCGAGAAAGACGTCGAGGCGGCCGGCGGAGGCCATCAGCCCGACGCCGAGTCCGAGGTTGAGCACGTTGCTCCAGAGCACCCACAGCACCGGGAGGCCGAGCACCACGCCGTAGAGCAGGCACTGGACGGCGATCCACGCGTTGTTCGTCCAGACCTGGGCGGCGAAGGAACTCGCCGGGCGGTCGGAGTAGTAGGTCTCGTAGGCGCCGCCGGGCCTGGTCATCTCCCGCAGCGCGTCCGGCGCGCCGAGACTGTTGCGCACCTCCGGGTGGCCGGCCACCCACCAGGCGACCAATGCGGTGGCGACCAGTGAGAGCACCGCGACCGGGATCCACCAGTGGCGCGCCCGGTAGAGCGCGGCGGGGAAGCTGACCGTGTAGTAACGGGCGACGTCCCGCCAGCCGCTCGTCCGGCTGCCGGTGACCGCGTCGCGGGCCCGCGAGACCAGACTCGTGAGCCGGCCCTCGAGGGTCGGGTCGGGCGCGGCGGCCTGGACCTTGGCCAGATGGCCGGTGACCCGCTGGTAGAGGGCGACGAGTTCGTCCGCCTCCTCGCCGGTCGGACGCCGCTTCCTGGTGAGGTCGTCCAGCCGGGCCCACTCCCCCTGGTGGGTGGCGACGAAGACGTCCAGGTCCATGCGGCGGCTCCATGGTCGGCGCGGGACGCGCGATCGGGCGGGTGCGGACAGGTGGGCCCAGCATGCCAGGGGGAAGCGCCGTCACGGCGGCCGGGACCTCCCTTCCCGGTCGGCTCCGCGGCCCCGTATGTTGACGGTCAGCAGATCACGGGACGTGGGGGCGGTCCGCCGGAATCCCTCCCACCGGCCCCGTACCACCGACGGGAACGGACAGGTGTCTTGAGCGACCTGGTGACGGGCGAGGCGGTCGTCCTCGGCCTGCGCACGGCGAAGCTTCCGAGCCGGGGCCTGGCCGTCACGCTGGACCTCGCCGTGCAGGTCGTCGGTCTCGTGGTGACGACCCTGGTGCTGAGTCTGCTCGCACCGGACCTGGACGGCGCCGCGGTCGCCGCCGTGACGATCGGGCTGACCGTCCTCTTCCTGGTCGCGCTGCCGATCATGGTCGAGACCCTCAGCCGGGGACGTTCCCTGGGCAAGGCCGCGCTGGGGCTCCGCGTGGTGCGCAGCGACGGCGGCCCGGTGCGGTTCCGGCACTCGCTGGTGCGCGGCCTGGTCGGCTTCCTGGAGATCATCGTGCTGTTCGGCGTTCCGGCGGTGATCTGCTCGGTGGTGTCGTCCGAGGGGAAGCGCCTGGGTGACGTCTTCGCGGGGACCCTGGTGGTGCGCGAGCGGGTCCCCGGCGGCGGCGGTGCGGCGGCCGCGCTCCCACCGGTGAACCCGCAGCTGCTGCAGGCGATCGGCGGTGAGCTGGTCGCGCTGGACCTCTCGGCCGTGCCGGAGCCGCTGTGGCTGGCCGTCCGGCAGTTCCTCGGGCGGATCGGCGAGCTGGACCAGGCGGTCGCCCATCGGATGTCCGCCCGGCTCGCGGACGACCTGGCCGCCCGCACCGGCCACCCGGTGCCGTACGGGGTGCACCCGGCGGCCTACCTGGGTGCGGTCCTGACCGAGCGGCAGCGGCGCGAGTGGACCAGGGCGCAGGGGTACGCGTTCCAGCAGCAGGCCCAGGGCCGGGGTCAGCACACCCCGCAGCACTACACCCCGCAGCAGCACGCTTCCCAGCAGCCCGCGCCTCCGGCTGCCCCCGCGCCGCCGAGCCCCCCGGCCTCCGGCACCGGTTTCGCCCCGCCCGCCTGAACCGCCCCCGTCCGGACACCGCACCCCGTCCGGACACCGCACCCCGGCTGCCCCGCGCCACCGGCACGGCTCACTCCTCGAGGTCGCCCCCGAGTCCCTCCCCGTACCCGAACGCGGCCGGCCAGGCGTTCGGCGGCGACTCCAGCTCCTCCAGCTCGATGCCTCCGGCGGCCAGCACCACGTCCCCGGCAAGGTGCACCACCTGTTGCTCCCCGGTCTCCAGGTCCGCCACCTGGTAACGCTCGACGAGCAGCGGCCCGGAGTCGGTGTCGTGCGTGTCCACCCCCTCCAGCAGCCACCCCTGGTCGAAGGTGCGGGGCGCCAGCACCGGATCGGTGAACGCCACCAGCCGGACCCTCGCGCTCGCCCCCTCCCGCAGCCGGAGCAGCCGCGCCGCGGCGACCAGGAACGCGGGCGAGCGTCCGGCGAAGCCGTGCGCCCGGTCGTGCCCCTCCACCGCCTGCTCCCCGGCCGGATCCGCGGCATCGGCCCGCACCCAGGCCACCCCGTCGACGGCGCCTCCCCTGACCTGCCAGCCACCGGCCCGGAGTTCCATCCGCAGCGGGCGGGAGCGCGAGTCCAGGGTGAGGTCCACGGTGCCGAGCACCCGGCCGTCCGGCGCGTAGGTCTTGGACACGTACCGCCAGCCGGCCGGGCCGGGCGCGCAGCTGAAGCGCTCCTCACCGAGCAGGACATGGTCGTGGACGTCGTGGAGCGAGTAACGGCCGTTGGGCATGCCCGAAAGCCTACGTCCGGCCCGGCCCGGGCCACCGAACCGGCCCGAACGGGCGTGCAACCTCCGCCGGGCGCCCCGCATTAGGGAGGTGTGCGCCGCGACCGCGGCGCCGCGGAAGGGAGCGTTCATCGATGGCGAAGCAGACCCGCGACGCCGAGTTCACGGAGTTCGTCGCGGCTCGGGCGCCGTGGCTCCGCAAGGTGGCCTACCTGCTCAGCGGTGACTGGCACCGGGCGGACGACCTGGTCCAGGAGTCGGTCACCAAGCTGTACGTGCGCTGGGGCCGGCTCTCCGGAGTGGAGAACCTGGACGGCTACGCCCGGACGGTCCTGCTCAACACCTTCCTCGCCGAGCAGCGCTCCCCCTGGTGGCGGTGGACCGCCCGGCGCGACCCGGGGGCGGTCCCGGAGAGGGCCACCGCCGCACCGGACGTGGACGCCTCGGTCGACCTGCACCGCGTCCTGGCGGCGCTGCCGCCCCGGCAACGGGCCACGGTGGTGCTCCGCTACTACTGCGACCTGACGGTCGAACAAACTGCCGCTGCGTTGGAATGCTCCCCCGGCACCGTCAAGAGCCAGTCCGCCCGGGGCCTCGACGCGCTGCGCCGCTCCCTCGACCGGGAGAACAGCCCCGGCGCTCCCGGCGCCCCGGACGCTCCCGCCGTCCGGGACCTCCTCGACCCTCCACATCTCCAAGACCTCCGGCCCGCCGTGCCGGCGGAAGGGGCAACGTCATGACCGACCACAGCGACCGGGCCGAGCACCGCCTCGCAGCCGGCCTCACCGCCCTGGCCGACATCCCGGCCCCGGCCAGCCGGATGGACACCGCCTGGGCGGTCCGTCAGGGCCGGTCCCGACTGCGCCGACGCCGGCTCGGCGTGGTGGCGGCGGTGACGACGGTGGCGCTGGGGGCCGCGGTCCTCGGTACCACCCTGCCCGACCGGACCACCGCCGCCCCGCTGGAGACCACGGAGGGCCCGTCGAACCCCGTGCTGCCGGCCCTCGGGCCGGACACCGGCCACGACCCGCTCACCGTAGGGGCGACCTTCGGCTGGCTGCCCGAGGGTTTCGGCGGGGTGAGCTACGCGATCGGCTTCAGCGGTGCGCCCGCTCTGTTCAGCGGAAAGGCCTACGGCCCGCTGCAGACTGGCCCGAACGCGCTGCCGATGAACCGTCAGGCGGTATTCCTCTCGGTACTCCCACCCGGCGAGGAGCCGACCGTCGGGAAGGACATCCTCGGCCAGCAGCAGTACCGGGTGGACGCCGGACCGGTGAACGGCCGACCGGCGTACTGGCTGGGCCGCGGGCCGCACGACCCTGCGGGCACCGGCCACGACTACCGGTTCCGCTGGCAGGCGGCCGACGGCAACTGGCTCGAACTGCAGGCGACGTACATGCGCGCCGAGGACGGTGTCACCGACATCGTGCCGACGATCGCCGCGAAGGTCGCGACCGGCCGACAAGCGGTGCGACTGCCCTTCAAGGTGCGGGACGCCCCCGCCGGTTTCACCAACATCGGGACCAATCTCCAGATGGGCGCCCCGGCCGCCGACGGCTACCCCTGGTACGCGAGCCTCAACTACCAGTCGGGGAACGACTACATCGGTCTCGACGTCCGGCCCGATGTCGAACCCGCCGCCTCGGAGCTCCAGCCGCTGCCCCAGGCCGACCCGTCCGACGACCCGACGAGCGTCCGGTCGTGCGTCACCGCCCAGGGCCTGAGGATGTGTGCGGGCAGCGCCCAGGGCGAGGCCCCGTTCGCCTCGACCGGCGGCCTGGCCGGCTGGCTGGACCGCCTCGTCCCGCTCGGCACCGACCGCTCCGTCTGGACCACCGAGGTCACCCCCTGACACAGCCGGGACGACAGTTGCCCGGAACGCCGGTGGCCGACGCCCTCCACAGGGGAGGGGGCGTCGGCCACCGCTGTTGCGTCACCGCATCAGTAGCGGTACTGCTCCGCCTTGTACGGGCCCTCGACCGGAACGCCGATGTAGTCGGCCTGGTCCTGCGAGAGGACGGTGAGCTTCACGCCCAGCGCGTCGAGGTGCAGCCGGGCGACCTTCTCGTCCAGGTGCTTCGGCAGCACGTAGACGCCGATCGGGTACTGCTCGGTCTTCGTGAACAGCTCGATCTGGGCGATCGTCTGGTTCGCGAAGGAGTTGGACATCACGAAGGACGGGTGGCCGGTCGCGTTGCCCAGGTTCAGCAGACGGCCCTCGGACAGCACGATGATGGTGCGGCCGTCCTCCTTGCGCCACTCGTGGACCTGCGGCTTGACCTCGGTCTTCACGACGCCCGGGAGCTTCGCGAGGCCGGCCATGTCGATCTCGTTGTCGAAGTGGCCGATGTTGCCGACGATGGCCTGGTGCTTCATCCGGGCCATGTGGGAGGCCATGATGATGTCCTTGTTGCCGGTCGTGGTGATGAAGATGTCGGCGGTCTCGACGACGTCCTCGAGGGTCGCGACCTGGTAGCCGTCCATCGCGGCCTGCAGCGCGCAGATCGGGTCGATCTCGGTGACGATGACCCGGGCGCCCTGGCCGCGCAGCGACTCGGCGCAGCCCTTGCCCACGTCGCCGTAGCCCGCGACGACGGCGACCTTGCCGCCGATCAGGACGTCGGTGGCGCGGTTGATGCCGTCGATCAGCGAGTGGCGGCAGCCGTACTTGTTGTCGAACTTCGACTTGGTGACCGAGTCGTTGACGTTGATCGCCGGGAACAGCAGCTGGCCGTCACGGTGCATCTCGTACAGGCGGTGGACACCGGTGGTGGTCTCCTCGGTGACGCCCTTGATGGTGGCGGCGACCTCGGTCCACTTGTTCGGGGTGTCCTTGAGGGTGCGGTTGAGCAGCTCCAGGATGATCCGGAACTCGTCGTTGTCCGCGGTGGACGGGTCCGGCGCGGCGCCGGCCTTCTCGAACTCGACGCCCTTGTGGATCAGCAGGGTGGCGTCGCCGCCGTCGTCCAGGATCATGTTCGGGGTCTGGCCGTTCGGCCAGGTCAGCGCCTGCTCGGTGCACCACCAGTACTCGTCCAGGGTCTCGCCCTTCCAGGCGAAGACCGGCACGCCCTGCGGGTTCTCCGGGGTGCCGTTCGGGCCGACCGCGATGGCCGCGGCGGCATGGTCCTGGGTGGAGAAGATGTTGCAGGAGCACCAGCGGACCTCGGCACCGAGGGCGGTGAGGGTCTCGATGAGGACGGCGGTCTGCACGGTCATGTGCAGCGAGCCGGTGATCCGGGCGCCGGCCAGCGGCTGCGACGCGGCGTACTCGGCGCGGATGGACATCAGGCCGGGCATCTCGTGCTCGGCGAGCTGGATCTCCTTGCGGCCGAACGGGGCCAGGGAAAGGTCGGCGACCTTGAAGTCACCGGTGATGTCGGTCGACATGCGTCTGCTCCTCGCTGAGGGGGGTGGGGCGGGGCCAAGGTCCTGGGGTGCGTCACAACGCGGCGGACCGCAACGGTGTGCGGCGACGCCAGGGCGTCCGGCCCGCGGCCGGATCGGCGCGGTACGGCTGTCCTGTTGCTCGGCACAAACCGTCGGAGGACCTCTCTCCCTCGACCGGTGTGCCCCCGTGGGGGCGGGTCACCGATCGACCGCCATCAGCAGCGACGTTCTGGCTCTGGGACGAATCTACACCGACGACCCCGCCGAACGGCCCGGTACGGCCGTTTTTCGCCGCCGGGCCGGGGCCCGCGCGGGCTCAGTGCGCCCCGCCGGGAACGGGCCCACCGGGAGTGGCGTACGGGTCGTCACCCGCCGCCGCCTTCTCCGCGCTGTAGATGTCCGGCTCCAGGTAGATGACCCGGGCGATCGGCACCGCCCGCCGGATCCGGACCTCGGCGGCGTCGATCGCCGCAGCCACCTCGGGGGCCGTCGAGTCGGCCGGTACGGCGATCTTGGCGGCGACCAGCAGTTCCTCCGGGCCGAGGTGCAGGGTCCGCATGTGGATCACCCGGTCCACCGAGTCGTGGTCGACCAGCGCGTCCCGGATCCGGTCCACCACCTCGGGGTGGGCCGACTCGCCGAGCAGCAGCGACCTGGTCTCGACGGCCAGGACGAAGGCGATGACGATCAGCAGGGCGCCGATGCACACGGTACCGATGCCGTCCCAGACCCCGTCCCCGGTGATCGCGGTCAGCCCGACGCCGAACAGCGCCAGCACCAGGCCGATCAGCGCGCCGGTGTCCTCCAGCAGCACGACCGGCAGCTCGGGCGCCTTGGCCCGGCGGATGTAGGCCGGCCAGCCGTGCGCCCCCTTGTCCTTGACGGCCTCGCGGAACGCGGTGAGGAAGGACCAGCTCTCCAGCCCGATGGCGAGGACCAGCACGCCCACCGGCCAGTACCAGTTCTCCAGCTCGTGCGGGTGGGCGATCTTCTCGTAGCCCTCGTAGACGGCGAACATGCCGCCGACGCTGAACAGCACGATCGACACCAGGAACGCGTAGATGTAGCGCTCGCGCCCGTAGCCGAACGGGTGCTGGGGGGTGGCCTCGCGCTCCGCGCGCTTGCCGCCGATCAGCAGCAGCACCTGGTTGCCGGAGTCGGCCAGCGAGTGGACGCCCTCGGCGAGCATCGAGGAGGAGCCGGAGAAGGCGAACGCGACGAACTTGCTCACCGCGATGCCCAGGTTCGCGGCCAGCGCCGCGACCAGCGCCTTGGTACCGCCTTCGGTGCTCATTGCTCGGAAGGTCCCTCCGTCGGGGGCCGTCCGCGCGGCCCGTGACCGATCGTCCGGTGGCCCGGTCGTCGTCGAGCGCATACGGTACCGGGCCGACCCGCCGTCGGCTCAGGACTGTGCGGCGAGCCCCAGGTAGACGGCGGCGAAGTCGGTGAGCGCGACCAGGTCGACCAGTGCGTGCAGCGGCTCCGGGCGGCGGCTGGCGTACTCGGTCAGCCGGACGTCGTGGGCGGCCGCGAGCCGGTGCGCCCGGGTGACGCCGAAGCTGCGCGGGCGCGCGTCGTCGGCCGGGACCTCGGCCGGGCCGCCGTCCTCCTCCGCCGGCGCTCCCCCGAAGCCCGGACCGGCGGAACCCGGACCGGCGGAACCCGGACCGGCGGAACCCTGAGCGGCCTGCCCGGGACCGGCGGCCGCCTCCTCGGCGGTCTGCCGGAGCAGCAGCACCTGGAGGTGCAGCGGGTCCGGCTCCTCGACCCGGTCGCGGAAGAAGTCGTCCGGATCGGCGCCCGCGCCGAGCTGGCCGGTGAACATGCCGCGGTGCGCGGTCAGCGCCTGCGGCAGCAGGCCCGCCAGGGCCGGGCGGCCGGCCCGCTCGGCGAGCTGGGCGGCGAACCGCCCGGCCGCGGCGCCGGCCACCGGGCCCTCCGCCCAGAGCAGCGGAACGGTGCCGGCCAGCCGGGCGGCCAGGCTCTTCGCCGGGTTGGTGTACGCGGCGGCGTCCGGCCGGCAGCGGACGGCGGTGGCGTCGAGCAGGTCGGCGGCCGCCGCGAGCGCGTCGTAGGGCAGCGGGGTGACGCCCAGCTTCTGGGTGAGCGCGAGCAGCGGCGCGAGGTGGGCCCAGAGCGCGGCCGGGTCCTCGGCGGGCAGATCGGGCTCGGCGCCCCGGCCGCGCTCCTCGTCGGCGGGCCCGTCGGAGGTGTCGGCGGCGGGCACGAACGGCAGCGGCAGTGCCCGGACCTGCAACGCGGCCTCGGCGAGCGGACTGCCGCCGGGGGCGGTGACCACGATCGCGCAGCCGCGCGCGTAGGCCTGTTCGGCGAGGGCGACCAGGCCGCGTTCGCCGCCGTCGGCGGAGCTGATCACCAGCAGGTCGAGCGGGCCCGCCCAGCCGGGGAGCTGCCAGGCCAGACCGGCCGTGAAGACGGCCGGGGCGGTGGCGCGGTCGGTGCGCGGGACGGGCGCGGCGTCGGTGGGCGGCAGCGGAGCGACCAGGCTCGCGGTGCCGGCCAGCGCGGCGAGCATCTCGGCGGCGGTCAGCGCGCTGCCGTGCCCGGCGACCAGGACCGCGCGCGGCCGCCCGTCGGGCCGCAGCCGGTCCAGGCCGGCCGCCTCGGCCAGCCGCAGCGCGGTGCGGACCCGGGCGCCGGAGCCGGCCAGGGCGAGCAGGGCGTGGTCGTGGTCGGCGCGCCGGAGGGCGGCCGGGTCGTCGAGCAGGGTGTCGTCGAGCATGCGGCGGGCCTCCGGCTGCTGGCTGGGCGCTGAGGACGGCGGACGGGCGGGGCGGCCGTCCCCGGTCGGGGACCGGGCGGCGCCCCGCCCCAGGATCAGGCCGGGCGGCGGGCCTCGTCCACCAGCAGAACCGGAATGCCGTCGCGCACGGGGTACGCCAGGCCGCAGGTCTCGCCGGCGCAGAGCAGCTCGGGCTGCTCCTCGGTGCCGCCCTCGGTGAGCGCGGACCGGCACTGCGGGCAGACCAGGATCTCCAGCAGGAAGGATTCGAGCTTCATGGGTTCGGTCTCCGGTCTCGGTACGGGGTCTCGGCCGTCGACACAGCGGTGCCCCGGCCGAGAGGAAACCCTACCGGCCGGGGCACCGGAGCCGTACGTCAGGCGCGGACGATCGCGAGCACACCGTCGCGCAGTTCGGCCATCCTGGCCGGGTCCTTGGCCTCGACGTTGAGGCGCAGCAGCGGCTCGGTGTTGGAGGCGCGCAGGTTGAACCACCAGTCCGGGCCGGCGACGGTGAGGCCGTCCAGCTCGTCGACCCCGGTGCCCTCGACGGCGTAGGCGGCGCGGACGGCGGCGGTCCGGTCGGCCTGGTCGGCGACGGTGCTGTTGATCTCGCCCGAGGCGGCGTAGCGGTCGTACTCGGCGGTGAGCGCGGAGAGGGTGCCCGGCTGCCCGCCGAGGGCGGCCAGCACGTGCAGCGCGGCGAGCATGCCGGTGTCGGCGCGCCAGAAGTCGCGGAAGTAGTAGTGGGCGGAGTGCTCGCCGCCGAAGACGGCGTCGGTGACGGCCATCTCCTGCTTGATGAAGGAGTGGCCGACCCGGGTGCGGACGGGCTTGCCGCCGAGCTCGCGGACCACCTCGGGGACGGTCCAGGAGGTGATCAGGTTGTGGATGATCGTCGGCTCGGCCTCGCCGGCGGCCCGGGCGCGGGCGATCTCGCGGGCGGCGACCAGCGCGGTGATGGCGGAGGGGGAGACCGGCTCGCCGCGCTCGTCGACGACGAAGCAGCGGTCGGCGTCGCCGTCGAAGGCGAGGCCGAGGTCGGCGCCGACCTCGCGGACCCGGGCCTGGAGGTCGACCAGGTTCTTCGGGTCGAGCGGGTTGGCCTCGTGGTTGGGGAAGGTGCCGTCCAGCTCGAAGTACATCGGCACGAGCTCGAGCGGCAGGCCGTCGAACACGGTCGGCACGGTGTGGCCGCCCATGCCGTTGCCGGCGTCGACGGCGACCTTGAGCGGGCGGATCGCGGTGAGGTCGACCAGGCCGAGCAGGTGGTCGGCGTAGCCGCGCAGGGTGTCCTGCTCGCTGAGGGCGCCGGGCGTCACGTCGCGGGCGGGGACGGTGACGGTGTCGTCGTCGGCGGTCCAGGACTCGACCAGCTCGCGGATCTCGGAGAGCCCGGTGTCCTGGCCGACCGGGGCGGCACCGGCCCGGCAGAGCTTGATGCCGTTGTACTCGGCCGGGTTGTGGCTGGCGGTGAACATCGCGCCGGGCAGGTCGAGCGAACCGCTGGCGTAGTACAGCTGGTCGGTGGAGCAGAGGCCGATCAGCACCACGTCGGCGCCGTAGCCGGCCGCGCCGTCGGCGAAGGCCCGGCTGAGCGACGGGGAGGAGGGGCGCATGTCGTGGCCGACCACGATCGCGGACGCGCCGGTGACCTGCACGAACGCGGCGCCGAAGGCCCGGGAGAGGTTCTCGTCCCACTGGTCCGGGACGACGCCCCGTACGTCGTACGCCTTCACGAGCTGCTTGAGGTCGCGCACTGCGGCTCCACCCTGGTTCTGTGTCTGATCGGCGAACGCGCCGGCGCCCTGGCCGGCGGACCGGTCGCCCCTGGTCACGGTAGGTCCGGGCGCGGCGGCGGCCGGTACCCGGTAGGGGGGCAGCGTACCCGGGCGGGCGGAACGGTTCGTGCCGGGGCGGGGACGGTCCGCGGGCTCAGTTGTCGGGCGAGCGGAGCACCCGGAGGTGGCCGCGGCGGCCGGCCTCGGTGGACTCGCCCTCGGGGGCCCGGCCCTGACGCGGGGTCTGCGGGCGCGCGGCCTCGCGGACGGCGTTGGCGAGCGCCTCCAGGTCGTCACTGCTGCGGCGCAGCGGACCGGCCTCGGCGGCGAGCCTGACCACGTCCCAGCCGCGCGGGGCGGTGAGGCGCTCGGCGTGCCCTGCGCACAGGTCGTAGCAGTGCGGCTCGGCGTAGGTCGCGAGCGGTCCGAGAACGGCGGTGGAGTCCGCGTAGACGTACGTCAGCGTCGCGACGGCCGGACGGCCGCACGCGGTCCGCGAACAACGACGTACAGAGCTCACGAGGGTGGACGGTACCGCACTCCTTGCCGGGGAGCGAAGACCGCCTGTCCGGAAGGTGTGCCGTGTCGCGGTCCGCGCGCCGCCCCGGCGCTCCGCTCGCCCCGGGCGAACAGGTGCGGGGGTGGTCCACTTCCTGGCATCCAAGGACTACTCTCGGCAGTGATATGGACAGCTCCGCACCGCAGTCATCGACGGGTCCCTCACGCCGCCCCCGGCACCGTGACCGGCACGGCCGGGGTCTCCGCGGCCCGCTTGCGCCGCCGCAGGTTCCGATCTCGCTCACCCGCTCCGAGTTGTTCGACGACTATGTGCGCGAGTCGGTGGAGCGTCTTGAGCGGCGCTGGCCGCAATTGATCGAGGTGGAGTTCGCCGTCCAGGAGGTGCCGCTGCACGAGCCGGACGGCGCCGATGCCGACGGCGGGGTGCCGCTCGGCCGGGTCTCGCCGGGTCAGCAGGGGCGCAAGAGCCAGATCGTGGTGTACCGCAGACCGGTGGAGATCCGGGCGAAGTCGCGCGAGGACCGCGCGGCGCTGGTGCACGAGATCCTGATCGAGCAGGTGGCGGAGCTGCTGGGGCTCTCCCCCGACGCGATCGACCCGCGGTACGACGAGGACTGAGCCGTCACGGCGCGGGGGGGCCCCCCCGGGCCGGGGGGGCCCCCCCCCCCGGGGGGGGGGCCCCCCCCCCCCGCCCGCCCCCCCCCCCGGGCCGGGGGGGGGGGGGGGCCCATAACCGGGGGGCG
>NZ_JBIVGI010000047.1:0-33515 GCF_044748625.1 Kitasatospora sp. NPDC089913 | reverse complement strand
CGTTATCGCGCTGGGGGGGGTGGGGGGGGGGCCCCCCCCCGCCGCTATCCCCCGGGGTTACCCCGTGGACTGCGCCGCCCCGGGGGGGGGGCCCCCCCGGGCCGGGGCGGCCCCCCCGCGCCGTGCTGTCGGCCCTCCGCTCAGCGCAGGACCACGCCCGGGTCCTGGGAGGCCTGCGGGACCTTGACCGTGGAGCGGTCGTCGCGCAGGGCCTGGACGGTGAACATCGGCACGTCCTTGGTGGGGAGCGCGAGCATCCGCGCGGCGACGACCGGGCCGCCGGAGACGGTCTCCACGGTGAGCGCGAAGCTGCCGTTCAGTCCGGTGGGCTCGGGCGCCGGGAGGGCGACGGTGCCGCCGGCCGGGAGCTGGACCTCCTTGGTGGCGGGGGTGCCGCCGCCGGTGCCGGCCGAGGCGGTGACCCGCACGGTGGCGGCCTCGCCGGTGGAGGTCAGGAAGAGCGTGGACGGCCCGCCGCCCCGGTTGTCGGCCACGGTGGCCCGGGCGCCGACCGGCGCGGTGCCGGCCAGCCAGGCGGCGTCGGACTTGCCGTTCGCCCCGGCGCGGTCGACCCGCAGTCCGGCCACCACGGGGGTGGGGTGCTTGTCGTCGCTGGGCGACACCCGCAGCCCGGCGACCTCGTCCCGGGTCACCTTGCCGAGGTCGACCGAGGCGACCATGCCGGCCTTGACGTGGATGGACTCGTTCCCGGCCGGGACGAACCAGCCGTTCTTGCCGGAGAGCTCGATCTTCAGGTCGGCGTCGTCCTCCGGCGGGGCCAGGACCACCAGGTGGGCGGCGGAGGTGTCGGCGGGCAGGCCGGGGATCACCTGGACGGGCGCGGGGTCGGCGGAGGCGGGCACCCAGTCGGCGCCCTTGCTGCCGTCGGCGGCGTGCAGGGCGGCGCCGATCCGGCCGGAGCGGGCGACCACGTGCACGGCGAGGTCGGCGACCTGGCCCTTGCTGATGGTGGGCAGCAGGACCGACTGGGAGCTGCCGGGGGCGACGGTGATGCCGTTGGCGGCGTCGTTCTCGATCAGGCCCTTGTCGCCGTAGAGCTTGATGTCGACCACGGCGGCGGTGGACTCGGCGTTGACCAGGCTGACGTAGTCGGTGCGGCCCTCGGCGGTGGAGGCGCCCGCGAACCAGAAGCCGGTGCCGGACGGCGTGCAGGTGATCCCGGACAGGCCGAGGCCGCGCTGCTCGGTGACGGTGGTGGTCTGGGTGACGGTGAAGCCGGGGGCGAGCGCGCCGGTGGCGACGGCCCCGGTGCCGGGGGCGAGGTCGCTGTTGGCGGCGGGGGCGGACACCGGGGTGCCGGGCTTGGCCAGGGTCAACCGGGCGTCGGCGGGTGCGGCGTTCTTGTCGGCGGCGGCCGCCGCCGCGGGCGCGGCCGGGGTGGGCGCGCCGGTGGCGGCCGGGGTCGCCGGTGCCGGGGCCGGGGCCGCCGCGCTCGGGGCTGCGGCCGGCGGGGCCGCCGGGGCGGCCGCGTCGGAGATCCAGCCCGTGCCACCGCTGCCGTCACCGGTGCCCGGCGGGGTGTAGGCGGTGAGCGTGGTGGTGCCGGTGAGGCCCTGGAGCGGCTGCGGGCAGACCACGGCGGTCCGCTCGACCTGCGCCGAGGTGGCGGTGGCCCGGTCGGTGGCCGCCGGGGCGGCGGGCTTGCGGAGCTCGGCGATGCCGAACACCGCCGCCAGCACCACGGCGGCGGCCAGCAGCGACCGGGTGGTGCGGGCGGCACCGGAGCCCCGGGGGGCCGCCGGGGCAGCGCCGGCCGGGGCAGCGCCGGCCGGGGCGCCGTCGAAGGTGCCGGTCCCCCCGGCCCCGCGGGCGGTGTCCGGCGTGCCGGACTTCATCCTGAAGGCGGGCTTCTTCATCGCGGGTCAGCTCCCCGATCCGTGGTGGTGCGGGTACCGGCCCGGGTTGTTCGGGTCGTTCGGGTCGTGCGGGTGGTTCGGGTCCGGCTGTTCGTAGTAGGGCTCGGCCTGCTGCTGCCCCGGCACCCAGGGCTGCTGCTCGGGCTGCTGGTACGGGTCGTAGCCGTACTGCTGCTGCTCGCCCTGGTAGGGCTGGTAGCCCTGCTGCTGGTAGCCGTCCTGACCGCCGTACCCCTGGCCGCCGTAGGGCGTGCCGACCGGCTGCTGCGCGTACGGGTCGTAGCTGTACGGGTCGGCCTGCTGGTAGGTCTGGTAGGGGTCGGCGTACGGCTCGGCCTCCTGCGCGGCGGCGGCCGCCAGGACCGCTCCGGCCGACGGCTCGGCGACCGGACGGTCCGCGGCCGGGCCGGGCCGGCCCTCGTACACCCCGGTGTCCGGGTCGACGGGCTCCGGGCCCTCGTTCTCGGCGCCCTCGCCCCGCTCGGCCATCCGGCGGGCCCGGCGGCTGCCGGGGAGCGGCGCCTGCGCCTGGGCGGCGGCGGCCAGCTCGGCGGCGGCGACCACGTCCTCGGGCAGGTCGTCGTCCTTGTGGCTGCGGCGGCCCGGCAGGGCCAGCACCAGCACGGTCAGGCCGAGCAGCAGCTGGGCCCAGATCCAGCCGGTGTGCAGCAGGCTGCCCTCACGGGTGAGGACCAGCTTGCCGCCCGCGGCGGGGAGCTTGAAGCCCTGCGCCCAGCCGTCGACGGTGACCCGCTCCAGGGCGGTGCCGTCCAGGGTCGCCGTCCACTCGGGGGCGGCGGACTCGGCGAGCCGCAGCACCCGGCCCTCGGGACCGGCCGGCAGGGTGGTGCCGATGTCGCGCGGGCCGGACGGGACCACCACCGGGACGGTGCCCGGTGCGGTGATCAGGGCCCGGGTCGCGGGGGTGCCGTCGACCTGCCAGAGTGCGGCGGCGCCGTCCTGGTTGGCCTTGACCAGGCCGGGCGTGGTGTCCAGGACGTCCTTGAAGGCAGCGATCAGCGGCTGGTCGACCAGCACGTAGGCGATGCCGTAGCGGGAGAGCGCGCCCGCCTGGTCGGCGCCGGACCCGGCCAGCAGGCTGCCGACGGTCCGGTCCAGGCCGGCCGTGGTGCCGGTCTCCGGGTCGACGGTGGACTCGGCCTGGCCGAGCGTCAGTCCGGAGCCGCGGGCCACGGTGTACGCGACCGATCCGCCCTTGGGGTCACCGGTGAGGACCAGGGTCCGGGAGCGGTCGGTGGTGCCGGCCTGTTCGGCGATGAACGCGGGCACCTGGGCGCCGCGGCCCCGGTGCAGCGGGCCGTCGGCGCCGGTGACGGCCCACCAGAGGCCGGTGCCCAGCGGGGCGAGCAGGGCGGCGGCCACCACCAGCGCGGCGACCGGCTGGCGCCAGCCGAAGGCGATGCCGGCGACCCGGGCGTTGGCGCCGTCGGCGCCGATCGCGGCGGCGGCCAGCAGGGCGACACCGGCCAGCAGGGTGGCCGGGCCGGACCAGGCGGGCACGGCCGGACCGCCGGAGGCGGGGGTCACCGAGGTGCCGGCCACCACGACCGCGAAGACCAGTCCGGCGCCGGCGGCGCCCCAGGCCGCCAGCACCGCGCGGCGGCGGTCGGCGCGCAGCAGGGCGGCCAGCGCGGCCAGCACCACACCGGCGGAGAGCCAGACCGGCGGCACCCCGGCACCGCCGGGGTTGACCATCAGCAGCCCGGCCGAGGTCGGACCCGAGCCGTGCAGTCCGGGCAGGCCGGCCTCCAGCAGCAGCCGCTGCGGGTCCGAGAGCACCTGCAGCGACCAGGGGGCGAGCACCCCGACCGGCACCGCGAGGATCACCAGGACGCGCAGGCCGAGCAGTCGCAGCGCGGTGCCGCCGGAGCCGAGGGCCCCGCCGCGGACCACCGCGGTGACCAGCATGGCCAGGCAGAGCGGCACGGCCAGCGCCCAGACCAGCGGGACGAAGGCGGTGGCCAGGGTGAGCAGCAGGACCGCCATCCAGACGGGGCGCCAGCCGGGGCGGGCGCCCTTGGCGGCGCTCTCGGCACGGATGCCGAGGCCGGCGGCGATCGCGGCGGCGCGGGCCAGCGGCGGCAGCAGCACGGCCAGCACGGCGGTGCCGATCCGGCCCTGGGCGAGCGCACCGGTGGCGGCGGGCAGCAGCGCGTAGGTGGCGCTGGCCCAGGCGCGGACCAGCTTGGAGTCGATCAGCGGCCGGGAGACCAGGTAGGCGCTCACGGCGGAGAGCGGGACGGCGAGCACGACCAGCAGGGTGACCGCGAGGTCGGCGTGGTCGAACAGCATCCAGGAGAGGATCGACAGCACCGCGAGGTAGGGCGGCGCGGCGGCGGTGGAGCCGGTGCCGACGGGGTGCCAGGCGTCGGCGTACATCGACCAGAGCCCGGCCGCGCCGTCGGTGGCGGGCAGCAGGGCGCCGCCGAACAGGGCGCCGCCGCCGAACAGGTCGCGACAGGCGACCAGGGCGAACACCAGCAGCGCGGCGAACAGCACCGGCGCCGGGCGCCGGGCGAGCTTCTTGATCAGCGCGAACTGCTCGACGACCAGGTCCTCGGAGTCCTCGTCCCCCGGTCCGGCCTCGACCGAGCCGTGCCGGCCGCCGGCGTCGTCACCGCCCCCGATGCCGAGCGAGCCGACGACGCCCTCCACGGCGAGCCGGGCGGTGGCGCCGGGTGCGGGGAAGAGCGTGCGGTCGTCCAGCGCGTCCGCGGAGCGGGTGCGGCCGCGGCGTTTGCGGGCCGCCAGCAGCCGGGGCAGCCGGACGAGTTCGTGGCCGAGGCCGGCCAGCTCGTCGAAGGCCTGCTTGGGGTCCTTGCCGAGCAGGTTGGTGACCACCCGCAGCAGGGTGCCGAGCACCAGCCGGAGCAGGACGTAGGGGAAGAGCGCGCCCTTGGAGTTGGCGAGCAGGGTGTAGACGGCGCCGGCCTTGTCCACCCGGTGCGGGTGGGCGGGGCCGCAGTCGATGGCGCGGCGCTCGCGGCTGGCGGCCTCGGCGTGCCGGAGCACGGCGTCCGGGGCGACCACGACGCGGTGGCCGGCGGCGTTGACCCGCCAGCAGAAGTCGGTGTCGTCGCGCATCAGCGGCAGTGCCCGGTCGAAGCCGCCGAGCTCCTCGAAGACGTCGCGGCGCACCAGCATGCCGGCGGAGGAGACGGCGAGCACCGGGCGGACCTGGTCGTGCTGGCCCTGGTCCTGCTCGCGCCGGTCGAGACCGGTCCAGCGGCGGCCGGAGCGGGCGATGGTGACGCCGACCTCCAGCAGCTGCCGGCGGTCGTACCAGCTGCGCAGCTTGGGGCCGACGACGGCGGCGCTGGGGGTGGAGTCGGCGACCTGGAGCAGTCGGCGCAGCGCGTCGGTCTGCGGCTCGCAGTCGTCGTGCAGCAGCCAGAGCCATTCGACCGGCGTGGTCTCCCGGGGGCCGCCCCGGCCGAGGTCGTCCTCCTCGCCGAGCGGGTCGCCGAAGTCGTCCCAGCCACCGGTGACCGGGTCGTAGCCGGAGGGGTCGAGCCGGTAGGGCAGGTCCTCGGCGCGCAGCGGCGGGCTGTTGAAGACCGCCTCGGCGACGGCGGTGCCGAACCCGGCCCGGCGGCCGAGCACGGTCGGGCCGCTGTCGGGGAGCCAGTCGGCGAGGGTCTCGGCGAGCAGGCGCTGGGAGTCGTCGGTGGATCCGGTGTCGACCGCGAGGACGCGCTGGACCTGGCGGTCCTGGCCGAGCAGACCGGCGAGGGCCTGCGGCAGCCAGCGGGCGCCGTCGTGGGAGACGATCACGGCGGTGACCAGATGGCGCGGGTAGGCGGGCGGCCTGCTGGCGGAGGAGCCGCTCTGGTGGCTGTAGACGGTCATCGAGTGCGCGGGCCCCAGTTCTCGGTGGACACAGCCGGTGAACGGCAACCGGATGGCGCACCACACTAACGGCTCCGGGTGTCGGCTCCGTCCACGGTGTCCGCCCGGGAACGCGAAAGCGCCTCACCACAGGGGGTGGGGCGCTCCGTCGCGGGCTGGTCGCGCGGGCCGGCCGGTCGGGCTGCCGGGGCCGGCGGATCCGGGGAAGCCTGGGGATCCGGAGGTTCCGGGGGATGCGGCCACCCCGGTCAGACGGCGCTCTTCTTGAGCCGACGGCGCTCGCGCTCGGAGAGGCCGCCCCAGATGCCGAAGCGCTCGTCGTTGGCCAGGGCGTACTCCAGGCACTCGGAGCGGACCTCGCACGCGAGGCAGACCTTCTTGGCCTCGCGAGTGGAGCCGCCCTTCTCCGGGAAGAAGGACTCGGGGTCGGTCTGGGCGCAGAGTGCGCGCTCCTGCCAGCCGAGTTCTTCCTCCTCCTCGATGCCGTCACCGATCAACAGCTCAAAGAGCTCGCTCATGTGGCGCGCCTCCTCTGCCCCTATTGGCGTCCCCGTGGTTGCCGTTGCCTCGTGCGGCCGACGACACGAGTGAAATTACAGTTGCGTCACTCTGGCCCAGTCAAGCCGAGCTCTGGTATTGGGGCCGGGATTCACTCCCTGGCACCAAGCCGTTACAAATAGTGTACATAACCGGACACATCGGACTTCTAGCCCGATTGCGCGCGAAGGTCGACGAACCATTCGCGACCGGGGGCCGGGTGACACGCGGTCACCGCCACAGGCCGGTCATCGCCCTGCCTTCCCGGCGATCTTCCCATCGAAACATAGAGGGTGATTTATCACTCCATCGGGTAGTTCATGGCCGATCTCACCCGAATGTCCGCTCTCTCCGAGTTGACACCGCCCCTGCGGATGCGTTGTCCTTTTCCCTATGTCAGAGTTCATCGGCCCCCGGAGCGGTTCCGCGCTCCGCCCTGCCGTGAACTCCTGTTGTCGCCTCTGTTCCTGCCGCTGTATCTAGGCGCCCGCCGTCCCGCCGCGCGCCGCCCAGGAAGCACAGAGGCCGCCCGCGATTCCCGCCCCAGGACATCCCGGACCCGGCTGACTCCCCTGACGAACCAGCCCTCCGAGGACGACTCCCGTGCGAATGATCCGCATCCGCAAGCGGAACCGCGACCGCAGCAAGCTCGCTCTCCACGGCCTCCGCGCCGCCTCGACCACCCGGCCCGCCGCACCCGCTCCCGCCGCCCGGCCCGGCGGCCACCCCGGCAGCCACCCGTGGGCCGACGGCCTCAGCGACGTCTCCATCGCCGGCGACCCGCTGGCCTTCCCGCACCTCGCCCGCACCGACCTGCCCGCCCACCCCACCACCGTCGCCGAGTACGCCCGGCTGGTCCGCGAGATCGCCGCCGACCGGGACCGCTGGGAGCCGCTCGTCCGCTACGACGCCCTCACCCGCTGGTACGCCCGGCTGGAGACCGGCCCCGGCTACGAGGTCTGGCTGCTCAGCTGGCTGCCCGGCCAGAGCAGCGGCTTCCACGACCACGGCA
Source organism: Kitasatospora sp. NPDC089913 (assembly GCF_044748625.1). NCBI lineage: Bacteria > Bacillati > Actinomycetota > Actinomycetes > Kitasatosporales > Streptomycetaceae > Kitasatospora > Kitasatospora sp. NPDC089913. The sequence continues at coordinate 26,219 of NZ_JBIVGI010000047.1, read as the reverse complement.
CCTCCTCCGGCGTGATGACCGTGGTCCGCGGCGAGCTCGTCGAGCGCTCCCTCACTCTCCCCCAGCCTTCGGCCGGGGGGACCCCCAGCGGCTCCGGATCGCGCGATCTGCGCCCCGGCGGGCAGAGGGTGTTCTCCCCCGGGTACCTGCACGAGGTGGTCAACGCCTCGCTGGAGCCCGCCGTCTCGATCCACCTCTACACCCCCGGCCTGACCGAGATGAACCAGTACGGGGCCACCGCCGTCCCCGAGCAGCACCCGCAGACGTCCGCCGAGGCCCACTGAGGCTCCGGGCGCGGTTGTCGAGGGTCGGGCTGACGACCCGTCGGCGCGTGGCAGGATGGGCGCATGCGCATCGTGGCACTGGCAGGCGGGATCGGCGGAGCGCGTTTCCTGCGCGGACTCCGGGAGGCCATCGGGCCCGAGGACGAGATCACCGTCATCGGCAACACCGGTGACGACATCCACCTCTTCGGACTGAAGGTCTGCCCCGACCTCGACACCGTCATGTACACCCTCGGCGGGGGCATCCACGAGGAGCAGGGCTGGGGCCGGACCGACGAGACCTGGTCCATCAAGGCCGAGATGAAGGAGTACGGCGTCGGCCCCGAGTGGTTCGGGCTCGGCGACCGGGACTTCGCCACCCACCTCGTGCGCAGCCAGATGCTCACCGCCGGCTACACTCTCAGCCAGGTCACCGAGGCGCTCTGCGTGCGCTGGCAGCCCGGGGTGCGGCTGCTGCCGATGAGCGACGACCGGGTCGAGACCCACGTCCGGATCACCGACGAGCAGGGCACCCGGGCGATCCACTTCCAGGAGTACTGGGTCAAGCTGCACGCCGCCGTCGACGCCGAGGCGATCGTGCCGGTCGGCGCCGACACCGCCAAGCCGGCGCCCGGCGTGCTGGAGGCCCTCGCCGAGGCCGACGTCATCCTCTTCCCGCCGTCCAACCCGGTGGTCTCGATCGGCACGATCCTCGCCGTGCCGGGGATCCGGGAGGCCGTCGCCGCCGCCTCCGCCCCGGTCGTCGGGCTCTCCCCGATCATCGGCGGCGCGCCCGTGCGGGGCATGGCCGACAAGGTGCTCGCCGCCGTCGGCGTCGAGGCCACCGCCGAGGCCGTCGCGCTGAACTACGGCTCCGACCTGCTGGACGGCTGGCTGGTGGACACCGTCGACGAGGCCGTCGTCGCCGCCGTCGAGGCGGGCGGGATCGCCTGCCGCGCGGTGCCGCTGCTGATGACCGAGTTCGCCGCCACCGCCGCGATGGCCCGGGCCGCGCTGGCGCTCGCCGAGCAGGTGCGCCGGTGAGCCTGCGGATCCTCCCGGTCCCCGGACTGCCCGAGATTGACGCCGACAGCGACCTCGCCGGGCTGATCGCCAAGGCCGCCGACTACGAGGACGGCGACATCCTGCTGGTCACCTCCAAGGTGGTCAGCAAGGCCGAGGGGCGGCTGCTGCACGCCGCCGACCGGGAGGCCGCGATCGACGCCGAGACCGTCCGGCTGGTCGCCCGGCGCGGCCCGATCCGGATCGTCGAGAACCGCAACGGCCTGGTCATGGCCGCCGCCGGGGTGGACGCCTCGAACACCGCGTCCGGCACCGTCCTGCTGCTGCCCGAGGACCCGGACGCCTCCGCCCGCGCACTGCGCGCCCGGCTCCAGCAGCTCACCGGGCTCCGGCTCGCCGTCCTCCTCACCGACACCTTCGGCCGGCCCTGGCGCAACGGCCTCACCGACGTCGCCATCGGCGCCGCCGGCCTGGCCGTCCTGGACGACCACCGGGGGCGTTCCGACTCGCACGGCAACGAGCTGTTCCAGACCGTCACCGCCACCGCCGACGAGCTGGCCGGCGCCGCCGACCTGGTGAAGGGCAAGGCCACCGGCACCCCGGTCGCCGTGGTCCGCGGCCTCGGCCACCTGGTCACCGCCGAGGACGGCGAGGGCGTGCGGCCGCTGCTCAGGCCCGCGGCCGACGACATGTTCAGGCTCGGCACCTCCGAGGCGATCCGGCAGGCCGTCACCCAGCGGCGCACCGTCCGCGCTTTCACCGCCGAACCGGTCGACCCGGGCGCCGTCCGGCGCGCGGTCGCCGCCGCGGCCACCGCGCCCGCGCCGCACCACACCACCCCGTGGCGGTTCGTGCTGCTGGAGACCCCCGAGGTGCGGACCCGGCTGCTGGACGCGATGCTCGCCGCCTGGCGGAGCGACCTCGCCGGGCTCGACGGCTGGGACGAGGAGAAGATCGCCCGCCGTACCGCCCGCGGCGACGTCCTGCGCGCCGCCCCCTACCTGGTCGTCCCGTGCCTGGTGATGGACGGCTCGCACGACTACCCGGACGAGCGCCGGGCCGCGGCCGAGCGCGAGATGTTCACCGTCGCCGTCGGCGCCGCCGTGCAGAACCTGCTGGTCACCCTGGCCGGCGAGGGCTACGGCTCGGCCTGGGTCTCCTCGACGATGTTCTGCCGCGACACCGTGCGCGAGGTGCTCGGCCTCCCGGAGCACTGGGACCCGATGGGCGCCGTCGCCGTCGGCCGCCCCGCCGAAGCCCCGCGCAGTCGTCCGGAGCGCACGGCGGACGCCTTCATCGAGGTGCGGTAGGGGTCGGGGCGGAAGCACTCCCGGCCGCGTCCGGGGGCGCGTCGAACAGGTCGGCCAACAGCTCCGCCGTGCCGACGGTCGGGTCGTCGCGGTGGAGTTCCGCCTCCCTGGCGGCCAGTTCGTCCGCCGCGTCGATTGCGGCCAGCCTGCCGCCCGTGTCGCACGGTGGAAGCCGATGAACGCACAGTTCACCCGAACGGGCGGTTTCAGCGGCGGCGGTGGTCGTTGGGGGTGAGGCGGGGGCCGAAGCGGGGGGCGTGGGTGCCGGTGGACAGCAGGATCCGGCACAGCCGGTGGCGGTGCGGACGGTAGGGCTCCAGCAGGGCCAGCATCTCGGCGTCGTCGCTGCGGACCCGGCCGGCCAGGGCCCAGCCGACCGTGTTGGGCAGGTGGAAGTCCCCGACCGACACCGCGTCCGCGTCCCCGTTGCTGCGCTGCAGGGTCTCCGCGGCCGTCCAGACACCGACGCCCGGGACGGCGGTCAGGCGGGCGAAGGACTCCTCGTGCCCCATCGCGGAGGCCTCCTCCAGCCGGGGGGCCAGCCGGACGGCGCGCTGCACCGTCGCGGAGCGCTTCGGGTCGACGCCCGCGCGGTGCCACTCCCAGCTCGGCACCAGGGTCCAGTCCCGGGCCGAGGGCGCCGCCCACAGGCCCTCGACCGGGCCGGGGGCCGGGGTGCCGAAGGCCCGCAGCAGGGTGTACCAGGCCCGGTAGGCCTCGCCCGTGGTGACCTTCTGCTCCAGGATCGCCGGCACCAGGGACTCCAGGACCAGACCGGTCCTGGTCAGCCGCACCCCCTCCGCGCCGCGCTGCGCCTCGCGCAGCGGGCCGGCCGGCAGGACCAGGCCCGCCGGGTCGTCCCCGGCGCCGAGCAGGCCGGGCAGCCCGTCCAGCAGCCACTGCGCGCCGGGCCCCCAGGCGGTCGCCTCGACCACGCCCTCGGACGGGCGGGCCAGCACCCGCAGGGTGCCGACGCCGCCCGGGGTGCGGGAGGCCCGCCAGAGGGCGCCGTCGCCGGTCCTCCGGTAGGACGGGTCGGCCGGGCCGCGGCGCAGCGGCAGCAGGGTGCGGGCCACGTCCAGCGGGAAGCCGGGCCGCCAGCGGCGAACGGTTCCGGCATCGGGCCCGGCGGCTCCGGGCGCGTACCCGCCCGTCGACGTCCCGCTCACCGCCGTGCACCTCCTGCGCCGTCCGCCGACCATGGGGATATGAACGATACGCGGGTGCCGGAGCTGTCCGCCGGTGACGAGAGCGCCGTGCGGTCCCTCTACCACCGGGTGCTGGAGGGGTGGAACCTGCGGGACGGCGCGGCCTTCGCCGGGCCGTTCGCGGTGGACGGCGAGCTGATCGGCTTCGACGGGACCCGGCACGTCGGCCGGTCGGTGATGGCCGCCGGACTCGGACTGGTCTTCACCGGCCGCCCGACGCCCGAGTACGTCGCCAAGGTCCGACGGGTGCGGGCGCTGGGGTCCCGGGTGGCTCAGCTGGACGCGGTGGCCGGCCTGGTGCCGGACGACGCGGAGGACCTCGATCCCGCGCTGAACGCGGTGCACACGGTGATCGCGGCGGACACGGGCGCCGGCTGGCGGATCGCGCTGATGCAGGCCACCCCGGCCCGGTACGACGAGCGGCCGGACCTCGCGCGGGCGCTGACGGCCGAGCTGCGGGCGCTGATCGGGCGGGGGCCGGGCCCGGCGTAGGACGGGCCCGGCCGGGGGCTCAGCGGCCCTGGAGCGCCGCCGCCGCGGTGCGCAGGTCGGGGAGCCTCGGGTACAGGGCGTCGCCCGGGCACTCGGTGTTGAAGGCGTCGCGGTGCCCGGAGATCGTCCGGAGGTCCACTCCGGTGCCCGCCGGGTAGAGGCTGCCGTCGGAGCCGGACACCATCCGGGTGCTCCCGGCCGCGTCCTGGTCGGTGAGGCCGAGCTTCCAGGCCGCGATCCGGGCCAGCCCGGTCAGCAGGGGCTCCGGGGGGACGTCCGTGACGAAGGTGCCGATCGCCGCGACACCGGCCGAGTCGGTGTTGAAGCCCAGCGTGTGCGCGCCGTGCACCGGCAGGTCGGTGCCGCCGGCCCGTCCCTCGTAGACGGTGCCGCAGCGGTCGACCAGGAAGTTGTAGCCGATGTCCCGCCACCCGTTGCTCTGTACGTGGTACTGGTAGACCGCCCGGATCAGCCGGGGCGCGTCGGAGCACGCGTACTCGGTGGCGGTCGCGGTGTGGTGGACGAAGACCGTCCGGACCGGTCCGGTGTACACGAAGTCGGGCTCGCGGATCGACTCGTCCGCGCCCCAGCCGGCCCGGGTGACGATCTCCGGGCGCGGGGCCTGGTGGTGGCCGCTCCGGCGGTCGCCGGCCGCCGGTCCGGCGGCCGCGCTCCGCGGGCCCGCGGAGCGGACGCCCTCCCCCGGGTCGACCAGTTCCACCCGCAGTCCGGGCGGCGGTCCGGCCGGACCGGGCGTCACCTCGACGGCGACACCGTCGCTCGGGCCGGTCCACAGCGGGGCGGTGGCGCCGCGCCGGGTACCGCCCGCTGCTGCGGCGGTGCCGAACGCGGCGTCGGCCCCGGCGTCCGGACCGTCCTCGCCGTCGGTCTCCAGCTCGTGCCAGCCGCTCCAGCCGCCGGTGACCGCGTCCCGGGTGCGGACCCTGACGCTGCCCCCGGCGAGCGCGCGCGCCGGACCGTCCCAGCCGACGCCGAGCAGCTCGAACCGCCCCGCGGTGCGCCCGGCCGGGAGCCGCCCCCCGGTCAGCGGGAGCGAGGTGACGGAGCCGCCGCCCGCCGCACCCGGCGTCCCCGTCCGGGCCGCCGGTGCCCCACCCCCGGCCCGGGCCCCGGCGGGGATCGACGGGAGCGTCAGGGCGGCCGCGAGGACGGCGAGCAGGACGACGGGCGGGCGGCCGCGGAGGGCACGGAGAGAGATGCGCATATCCCGGATGTTCACGGGATTCTCGCCGGGGCGCCACGCCACCCGGCGACCCTTCCGCCACCCCTCCCGGACGTCCACCCGAAGGCCGTAGGCTGGGGCGCACCATGACTTCGCCTTTCGCTGCCGATGCCCGCACCCCCGTCGAGCTGCTGCACGCTTACCTGCGAGGTGGCACTCCCTCGGTCGACCCCGCGGCCCCACTGGTCACCTTCTACGACGACGCCACCGGCGAACGCGTGGAACTGTCCGCGAGGACCTTCGACAACTGGGTGGCCAAGACCGCAAACCTGCTCCAGGACGAACTCAACGCCGGTCCGGGCGACCGCGCCGCGCTGCTCCTCCCGGCCCACTGGCAGAGCGCCGTCTGGCTGCTCGCCTGCTGGTCGGTGGGGGTCGCGGCGGTCCCGGCCGGCGACCCGGCCGCCGCCGACCTGGTGGTCAGCGGCCCGGACGGTCTGGAGGCCGCCCAGGCCTGCGAGGGCGAGCGGGTGGCACTCGCCCTGCGTCCGCTCGGCGGACGGTTCCCCCAGCGCCCGGACGGCTTCCTGGACTACGCGGCCGAGGTGCCCGGGCAGGGCGACCGGTTCGCCCCCTACTCCCCCGTCACCCCGGACGCCCCCGCGCTGGAGACCGTGGTGGACGGCCTGCCGCTGAAGCTGACCGGGGACCAGACCGTCCAGCTGGCCCGGGAGGGCGCCGCCCGGCTCGGTCTCGGACCGGGCGACCGGGTGCTCTCCACCCTCTCCTTCGACGACTGGTCCGGGCTGGAGGCCGGGCTGCTGGCGCCGCTGGCGGCCGGCGCGTCGGTGGTGCTCTGCCGCAACGCGGACGGCCTGGACGCCGGGCAGTGGGAGAAGCGGGTCGAATCCGAACGGGTGACACTGCGCCTCGGGTAACCCCCGGCCCCGGCCGGGCGGGTAGGGATCCCTGCCATGGCCGAGGACGACACCGAGCACCCCCCGACCGAACCCCTCCCGACCGGACACCCGAGGACCGGACTCCCGCCGAACGGGCGGACGCCGAAGGAACGGACCCCGAAGGAACGGACGCCCGACAGCCGGACGCCGACCGGAGGGACGCCGACCGGGCAGCCGCCGACGGGACAGCCGCCGGGCGGGCCGGACGGCGCCGCCGGGGCGGGAGGCCCGGGGGACCCGGAGCCCCCCGGGGCGCCCGGCCCGCCCGGCGGAGGAAAACGCCGGCGCCGGCGGTGGCTGATCGTCACCGCCGGCGTCCTCGCCTTCCTGCTCGTCGGCTGCGGCACCCTGCTTTGGGTCGCCTACCGCAAGCTCGACGGCAACATCCGCACCGACTCCACCACCGACCAGTTGCTGGCCCGGCTGGAGGCCGAGCGCCCCAGCCGGACCGCCGGGGCCCGGGGCGCCGAGAACCTGCTGCTGATCGGCAGCGACGACCGCACCGGCGCGAACGCCACCTACGGCGCGGCCGGCGGCCAGCGCTCGGACACCACGATCCTGCTCCACCTGGCGGCCGACCGGCGGCACGCGACCGCGGTCTCCATCCCGCGCGACGTCATGGTGAGCGTCCCGGCCTGCGAGAAGCCGGACGGCACCCGCAGCCGGCCGACGCTGATGCAGTTCAACGCCGCGTTCGAGACCGGCGGCCCGGCCTGCTCGATCCGGACCGTGGAACAGCTCAGCGGCATCCGGATCGACCACTACGTGATCGTCGACTTCGCGGGCTTCAAGCGGATGGTGGACGCCGTCGACGGGGTCGAGGTGTGCGTCCCGCAGCCGATCCACGACAAGGACGCCAAGCTGGACCTGGCGGCCGGGCGGCAGACCCTGCACGGCGAGCAGGCGCTCGGTTACGTCCGGGCCAGGGAGACCCTCGGGGACGGCAGCGACACCCAGCGGATGGGACGTCAGCAGCAGTTCCTGGCGGCGCTGATCCGCAAGGTGCAGTCGCAGGACGTGCTGCTCAACCCGACCAAACTGTGGCCGGTGCTGGACGCAGCCACCTCCTCGGTGCGGGCGGACGGCGGGCTGTCCTCGCTGGGCGAGCTGTACGACCTGACCCAGGACCTGCGCGGGATCCCGTCCTCGGACGTGACCTTCCTGACGGCGCCGCGGCGGCCGTACCGGTTCGACTCGGACCGGGACGAGTTCGTGCAGCCGCAGACCACCCAGCTGTTCGCGGCGCTGCGGGACGACCGGCCGGTGGAGGTGCGGCCGCCGGGGGCGAGCCCGTCCGCCGCCCCGGTGGGGACCGGGCCGACGTCGGCGCCCTCCTCCGCGGCCGCCCGGTCGTCGGCCTCGGCCTCGTCACCGACCTCGGCTCCGAGCTCGGCTCCGGCCCCGGTTCCCGACTCGTCGCCGGCCTCCGTTCCGGCCTCGGCCGGCACGGCCGTCGGGACCTCCGGAGCGTCGCCGTCACCGGGCGCGGGCAGCCCGTCGGCCTTCGAAGGACGGACCGCCGACGTGGACGCCTGCGCGGTGCATTGAGCCTGGCCACGATCACCGTTCCGTACACGGATCATGATCTTGGAAGGGTTCTCCGGGGAAATTTCCGGCCTCGTATTCGGCCGCGCAATTCCCTCCGGAAACCATGGCGGAGATCACATCCGGAACAATTCCCTCATCCGGCTCGTCTAGGGTGTCCGAGTCGGTCGCGCATTTCGCGTGCCGGGCCGAGGAGCGGCCGGAGGGAGGGGAGCACCCGTGCAGCACGACATCCACGACGGAGGGCCGGGCGCCGACCGGCACCCCGCCGACCCCGCCCGGAGCGTCCCCGCCCAGCGCCGGCACACCCCCGCCGAGGCCGCGTCCGAGCCCCCGCACCCCGGCGGCCGGGCCGCCCGGCGCCGTGCCCTGACCGCCCGGCGCACCCGGCGCCGGCGGGTGCTGAAGTGGACCGGCGGCCTCGCCGCGTTCGCCCTGGTGGCCGGCTGCGGCGGCGCGTACTACGCGTACCAGCACTTCAACAACAACATCACCGCCGTCAAGGTGCAGCTGGGCAACGAGGCGGAGCGGCCCAAGCCGGCCGGCGACGCCCTGAACATCCTGGTGATCGGCACCGACAGCCGGGAGGGCCTGGGCCGCGAGTACGGCGACGAGGGCAGCGCCGGGCACGCGGACACCACGCTGCTGTTCCACATCGCCAAGGACCGCAGCAACGCCACGGCGCTCAGCATCCCGCGCGACCTCATGGTGCCCGTCCCGGAGTGCCAGGCACCGGACGGGAAGACCATCCCCGGGACGGCGCGCACGATGTTCAACAACAGCCTCGGCCAGGAGGGCCGCGATCCGGGCTGCACCTGGAAGACCGTCGAGAAGGTCACCGGGATCCGGGTCGACCACTTCGTGATGGTCAACTTCGACGCCGTCAAAACACTCTCCACCGCCGTCGGCGGCGTCGAGGTGTGCGCGGCCAAGGACATCAACGACCCGGACTCGCACCTGCGGATGAGCAAGGGCCGACACGTCGTCCAGGGCGACGAGGCACTCGCCTTCGTCCGTACCCGGCACGCCGTCGGGCTGGGCGGCGACCTCACCCGAATACCGCTCCAGCAGCAGTTCATCGGCTCGATGATCCGCTCGATCAAGAGCAGCGACACCCTGACCAACCCGGCCAAGCTGTGGAAGCTCGCGGACTCCGCCACCAAGGCGCTCACCGTGGACTCCGGGATCGGCAGCGTGGACAAGCTGAAGGACCTCGCCCTGGACCTGAGCAAGGTCGACAGCGGGAAGATCACCTTCGCCACCGTGCCGGTGCTGGACGACCCGGCGGACGAGAACCGGCTGGTGCTCAAGCAGCCGGACGCCGCCCAGCTGTTCTCGATGGTCGGCAACGACCGCTCGCTGACCGAGCCCGCGGCGGGAGCCGCGGCACCGGAGGCCCCGGCGGCGTCGGCCCCGGCGGCCGCGTCCGTTCCGGCGGCTCCGGTCGCGTCCGCTCCGGCGGCCCCCGGGGGTGCGGCGTCGACCGCCGCGGCCGCGGCCGACCCGAAGGACCTCCGGGTGACGGTGCGCAACGGCACCGGGACGCCCGGGCAGGCGCAGCAGACCGTGGAGCGGCTGGTGACGAAGGGCTACGCCAAGGCCGCCACCGCCGCCAACGCTCCGGTCGCGGCGACCACCTCGATCACCTACCCGGCCGGGAGGACCGCCGAGGCGGCGGCGCTGGCCACCGCGCTGGGTCTGCCCGCCGACGCCGTCAGGGCCGACCCGAAGCTGGGCGCCCGGGACGGACTGGTGCTGGTGCTCGGCAAGGACGCGCCGACGGCGGCCGCCGCCGAGGCCGCCGCGGCGCCCGCCGCGGTGCCGAGCGAGGCCCCGAAGGACCTCCAGCGGGTCCAGGGCGACGACATCGACGCCTGCGCGAAGTAGCCCCGCCCGGAAGCGCCGCCCCGGAGGTCAGGACCCGCTCGGCGGCTCGGGTTCGACCGGCGCGAGCAGGCCGTCCCGCTCGCGGTACTCCTCACCGGTGCGGGGGCAGACCCAGCGGTCCGCCCCCGCCGGTCGCAGCGGTTCGCCGGCCCGGCCGACCCACTTGATCCGACGGGCCGGGACCCCGGCCACCAGGGCGAAGTCCGGGACGTCCCGGTGCACCACCGCGCCGGCCGCGACCAGGGCCCAGCGGCCCACCGTCACCCCGGCGACCAGGACGGCGCGGCCGCCGATCGAGCAGCCCCGGCGGAGCGTCACCCCTCGGGCGTGCCAGTCCTCGCCGCGCTTGAGCCGGCCGTCGACGTCGACCGAGCGCGGGTAGAGGTCGTTGGTGAGCACCGCGGCCGGTCCGACGAAGACGCCGTCCTCCAGCACCGCCGGCTCGTAGACCAAGGCGTGGTTCTGCAGCTTGACCCGGTCGCCGATCCGCACCCCCGGGCCCACGTAGGCGCCGCGGCCGATGATGCAGTCCGCGCCGATCACCGCGTCCTCACGGACCTGGGCGAGGTGCCAGACCGTCGTACCGGCACCGAGCACGGCGCGCCCGTCCACGTCGGCGGTGGGTTCGACCCGGGCCCCGGAGGCGGCGGAAACGACGGCCCCGGAATCGGGGCCCCCGGAAACGGAGCCCTCTGAATCGGAGCCCTCGGAAACGGCGGCCCCGGAAACGGCGGCGGACCCGCCCTCGACTGTCCCCATGGCGCCCGACCATAGCGTCGGGCGCGGGAACGGGAGGGCGGGTCCGCGGGATTGGCCGGATGGTGCCCCGGCCGGCGCCGGGCCGTGTCCGGCCGGGCCGTGCTCGGCCAGGCCGTGTTCAGTCGCGCCGGGCCGTGTCAGCCCCGCTCGGCGACCACGTCCGCGCTGGACGGGGCGCGGCTGCCGATGACCCTGCGGGCCAGCGAGCGCGGCGAGGTGAGGAAGCCGAAGCCCCAGCTGAGGTGCATGGTCGCGAAGGCCACCGCGAGCAGCGCCTTCGCCTTGGGCGACAGGTCGCGGCCCTCCTTCAGCGCTCCGCCCGCGATGCCGAGCAGATAGATGCCGGGCAGGGCCAGGAAGGCCGGGTGGACGGCCAGGCCGAGCAGCAGGCCGAGCGTCACCCCGACGAAGGCGGTGGGGGGCGCGAGGTAGCGCAGGTTGACCGAGCCGCGGTGGTAGCGGGTGACCACCCGGCGCCAGCGGCCGTAGTCCTTGTACTGCTTCGCCAGGGCCTTGATGGTGGGGCGGGGCCGGTAGGTGACGCGCAGCTGCGGGGTGAACCACACCAGGCCGCCGTCCTGGCGGATCCGGTAGTTGAGCTCCCAGTCCTGGGCGCGGACGAATTCCTCGTTGTAGCCGCCGAGGCGCTCCAGCACCTCGCGCCGGAACACACCGAGGTAGACGGTGTCCGCCGGGCCGGCCAGGCCGCCGGTGTGGAAGGCCGCGTTGCCGACACCGATCTTGGAGGTCATCGCCGCGGCGACCGCGTGCTCCCACTCGGTCTCGCCCTCGGCGTGCATGATGCCGCCGACGTTGGCGGCCTCCATCTCACCGAGCAGCCGGACCGCCGTGGTGATGTAGCCGGGAGTCAGCAGGCCGTGGCCGTCGACGCGCACCACTATCGGATGGCGGGAGCCGCGGATGGCGGCGTTCAGCCCCGCGGGAGTGCGCCCTGTGGGGTTCTCCACCGTCCGGACTCTGGGGTCCTCGGCGACGAGTTCGGCGGCGATCTGCGCGGTGCGGTCGGTGGACGGACCGAGGGCGATCACCACCTCCATCGACCCGGCGTAGTCCTGTTCCAGGATGTGCCGGACGGCCGTGCGCAGGTGTCGTTCCTCGTTGAGCACCGGCATGATCACGGAGACCGCCGGCAGCTCCTCAGCAGCCTTGGTGTTCATCGGGGCCAACCGTACCGGTGCGGGCGGGGTGTCGTCTTGTCCCGGTCTGGGCGTCTCCGCCCGGGCGGGCGGGGGGTGTGCGAAGGACCGTCGCAGGAGCTGTCCGGGGTCGCCCGTGGGGCGCACAGAGGAACGTTTCTCCTGTCGGGGCCCACCGTACTCCCCGACCACGGCGCGCCCTCACCCGGCCCGACCGGGGGCGCCCCTACCATCCGAGAGATGCCCGTCTCCCCCCGCTCCGCCCGTCCCGAAGACCCGGCCGGCACCCCCTTCGAACGGTCCGGCGACCCGCTCGAACAGTCCGCCGACCCGCTCGACCGGAGCGGTGAACCGCTCGGCCGGAGCGGCGGCCCCTCGGAGCGGCGCCGCTTCTGGCCCCGCCGGCTGGCCGCCGGCATCGCGTTCAGCGTCCTCGTCACCTCCTGCGGAGGCTGGGCGGTCCTGCACGGGATCGGGTCGATCGACCGGGTGGACGCCTTCAGCAACGACCGGGCCCGACCGGCCGACGACGGCTCCACCACCTTTCTGGTGGTCGGCACCGACGAGCGTGACGGGATCCCCGAGAAGACCCTGAAGACCGTGCTGCACGCAGGGGGGGAATCCTGCCACTGCACCGACACGATGATGATCGTCCGGCTTTCCGGTGACGGCTCCCGGGCCGGCGTGATCAGCATTCCCCGGGACTCCTTCGTCGATATCCCCGCCCACCGGGACCCGGCCACCCGGCGGACGGTCCCGGCGGGAAAGGGCAAGATCAACGCCGCGTTCGGGATGGGCGGACCTCAGCTGACCGTCGCCACCGTCGAGCAGAACACCGGCCTGCGCATCGACCACTACCTCCAGGTCGACTTCGCCGGGTTCGTCTCCGCCGTGGACGCCGTCGGCGGGGTCCGGGTCTGCACCGCCAAGCCGCTCAAGGACGAGTACTCGGGACTCGACCTGCCGGCCGGCACCAGCACCCTGGACGGCGCCGGCGCGCTCAAGTACGTACGGGCCCGGCACGTGGACGGCAGCTCCGACCTGGGGCGGATGCACCGGCAGCAGAAGCTGGTCGCGCAGCTGCTGCACCAGCTGACCAGTGGCGGCGTCCTGCTCAACCCGGTCCGGCTGGCCCGGGCGGCCGACAGCCTGCTCGCCTCGGTCAAGGCCGACAAGGGGCTCTCGGCGGACGACCTGATCACGCTGGCGACCCGGGCGAAGGAGCTGACGGCCGGGCGGGCCGACTTCGTGACCGTGCCGCTGGCCTCGGTGGACCACCCGGTCGCCGGCTGGGGCTCGACTGTGCTCTGGGACAAGGAGCGGGCCCGGGCACTGTTCGACGCGGTGCGGGAGGGGCGGCCGCTGACGGCGGAGGACGGCGGGGCGGGCGGGACGCAGCCGGGGGGAGCGGCGGCGGCACCGGCGGGTCCGGGGACGGGGGCCGGAGCAGGGGCCGGGGCCGGAGCAGGGGCCGGGGCCGGAGCAGGGACTGGGGCCGGAGCAGGGGCCGGGGCGGGGGTCGGGGCGGGAACGGCCACCGTCGCGCCGGAGCAGGTGCACGTCCAGGTGTTCAACGCGGCGGGCGCGGCCGGTCTCGGTGCCCGGGTCGACGCCGAGCTGCGGCGGGCCGGGTTCGCCACCACCGGGGCACCGTCCAACGCCCCGGTGGGCACACCGGCCGGCCGCACGGTGATCAGGTACGACCCGCACTGGGCCGAGTCGGCGCGGACGCTGGCCGGCGCGGTGCCGAACGCCGAGCTGACGCCCGTCCCCGGCCTGGGGCCGACCCTCCAGGTGTACGCGGGGGCGGACCACCCGGCCGCGGGGCCGGCGGGCGCCGCGGCCGCTCCGTCCACGACGGCGGCGGTGCCCGCGCCACCGCCTCCGGCGCCGTCGTCGCCGGGCACCGGCGGCGGGGCGGGTACGGCTACGGGTGCGACACCGTCCGGCCCGGCGGCGGAGGCGCGCGCCGAGGGCTCGGCGGGACCGGCGGGGGCCGGCCCGGCCGCGACCGGGGCCGCCCGGGCCAGCGACCTCGTCTGCCCCTGAACCCGTCGGCGGATCCGCCCGGGATCCGCCCGCCGTGCGACAGACACGACGGGTACGAGAGGTACGAGAGGCACGACGGATATGACAGAGGGGCAGGGTGCGCGCGGCACCCTGCCCCTCCCCCCCTTGTTCCCCCCTGCCCCGGGCCCGGCCCCACCTCCCCCCGGCCCTGACCTTGCCCCCCGTTCCCCGACGCGGCCCCCGGTCCCCCGATCCGGGGGCCGCGTCCGGTCAGTCCGTCGCGATCGCCGCGAGGACGTTCATCCGCCCGGCCCGGAAGGCCGGCACCAGAGCGGCCAGCAGGCCGATGACCATCGAGGCGCCCAGGGTGAGGAGGATGGTCGTGGTCGGGACGGACAGCGTCTCCAGGCCCTGGGTCCGCAGCACCTGCTGCCCGGTGATGCCCCAGGCCAGGCCGAGCGCGGTGCCGAGGACGGCACCGAACAGGGCGATCACCACGGACTCCAGCCGGATCATCCGGCGCAGCTGGCGGCGGGAGAGCCCGATCGCCCGCAGCAGGCCGATCTCGCGGGTCCGCTCCACCACCGAGAGCGCCAGGGTGTTGACGACACCGAGCACCGCGACCACGATCGCCAGCCCGAGCAGACCGTAGATCATGTAGAGCAGGGTGTTGACCTGGTCCTGGACGAGGTCCTTGTAACCGGCCTGGTCGCGGACCGAGGCCTGCGGGTACTGCTTGAGCGCGTCCTCCAGGCCGGTGAGCGTCTTCGCGACGTCCGCCCCGGCGGCCGCCTTGCCGAACAGGATGGCGTCCACCGGCTGCTCCGCGGCCGGCACTGCCTTGGTGACGGCGTCGAGCGAGGCGAAGGTGTTGCCGTCGAAGAGCGAGTTCCCCTTGGCGATGACGACACCGACCGGCAGCGACTGGACCCGGCCGTTGCCGTAGTCGACCTTGACCGTGTCGCCGAGCTTGAGCTTGTGGTCGTTGGCGTAGTCCTCGCCGACCGCCAGCGCGCCCTGCCCGAGGGACTCCGGGGAGCCCTCCTTGACCGGCAGCCGGAAGTCCTCGGTGAACCGCGAGGTGACGGCGGATATACCGTCCTCCACGGTCTTCCCGTCCGGCGCGGTGAAGTACGCCGGGAAGTACTTCTGCCGGGTGACGTGGTCCACGCCCTGCGTCCGCTGCACGGCGGCGACGATCTCCGGGGAGACGCCGTTCGGACCGGCCGAGATGATGTAGTCGGCGCCCACCGAGCGGTCGATCTGGTCGTTGGTGGACTCGATCACCGAGGAGGTGAAGACCGAGGCCCCGATCACCAGCGCCAGTCCGATCATCAGCGCGGCGGCCGTGGCACCGGTGCGGCGCGGGTTGCGCATCGCGTTGCGCTGGGCGAGCTTGCCGGACGGGCCGAACAGGGTGGGCAGCAGCGCGCCGAGCACCCGGACCACGGTGGTGGCCAGCAGCGGGCCGAGGACGACGAAGCCGATCAGGGTCAGCAGTACGCCGAGCCCGATGAACTGGCCCCCGGTGGCCGCCTTCTCCGCCTTGGCGGCCAGCACCAGCAGACCGCCGCCGCCCGCCGTGAGCACCAGGCCGATGACCGCCCGGACGGTGTTGGAGCGGGCCTCGACCGGAGTCCCGTGGTCGCGCAGCGCGGCGATCGGTGCGATCCGGCTCGCCCGGCGGGCCGGGATCCAGGCCGCGAGCACGGTGATCACGACACCCACCGCGTACCCGGCGACGAACACGTCCGCGCCGATCTTCAGGTCCGAGGCGTCGAGGTGCATACCGACCGCGTTCATCAGCTGGATCAGCCCGACCGCCAGGCCGAGGCCGGCCGCGATGCCGATCGTGGACCCGGCCAGGCCCAGCAGCAGCGCCTCCACCAGCACCGACCGGTTGACCTGCTTGCGGCTGCCGCCGACGGCCCGCAGCAGGCCGATCTCACGCGTCCGCTGGGCGACCAGCATCGAGAAAGTGTTGATGATCAGGAAGCCGCCGACCAGCAGCGAGATGCCGGCGAAGCCGAGCATCGCGTACTTCATGAAGTCGAGGAAGGAGCCGACGCTCTTCTGCCCGTCGGCCTTCTGCTCGGCCGCCGTCTTCGCCTCGAAGCCGTTGCCCAGCCCGGCCAGCGCGTCGGACTTGAGCTGCTCGTCGGACCGGCTGCCGTCGCCGTAGACCTCGACCGAGGTGTAGGCGGGGCCCCCGAGCAGAACGCCCTGCGCGGTGGCGGTGTCCAGGAAGGCGAGCGCCGCCCCCGGGTTGGTCGTCTTGAACGCGGCGATGCCGACGATCGTGAAGTCGTGGTTGTCGTCGAGGATCACCCGCAGCCTGCCGCCCAGGCCGAGCTTGGCCTTCTTGGCGGTGTCCGCGTCGAGCACGACCTGGTCGGCGCCCTGCGGTGCGTGGCCGGAGGTGATCTCGACCGGGCTGCGCGGAGTGTCCGCCCAGTTGCCGACGAGGGTCGGGGCGCCGCTGGTCGGGCCGACCCGCTTGAGGGTCGCCGGGTCCGCCAGGGTGGCGTTCCCGACCGTGATCTGACCGATCGCCGTCTTCACCCCGGGGACCGCGGCGACCTTGCCCACGCTGTCGACCGGGATCGTGCGCGTCCTGGCACGGGTGTCCTCGCCGCCGAGCTCCGGTTTGGCCGGCCCGACCGAGACGTCGGAGGCGGTCGAGGCGAAGAGCGTGTCGAAGGTGCTGGTCGCGGTGTTGGAGAACACCAGCGTCCCGGACACGAACGCGACCGAGAGGACGACCGCTACCAGGGAGAGCAGCATCCGGCCCTTGTGGGCGAAGAAGCTCCGCAGTGATGTCTTGAGCAACATGGTCCTGTCCGCTCCCGCCCGCTCAGCTGGTGCGCTTGCCGTCGAAACGGCGCATGCGCTCGAGCACGGAGTCGGCCGTCGGGGCGTGCATCTCGTCGACCATCACGCCGTCGGCGAGGAACAGCACCCGGTCCGCGTAGCCGGCCGCGACCGGGTCGTGGGTGACCATGACGATGGTCTGGCCCAGCTCGTCGACGCTGCGGCGCAGGAAGGACAGCACCTCGGCGCCCGAGCGCGAGTCGAGGTTCCCGGTGGGCTCGTCACCGAAGATGATCTCGGGGCGGGCCGCCAGTGCCCGGGCCACCGCGACCCGCTGCTGCTGGCCGCCGGAGAGCTGGGTCGGCCGGTGCTTGAGCCGGTCGGACAGCCCGACCGTCTCCACCACCCGGTCCAGCCAGGCCTGGTCGGGCCTGCGGCCGGCGATGTCCATCGGGAGGGTGATGTTCTCCAGCGCGTTCAGCGTCGGGAGGAGGTTGAAGGCCTGGAAGATGAAGCCGATCTTGTCCCGGCGCAGCCTGGTGAGCTGCTTGTCCTTCAGACCGGTGATCTCGGTCTCGCCGATCCAGATCCGCCCCTCGGTCACCGTGTCCAGACCGGCCAGGCAGTGCATCAGGGTCGACTTGCCGGAGCCCGAGGGCCCCATGATCGCGGTGAACCGGCCCCGCTGGATGTCGACGTCCACCGCGTCCAGGGCCGTCACCCTCGTCTCGCCGGAACCATAGGACTTGGTCACCTGGCGGGCCGAAGCGGCGACGGCGGTGGCACCGCCGGGAAGCTGGGGGTCGTACACGGCTGCTGCTGCCGTCGTCACTGTCGTCTCCTAAGAAGTGGTCCCACCCGTTGCCCCCAGCCTGCTCCGTGCCACCCGCCCGGCGACATCGCGCAGGGGATAGTTTTCGACCGGGAGTCAGCCCCACCCTCCCGGTGAACCGGGGACCCGGACCCGACCGGAGCGGGTCCGCCTCGGACGGGCGGGGATGTGAACCACGTTAGGAGTCGAGGCCGCTCCTCCTCGTCATCCGACGGGAGGAAGCGACCCAACCGGAGTTGTACGGGGTGGGCCACCCCTCCCCCTAGGGGTCGGCCGGGCCGCCCTCAGGGACCCCCCTTACGGAGCCCCGGCGCGGCGGAGCGGGAGGCGGCCCGCGGGTGCTCCGCCGGGCCGGGCCGGAACGTCCGCCGGCCCCCTCGCCGCCCTCTCCGGACCGCCCGCGGAGGGGCGACGGGAGGGCCGACGAGGGGGCCGACGCGACTGCCTGCGACGCGAACTGACCTCGCGTCAGGACAGCGTTCGCTCAGGCCGTCAGGGCGGGAGCGGCGAGACGCTCCAGGGTGCCCGCGAAGGCGTCCACCACCGGCCGCAGCAGCACGTCGGTCTCGCGCTCCAGCACGGTCGTACCGTCCTCGCGGGCGGTGATGTGGCGGTCCAGCACGAACCAGCCCCGGGTGATGTGGTCGGCGCCCATCGAGCTGAGCACCGGCCGGAGCGCGTAGTCCACCGCCAGCACGTGCGCGGTGGAGCCTCCGGTGGCGAGCGGCAGCACGGCCTTGTCGCGCAGCGCGTACTGCGGCAGCACGTCCAGCAGCGCCTTCAGCAGCCCCGAGTAGGCGGCCTTGTAGACCGGGGTGCCGATGACCACGCCGTCCGCCTCGGCGAACAGCTCCAGCGCCGCCGCCAGCTGCGGATGCGAGAGGTCGGCGGTCAGCAGCGCCTGCGCGGGCAGGCTGCGCACCTCGAAGGGGACGACGCGGTGGCCGCGCTCCTCCAGCCGCTCGTCGATCAGGCGCAGCAGGCGGGTGGTGCGGGAGGTCGGGGACGGCGAGCCGGAGACGGACAGGACGGTGGCCATGGATTCACCTCGGGGAGGAAGCGGGGACGCCGCTTCGGCGGCGCGCGGCACCGGCCGCGGGCGCGTCGGCCGTCCCGGCGGGGCCGGGCGGCGACGGTCAGCGGTGGGCGCGCCGCACGGGCAGCGGCGGAACGGGGGAAGAGGAGGAGTGGTGGGGGTTCGACGGGCGAGCGTCAGCCACAACAGAGCGAACAGGACACACGCTGCAGGTCGACGTGCCGCCGACGCGTGAGGGTCCATCGCTGATCCATGGCAGTCATGCAAACACGCAGCGTTCGGGACGGTCAAGGATCGTCCCGGCAACCGAACACCAGGTGAGACGGACGGTGAGACGGAGTACCGCGAGGGTGACCGGGGAACGACCGGCCCGACGGCGTCCGGGCGCCGGACGGACGGCCGGACGGGTGGCCGGACGGGTGGCCGGACGGACACGGGGCGTGCGCCCGTCCGACACCGTGCGGCGGAACGATCCGGCGCGTGCATCAAAACTGCTACAAGGGCCCTGGTGGGCCCCCCGGGGGGAGTCACCGGCGCCCGCGTCGGGCATCCTCTCCCACATGAACACGTGGCAGGAGGGCCGCCCGGGCGGCGGCGGGAACCCGTACGGCGGCAACGGTGGCGGTGGCGCCGCGTACGGGCACGGTGGCGGCGGCTCGGCCGCCGAGCCGCCGCTGCCCGCCGGGCTGAACCCGCGCGGGCCGGGCGCTCCGGCGCCCCGGCAGCCCCAGCCGCAGGGGCAGCCCCAGGGGCAGCCGCAGCAGGGCCGGCCGGGCACGCCGCCGCAGGCGCCCGGGTACGGCCCCGCCCAGGGCTACGGACAGCCGGGGCAGGGCTACGGACAGCCCGGGCAGCCCGGTGCGCGCCCGTCGGTACCCGCGCAGGGCGGTCCGGGCGGTCCGGGCGGACCCGGTGCCGCGCCCGGTGGGCCGATAGCCCCCGGCGGTCCGCAGTCTCCCGCCGGCGGCCGCTCCGGACGCTGGCCGCGGCGCCGGATCGTCAAGTGGTCGGTGTTCGGCGTGCTGATCGCCCTGATGGTCACCACCGTCTCCACCTGGTTCTGGGCGGACTCCAAGCTCAACCACGAGAGTGTGCTCGCCGACTACCCGGGCCGCCCGGCCGCCGGCAAGGGCACCAACTGGCTGATCGTCGGCTCGGACAGCCGCAACGGCCTCTCCGACAGCCAGGAGGAGGACCTGCACACCGGCCACGCGGGCGGCAAGCGCAGCGACTCGATGATGATCCTGCACGTCGGGGACAACGGGAACACCCTGATGAGCATCCCCCGCGACTCCTGGGTGCCGATCCCCGAGCACACCGGCGAGAACGGCAAGCCCGTCAAGGCGACCACCTCGAAGATCAACTCCGCCTTCGCCTCCGGCGGCGGCAAGCTGCTCGCGCAGACCGTGGAGACGAACACCGGTATCCGCATCGACCACTACGCCGAGATCGGCTTCGCCGGCTTCGTCGGCATCGTCGACTCGGTCGGCGGCGTGGACATGTGCATCGAGCAGGACGTCAAGGACAAGGACTCCGGCCTCGACCTCAAGGCCGGCTGCCAGAGCCTCGACGGCACCCAGGCGCTCGCCTTCGTCCGCCAGCGCCACCAGATGGCCGACCAGGACCTCGGCCGGATGCGCAACCAGCAGAAGTTCCTCGGAGCGCTGGCCAAGCAGGCGGCCTCGCCGGCCACCGTGCTCAACCCGTTCACCTTCTACCCGCTGGTGTCCTCCGGCCTCGGCACGCTGATCGTCGACGACGACGCCGGTCTGACCGACCTCGGCTCGCTCTTCCTGGCCATGAAGGACGTCAACGGCGGCAGCGGGAAGAGCATCACCGTGCCGATCGCCAACCCGGACTTCAGGACCAACACCGGCGAGTCGGCGGTCAAGTGGGACACCGCGAAGGCCAAGCAGGTGTTCGACGCCTTCAAGAACGACACCGCCGTGCCGGACGTGAAGTAGCCGGACTCGAAACAGCCGGACGCGAACGGCCGGACAGGGGCGGCCGGACGGGGCCGGCCGACCCTCCGCCACGGGCACCCGCACACTTGCGTGACTCCGTGTAACATCACCGACACAATGGGTGGATGTCACTCGTCACCGCGCTGATCTACCGCCGTCGCCACCGCCTCCTGGGCCGCCTGGTCCAGGAGGCGCTCGCCGTCTACGGCATGGAGGTGCCGGCCGCCGCCGAGATCGGGCCGGGGCTCGTCGTGTTCCACCGGGGCTTCGGGACCGTGCTGCACCCGTACACCACCCTCGGCACCGGCGTGACGCTGTACAACGGCGTGACCGTCGGCCGGGCCGACCCCTGGGTGCCGCAGGAGGCGAGCGCGATGCGGCGGGTGGTGGTGGAGGACGGCGCGGTGCTGTGCGCGGGCGCCAAGGTGGTCTGCAAGGCCGGGGTGCTGACGGTCGGCGCCGGCACCGTGGTCGGCGCCAACGCCGTCCTGACCCGCTCCACCGGGCCGGGCGAGATCTGGGCCGGCGCCCCCGCCCGGAAGATCGGGACGCGGGCGGACTGGCCGGTCCGCCCGGCGGGGACGGGGGCGAGCGCGGGCACGGCCGCGGTCGGGCCGCGCGCCTGAGTACGCGGCCGGGGCCGCTCCGGCCGACGGCCGGTCAGCGGCCGGCCACCGCCGGCAGGTGCCCTGTCGCGCACTCCGCGTACCGGTGGACCGCCGCGCCCCGCCGCCCCTCGCCGGGCCGTCCGCCCGGGCCCTCCAGCTCGCCCGCCAGACCGTGGTGGATCGTCCGGCCGCCGCGGCCGCCGGACCACCAGGCGTCCGACAGATGGACGACCAGGGTGGCCGGGTGCTGCGGCTCGGGACGCTCCAGCACGAGTTCGCACCGGGCCTCCCCCGCCGGGAAGGTCACCACGGCCTCGCTGGTCCGCAGCCGCGCCCGGCGCGGCTCCCGCTCCACCGCCCAGTACGCCGACACCTTCACGTCCAGCCGTCCGTCGAGGCCGCCCTCGCCGGGCCGGACGAACTCCTCGTCCGGCACCCAGCGGGCGTGGTTGCGGATGTCGTCCGGACCGAACCACTCCGCCCAGCTGATCCAGTAGCCCGCGATCCGCTTGATCGTCATGGCCTCGCGGAGGATCCGAACCGGGATGCGGGTCAGACTCGTGGGCTCGCTCATCAGCAGGACACGACCGTCCTCGTCGACCCGGGCCTCGGGCTCGGGCTCGAAGGAGAGGACGGTCACCTGCTCACAGGTCACCTCGCCGTCGTCCTTGCGCCGACTCGTCTGCCTCATGGGTGAACCACCTTGCCGGGGTGCGGAGTTCGTCGATTCGCGGCCGCCGCCCGGACGCCGGGCCGACCATGCCCGCGCAGCTTACGGCGCCCGCCCGGCCGGGGCGAACGATTCCGGCGAATCCTCCCGGAGCGGGCGATGCACGGCTATTCTGCGCGTGCACACGGAGCCGTCCGTGCCGGCGGGCGGCCGCACGCCCGCACGTCATCCGCACGGAATCCGCTTGGAAGGAGCCCGCCCGATGGGCGACGCACACTGGCGGGAACTCCGCCGCGAGCCGATCCACAGCGCCTTCGGACGCGGCACCGACCGGGTGACCTTCGCCATGCCGGACGGCCGCGAGGAGGTCTACCACCTGGGCAACGAGTACTCCTGCGCGGCCGTCGTCGCACTGACCCCGGACCGGCGCATCGTGCTCACCAGGCAGTTCCGGCCCGGACCGCAGGCCCTGCTGTACGAGCTGCCGGGCGGCGTCGTCGACCCGGGCGAGTCCCCCGAGGACGCCGCCGCGCGCGAACTCGCCGAGGAGACCGGCTACCGGGGCAAGGTGGAACACGTCACCGCCGTCTGGCACGACGCCTACTCCAACGGCGTGCGCCACGCCTGCGTCGCCACCGACTGCACCCCGACCGCCCGGATCGCGCACGACCGCAACGAGTTCATCGAGGTGGTGCTGATGGACCTGGCGGAGTTCCGCGACACCGTGCTGCGCCGCGGCCTGCTCTCCGACGTCGGCCCGGCCTATCTGGGCCTCGACCACCTCGGCCTGCTCTAGCCGGCGCGGCCGGGGCGAGACCGGGGCCGGGGCGCGGTCAGGGCGCGGTCGGGAGGCGGTCCAGGACGAGGCCGAAGTGGGTCCGGTAGGCGCTCAGGGCCGCGTCGGCGTCGAGGAGTTCCTCGGTGCGGGTCCCGTCGGGGGCGGTGCGCAGCAAGCGGGTGCCGCCGGTCGCGCGGGTGCTGGTGAGGGTGGTCCGGCCGCCGTCGGGAGTGGGGCGGGAGCAGGTGGTCGCGCGGGTGAAGTGCGAGTCGGGCGACGTGGTCTGCCACCAGCAGGTCGGGGTGAAGTCGGCCAGCCGGTACGGGCGGGGGTCGAGGCGGTACTGCGGCGCGCCGTCGAGGGCGACGTCCAGGTCACCGGCACCGCCGGCACCCGGGGTGACGGCACCCGGGTCGCCGGCGCTCGGGGTGACGGTGAAGACTCCCGCCGGGTCCTGCTGCGGGCCGCGCTCGTCGAGGCGCAACGGCCGGCGGGCGAACCTGCCGAAGCCGACGTCCACCAGCCACGCCACCCCGTCCGCCTCCACCCGCAGCGCCAGGTGGTCGAACGGCGGCCCGGGCTCGGCCCCGTCGAAGACCCGGGCGGCGAGCAGCTCGACGCGGTAGCCGAGGGTCCGCAGCAACCCGGCGAAGGCGCCGTTGAGTTCGTAGCAGAACCCGCCGCGCCGACGCCCCACGACCTTCTCCAGCAGCGCCTCCGGTTCGAGCACGACGGGCTCGCCGAGGTGGATGCTCAGATTCTCGAACGGAACGGCGTCCAGGTGCGCCTCCTGGAGCCGTGCCAGCTCGGCCGCGTCGGCACTGGCGGGCCGCTCGGCCCCGATCCGGGCGAGGTAGGCCGCCACCCGCTCGACGGTCGGGATCTCCGTGTCCTGCAATGGCTCGTCCATGGTCACCATCCAAGCGGACCCGATGCCTCCGGCCATCGGGCCTCGGACCCAGGTCGTACGGGTCGCCCCCGCGCCCCGGGGCGCGGGAAGTCGGAGGGGCCGACTTCCCGCACTAGGGCCGGCGGGTCAGGGAACGAGGACGCTGCGGCCGCCGAGCGCGGCGTAGGACTCGCCGGGGACGACCAGCTTCTCGACCGCGCCCTCGCAACTCGTCCCGGCCCGGACCTGCACCACCGAGTCCGTCCAGTTGGTGACCACCGGCTGGACGAAGTCGCCGAGCGGGAGGCACCCGCGCGGGTCCTGGTACGCGGCGCCGTCGACGATCAGGATCCCGTGGGCCGCGTACGCGGTGTTCGGGACCGCGACGGCGAGGGCGGCGGCGGCCAGCCAGGCCCCGAGAACGGTAACCGTGCGTCGCTTCTCCATGCGTCCACATTCCTTTCGGCCGGAGCGGGGCGGCCCTGCGCCGCCCCACCGGTGCGACTCAACGTAACCGCGAGGTGACGTGGCGTCGGGGACGGAGCGGCGCGGCGGCCGGGCGCGGAGCGGGAAGTCGGAGCGGTCGACTTCCGGTGCGGGATTCTCGGACCCGGCTGTCACAACAGGGCCGCCGCGATACGTCAGGGAGGCAGAGCGGTATCACCGGCCGCCGGACGGAGAGGAACAGCACCATGCTCACCAGGGTCATGTACGTCACGGTCTACGTCACCGACCAGGACCGCGCGCTGCGGTTCTACACCGAACAGCTGGGGCTGGAGAAGCGCGTCGACTACGCCGGCCCGGACGGCCGCTTCCTCACCGTGGGCGCGGAGGGCCACCCGTTCGAGATCATCCTCTGGCCGCACGCCCCGGCCGCCGGGCAGCCGTCGCGGGCGGAGGGGGTGTCGGCCCCCGGTCCGATCGTCCTGGAGTCGGACGATCTGAGGAAGGACGTGGGGATCTGGCGCGAGCGCGGGGTGGAGCTCGACCGGCACGAGCCCGAGGAGTACCCCTTCGGCCTCCGCGTCGAGGCCCGGGACCCGGACGGCAACCGGGTCTCGCTGCGCCAGCAGCGGCCGGTGGTGACCGACCGGGCCTGAACGGCCCGGCCGCCCGGCTCAGTCGCTCGGGCCGGCCGCGCGGAGACGGGCCTCGGCCGCCCCGGCCCCGGGCGGGTCCGCGACGAACAGCACGCGGAGGCCACCGCCGGCAGCCGCGTCCAGGATCTCGAGGAGCAGGGCGAGCCGGTCCGGCGGCTCGTCCGCCAGGACGGCGTCGGCGTCCACGACGAGGACGAGGAGTCGGGGCACCGCCGACCCGGCACCGGGCGGGCGGAGCGCGTCGTTGAGGCACTCCTCGAAGGCGTCCCAGTTGTGGCCGAAGTAGCCGGGGAACGGGAGCGCCCGCGCCCACTCGGCGAACAGGGCGGCCGCGGTACGGCAGTTCGCGCCCCGGACGAGGCGGAGCCGGTCCGCACCGGTTGCGAAGCCCGCCCAGGTCCGGCCCGGCAGGAGGTCCCACCGGCCCGGACCGAGCGGGGGGCCGGAAGCCGCGGGCACGTCAGCAGCCTCCGGAGATCTCGCGGAAGTTGGCGTAGTGGTCGTCGGTGTACCAGGTCCGCTCGGAGTTGTCGTCGCGGACCAGGCGCTCGGCGTCCCGGTGGGTGGCGGGCGTCGGGCGGGGGTTGACGTCGTACTCGTGGTAGGCGCCGCCGGACGGGAGGTCCCCGCTGCGGTTGCCGTACGGGTTGCTGCCCCGGATGTACGCCGGGCCCGGAATCCGGAAGTCGACCGGGCGGGAGTTGATGGGCCACCCGATGCCCCGCCAGATGTGGCAGGCCCGTTCGACCGGCCTCGGGAACTCCTCGACGGGGAACGGGGGTTGGAGGACCGCCCGGACGGTCGGAGCGGCGGCCAGCGCGGGGGCGGCGGGGGCGAGCGAACAGGCCAGGGCGAGGACGAGCGCGCCCCGGGCCGGACGGCGGAGGGTCATGGGGGTTCCCGATTCGATGCGGGGGTGTGTGCACAGAAGGGGTACCGCACAGCCGCCGAACACCCACCGGGCCACGCCGCCCCCACCCCACCCCCCACCCGTCCGAGTGACACCCCCCACCGCCCGCGGAGGCGCCGGCGAAGCCCCGGCGGGGACCGGTGGAGGTGGGGCGGCGTGGGAGGATCGGGTGGGTCCGGTCGATTCGTTGAAAGGGTCTCCAGTCCATGGGCTCGCAGCACTACGCCGTCCTCAAGACCAACCACGGCGAGATCACCGTCAAGCTCTTCCAGTTCCACACGCCGAAGACCGTGCGCAACTTCGTGGAGCTGGCCGAGGGCGGGCGGGAGTGGACCGATCCGGCGACCGGGGCGGTCACCACGGCTCCGCTGTACGACGGGACGACGTTCCACCGGGTCATCCCCAACTTCATGATCCAGGGCGGCGATCCGCTGGGCGACGGCACGGGCGGGCCCGGGTACGAGTTCGCCGACGAGTTCCACCCCGAGCTGTACTTCACCAAGCCGTACCTGCTGGCGATGGCCAACGCGGGCCCGAACACCAATGGTTCGCAGTTCTTCATCACCACCCGGGCGACCCCGCACCTCAACCGCAAGCACACCATCTTCGGCGAGGTCGCCGACGCGGCCGGCCAGAAGGTGGTGGACGCCATCGCGGCCACCCCGACCGGGCCGGGCGACCGGCCGCTGGAGCCCGTGGTCATCGAGTCGGTGACCGTCGAGCGGCGGTAGACCGGCGTGAGGAGTGGGAGGTCGGCGCGTCCGACTTCCCACCCCACAACGCCCCCCATCCCCAAACACACCGCCCGCCATACAAAAAACCCCC
>NZ_JBIVGI010000046.1:0-47173 GCF_044748625.1 Kitasatospora sp. NPDC089913 | reverse complement strand
GTTGGAGCGGATGATGCGGGACGCGAAGATCACGCAGATCTACGAGGGCACCAACCAGATCCAGCGCATCGTGATGGCCCGCAACCTGCCGTAGCACCACCCCTCCCGACCGGTCCGGGAACCGGTCGGGGAACCGGTCTGAGGACCCTTCGGGGGCTGTCCTCGGGCACCCGGACCGCAGCCGTGCACGGGCCGGTCCGGGTGTTCGAGGCCGATGCTATGTTCCGGGAATGAGCGAGAAGGAAGAGCAGGACCAACCGATGAACGACGGGCAACCGAAGCCCGCGATGCGTGAGGCGCTGGTTGCCGCCGCCTTCGAGCTCTTCCTGGAGCGCGGCTTCGAGCAGACCACGATCGACGACATCGTCTCGCTCGCCGGCGTCGGCCGGCGGTCCTTCTTCCGCTACTTCCCGGCCAAGGAGGACGTGGTCTTCCCCGACCACGAGCGCGGCCTCGCCGAGATGACGGAGTTCCTGGAGTCCGGCAGCGGCGAGGAGGACCCGGTCCGGCACGCCTGCGACGCCGCCCGGCTGGTCCTGCGGATGTACGCCGAGCAGCCGTCGTTCTCCGTCCAGCGCTACCGCCTGACCCGCAAGGTGCCGGGCCTGCGCACCTACGAACTGTCCGTCGTCTGGCGCTACGAGCACACCCTCGCGCACTATCTGCGCGGCCGGTTCGCCGGGCGTCCGGAGGGCCCGCTGCGGGCCGACGTGGTCGCCGCCGCCGTGGTCTCCGCGCACAACCACGCCCTGCGCACCTGGCTCCGCTCCGGCGGCGAGAGCGACTGGGTGACCGAGGTGGACCGGGCGATGGCCTTCGTCACCGACACCTGGGGCGAGCGCCCCGCCGGCGGCGCCCCGGCGGCGGACGGCGACGGCCCGGGGGAGCAGGACGACGTCGTGGTGCTGGTCGCCAGCCGCCGGGCGCCGCTCTGGCGGATGGTCCAGGGCATCGAGAGCGCCCTCGGCGACCCCCGGCGGGTCCCGCAGGAGTGACCCGTCCCCCGTCGGCCCCGCCTCTCTCACCCTGATGGCGCAGGCCCGGCGGGACGCGCCGGGCCCCGACCCGCGGCTGCCGTGCGCGAGCCCGGGCGGCGGGCGAGACTCGGTCGCAGGACGTGGCCGGAGCCGGACCGGCGCGGGGAACGCGACGGAGGCGGACGATGCCCGAGCCGAGCGACGGCCCGAGCGGGAGCGAGGACCCGACGGCGGGATCCGGCCCGACGTCGGGCACCGGCCCGGCGTCCCCTCCCGTCCACCCGGCGCCCGCGCGACCGTCCCCCACCCTGCACGGTGTGCTGCGCACCAAGGGCTATCTCGGCCTCCTCGTGATCTCGGCCCTGGTCGGCGTCCCGGTCTCGCTGGCCGCCTTCTGGTTCGTCGGCCTCGAGCACCAGCTCCAGCACTGGGTCTGGGAGAGCCTGCCCGACGCCCTCGGCCTCGACCGGGCCCCGTGGTGGTGGCCGCTGCCCGCGCTGCTGCTGGCCGGACTGCTGCTCGCACCGATCGTCACCCGGGTGCCCGGGCGCGGCGGCCACGTCCCGGTGGACGGTCTGGGCGGGCCGCCCGCCCCGCCGAGCGCCGTGCCCGGCGTCGTGCTGGCCGCCCTCGCCTGTCTGCCGCTCGGCGCCGTGCTCGGTCCGGAGGCGCCGCTGATGGCGATGGGCGCCGGGCTGGCGCTGCTCGCCGTCCGGCCGTCCCGCCGCGCGGCCCGGCCGCAGCTGGTGCCGGTCCTGGGCGCGGCCGGTTCGGCGGCGGCGATCTCCACCATCTTCGGCAGCCCTCTGGTGGCCGCCGTGATGATGATCGAGGCGGCCGGCCTGGGCGGGCCGCAGCTCCTGCTGCTGATCATGCCCTGCCTGCTGGCGAGCGGGGTCGGCGCGCTGGTGTTCACCGGCTTCGGCCACTGGACCGGGCTCTCGGTCGGCGCGCTGTCGCTGCCCTCGGAACCGCCCGCCGCGGTCCCCGACCCGGGCGACTTCCTGTGGGGTCTGCCGGTGGCGGTCGCGGTCACCGTGGTCTGCGTGTCCGGGCAGCTTCTCGGCCACCGGGTCAAGGCGTTCACCGTCGGCGACCCCGGGCGGGCGGTTCCGCCGCCGACGGTCCGGCAGACGGCTCTGCGCACGGTGCTGTGCGCGGTCGCGGTCGGCGGCTGCATCGCCGCGTACGCGCTGCTGACGGACCGCTCGCCGGAGGAGGCGGCGCTCTCCGGCCAGGCCACCCTGGGGGCCCTGGCCGCGAATCCGGCGGCCTGGTCGGTGTTCGCGCTGCTGATGCTGACGCTCTGCAAGACGGTCGCCTGGGGCATCGCCCTGGGCAGCCTGCGCGGTGGCCCGATCTTCCCGGCGGTGCTGATCGGCGCGGCCCTGGGGGTGGCCTGCGGCCCGCTGCCGGGCCTCGGCATCGAGTCGGGGCTGGCCGTCGGCCTGGCCGCCGCGGCCACCTCGGTCACCCGGTTGCCGGTGACCAGCACGGTACTGGCGGCCGAGCTGCTCGGGCCGGACGCACCCGACTCGCTCCCCCTGCTGCTGGTGACGGCCGTGACCTCCTTCGTGGTCGGCGAACTGCTGCGCGGTCGGATCGAGCGGCGCACGGCCCCGGCGGAGGCACGGGCCGGCTGAGGGACCGGCCACCGGTCCACCGGCCGATGGCTGGGGGACCGGTGGCGCCCGCGTCAATACCGATCCATCTTCTCCACTCCTTCGAATTAATCCGGGATTCGCGGCCGCCGCCCCGGGCAATCCCGCTCCCATGACCACCTCCTCACCCCATCGCCGCAGCCGCCGCTCCACCGACCGCCGCGCTGCCGGCCGCCGGTCCACCGAGGGCCGCCCCCGCCGCTCGCTCCCCACGCCTCCGCCGAACCAGCCCGGCGCGCCCGGCAGGTCCGGGCCGGGCGGATCAGGTCCGATCGCGCCCGGGTCCGCACCGGCGCCGGGTGCCCCGCAGGCCGCCGCCTGCTGCGCCGTCTCCACCACCGAGCGCCGCTCGCTCGGCGGGACGGTCATCCGTACCCACCGCCACCACCCCCGCTGCCCGGTCTGGGCCGCCCGCTGAGAACCCCGCCGCCGCCCGCCGAAAACCCCGTGCCCGCGGTCGCCGCCCGCTGGTAGAACGGGTCGGACGCCGAGGGGGACGCACATGTCGGAAGCCGACGAGCCGATACACGAGCACCTGGTGGACGAGGCCGCGCTGCGCCCGGGCGGGCGGGTGCTCGACCTCGGCTGCGGCACCGGTCCCACCCTGGCCGTCTTCTCCCGCCGCCACCCCGATGCCCGGCTGCTCGGCCTCGACCACTCGGCCGACAGCGTCGCCGCCGCCCGCCGCCTGCTGGCGGACCACCCCGGAGGCGTCGGGATCGGGACCGCGGACCTGGCCCGGCCGCTCCCGCTGCCCGACCACGATCTCGACGCCGCGGTCTCCTACAACGTGCTCGAATGCCTGCCGGACCCGGCCGCGCTGCTCGCCGAGACCGCCCGGGTGCTGCGGCCCGGCGGCCGGGCGGTCCTGGCCCACGTCGACTTCGACTCACTGGTGATCGCCGGCGCCGACCGCGACCTCGACCGGCGGATCTGCCACGCCTTCACCGACGACCAGCAGCCCTGGATGGACCACGCGGACGGGCGGATCGGCCGCAAGCTCCCGGGCCTGGTCCGGGACTCCCCACTGCGGCTCGGACGGGTCCACCCGGTCGTCACCGGTTCCACCGAGCTGACCGGCCACGCCGCCCGCCGGATCGAGGGCATCCGCCACGCCCTGGCCACCGCCGCCGCGGAGGGACGCGGCCCGCTCTCCCCGGCGGAGATCGAGGCCTGGCACACCGCCGTCCGCCTCGCCGCCGCCCACGGACGCTTCTTCCTCGCCGAGACCGCCGTCGCCGTCACCGCCCACGCGGACTGACCGGCGATCGCCCGGTGCGCCGTTCGCCGGGGCGGTCCGGCCCGAGGCCGCTCCTGTCACGCCACGGCGCGGCGTAGCGTGACAGGAGCGGTGCGGAAAACGAAAAAGACCCCAGACGAATCTGGGGTCTTTCCGTGGTGTCCGAGGGGGGACTTGAACCCCCACGCCCGATAAAGGGCACTAGCACCTCAAGCTAGCGCGTCTGCCATTCCGCCACCCGGACGAGGTGTTGTCCTCGCGGCTTCCTTCTGTTCGTCGGCCGCGCTGACAGATGTAACTGTAGCAGTGATCGGCTGTCGGTCCCAAAACGGCCCGGGGCGGGGGAGTGGGGGTTGCGGCGGTGTGTCGGCGTGTTTCCTGGGGGTGGATCCGGGTCCGGGGCTGGGAGAGGATGGGTGGACGTGCTCGCGCGACCCGGGTGCAGGTCCTGGGGCGGCGCCGGGGTGCCGGTGCGGGCCAGAGACGAGGAGTGACCGTGAGCGAGCGGAGCGAGTCGAAGGTGACGGGGGAGTCCGAGGTCGCCGACATCTGCCGCGACCTGATCCGGATCGACACCAGCAACTACGGTGACGGTTCCGGTCCGGGCGAGCGGAAGGCGGCCGAGTACGTGGCCGAGCAGCTCGCGGAGTTCGGCCTCGAACCGCAGATCATCGAGTCCGCCAAGGGGCGGGCCTCCACCGTCGTCCGGATCGAGGGCGAGGACCGGTCGCGCCCGGGCCTGCTGATCCACGGGCACACCGACGTCGTGCCGGCCAACGCCGCGGACTGGACGTACGACCCGTTCTCCGGCGAGATCGCGGACGGCTGCGTCTGGGGGCGCGGCGCGGTCGACATGAAGGACATGGACGCGATGACCCTGGCCGTGGTGCGCGACCGGCTGCGCACCGGCCGCAAGCCCCCGCGCGACCTGGTGCTGGCCTTCCTCGCCGACGAGGAGGCGGGCGGCACCTACGGCGCGCGGTACCTGGTGGACAAGCACCCGGGGCTCTTCGAGGGCGTGACCGAGGCGATCGGCGAGGTCGGCGGCTTCTCCTTCACGGTCAACGACCGGAACAGGCTCTACCTGATCGAGACGGCCGAGAAGGGCATGCACTGGATGCGGCTCACGGTCGAGGGCCGGGCCGGGCACGGGTCCATGGAGAACAACGACAACGCCATCACCGAGCTGTGCGAGGCGGTCGCCCGCCTCGGGCGGCACGAGTTCCCGCTGCGCATCACCAAGACCGTCCGGGCCTTCCTGGACGAGCTGTCGGACGCGCTCGGCGTCGAGCTCGACCCGGAGAACATGGACGAGACGCTCCGGGTGCTCGGCGGCATCGCCAAGATGATCGGCACCACGCTGCGCAACACCGCCCAGCCGACCATGCTCGGCGCCGGGTACAAGGTGAACGTGATCCCCGGCCAGGCCACCGCGCACGTGGACGGGCGCTTCCTGCCCGGCTACGAGGAGGAGTTCCTGGCCGAGCTGGACAGCGTGCTCGGCCCGCGGGTGAAGCGGGAGAGCCTGCACTCGGACAAGGCGATCGAGACGAGCTTCGACGGGGCCCTGGTGGAGGCGATGCAGACCGCGCTGCGTGCCGAGGACCCGATCGCCCGCGCGGTGCCGTACTGCCTGTCCGGCGGGACGGACGCCAAGTCCTTCCAGGACCTCGGGATCCGCTGCTTCGGCTTCGCCCCGCTCCAGCTGCCGCCGGAGCTCGACTTCGCCGGGATGTTCCACGGGGTGGACGAGCGGGTGCCGGTGGACGGCCTGAAGTTCGGCGTGCGGGTGCTGGACCGGTTCCTCGACGCCTGCTGAGCGGCCCGCCGACCGGGGCGGGAGCCGCACGGGAGCCGCACGGTGGTCCACCGTGCGGCTCCCGCGTTTCCTGACGGACGCGGATCCGGGAAGTTCGATGACATGTTCGTCGTATCACCGGTCCGGGTGAATGCAACGTCTGTTCCGTACCCCGTTTGCCGCAATCTCGTTCCTCACTGTGACGGCCCGGAGCCGATATCCGGGTGTTCATACAGGAGGAATGATGAAGGTCAAGAAGATCGCCGCCGTGACCGCCGCCACCGGCGGCCTGGTGCTCGCCGTTGCCGGTGTCGCCTCCGCCCACGGCGGGGCCGGTGCCGAGGGTGTGGCCGCCGGTTCCCCGGGCGTCGTGGCCGGCAACCAGATCCAGATCCCGGTGCACATCCCGGTCAACCTGTGCGGCAACACCATCAGTGTGATCGGCGTGCTGAACCCGGCGTTCGGCAACCACTGCGCGAACGTCTGATCCTCGATCGGTCGTTGAGTCGGGCCCCCGGGCGGCGGACGCGCCGCGCCGGGGGCGCCTGCGTTTCCGGGGCCGCCCCCGGCGCGACCCATGACATCCCTCGAAAGAGTGAATGGGGGCCGCACGGCTCAACCTCCTTGTGGGTTGCTTCGTTTTCTCCCATGCAGCCGAGGACCTCTCCGCCCAATCGGAAATTCCGACTTTCGGAAGGTCGTCACGTCGTCTCGAAATGTCAGGGGAAAATATGAGGAACGCAGCCAAGAAGGGGCTCCTCACGGCCGTGGCCACCGGCAGTGTGCTGGCCTCGACAGCCGGCTATGCCAGCGCGACCGCCGGGGCGGAGGGCGCGGCAGTGGGTTCGCCGGGTGTCGCCTCCGGCAACTCGGTGCAGGTGCCGGTGGAAGTGCCGATCAACGCCTGCGGCAACACGGTCGACGTGGTCGGCGCGCTGAACCCGGCGTACGGCAACAACTGCGCCAACGCCTCCGGGCACCACGGCGGTGCGCACACGGGCGGCGGCAAGTCGGCCCCGGGCGCGAGCGCCTCCGGTGCGGCCACCGGCTCACCCGGTGTCGCCGCGGGGAACAGCGTCCAGGCGCCGGTGCACATCCCCGTCAACGCCTGCGGGAACTCGGTCGACGTGGTCGGCGCCGCCAACCCGGCGTTCGGCAACGACTGCGCCGCCACGGCCGCGCCCGCGCACACCGCTCCGCCCGTCACGCCCGACGAGGACTGCCCGGAGGAGCACGGCCCGCACAACCCGCCGCCGCCCGCGACCGCCCACCCCTCCACCCCGCCGGTCACCCAGACCCCGAGCACCGGCACGCCCAGGAACGGCGGCCCGTCCGAGGGCACGCCGTCCGGCAGCGGGGCGACGGGTTCCGCGAGCGCGGCGGCCGCCACTCCGGGCAGTGCCGCCGCTACGCAGCAGGGCGGCTCGGCGGGCCAGGCCCGCCCGGCGGCCGCGCGCACCGGGAGCCCGTCCGCGGCGCCGACCGCCGCCGCGGGCAGCCAGCTGGCCTCCACCGGCGCCGGTGACACCGAACTGCTCGGCGCGGCCGGTCTGGCCCTGCTGATCGGCGGCGGTGTCCTGTACCGCCGCTCCCGCGCCGGCGCTCGCTGAGCACTCCCGGCGCCGGATCTCCCGGCACACCGGCCCCGGGCCCCACGGCCCGGGGCCGGTGGCGTGCTCACAGCAGGTCCGGGGTCCGGAGGCGGGCCAAGGGGCGGGGCGCGGCACCCGGCGACGTCCCGGCTCCCGTTCGGCCGCCGTCACCGCCTCCGGAGGATCCGGCCCCGGACCGTCACCGGCCCCGGACCGTCACCAGCTCCGGACCTGCCGGATGATCCGCCGACGCAGCAGCACCGTCCGGCTGCCGTCCGGGAACAGTCGGAGTCTGTCGAGCTCCCAGTGCCCGTACTCGGCATGATCGGTGAGGAGTTGGCGTGCCGCGTTGCGGGACGTCCCGCGCGGCATGCGCAGCGACTGGTACTCGTACTCCGGCTGCCGGACCAGCTTCGGTGGGGTCAAAATGCTCCTCCTGTGGGACGCCTCCGAGCAAGCCTACGGCCTGCTTCCGACAGCGGGCCCGGGTATTTTCGGCCGCCCCGGCCCGCACCTGGCTGACTGGACATCAGTTCCGTTGCTCCTGTGGTCGGCATACCCCGGGTGCGCCGGGTGAAGCGACCCCGGGACGGGCCCGAGTGTGCGCCCGGCGTGCGCCGTCGAGCGCCTGCCGGCGGGGGACAGATGCATGCGGAACGGACATCAGGGGGGAAGTTGCGGTGAAATCGCGGGTGTAGGTGACAACCGCTGTGCGTACCGGCACCGGGGGGAGATAGCGTCTGCACCATGTCTGATGCCGCGCAGCCCACCATTGCCGAGGTACGCGCCGCCGCCGAGGCGGTCAAGGCCGCCATCGACCGTCATCTGGAAGCGGTGTCAAGCCCCAGCGCAGCGGACGATTCCGCTGTGTCCACCGCCTACGAGCAGCTCGCGACGGCGGCCATCGCGTACGACCAACTCCTGTACGAGGTCTACGACGAGGTGACCCCCTTCGAGGTCCCCGGCGACGAGGGCCCGGGCGGGTACCACGGACCCGAACAGCCCGAGGCGATCAGCGTGCTGATCCGCCGCGACTACCACATCGTCGACCCGAAGCGGCTGCGTGCCCAGGCCGAGCGGCTGGACGACTCGCTGACCCCGGAGGGGGCCGCGGGCGACGGGGTGAACGCCGCGATCGGCGTGCTGTTCGGCGAGTTCGAGCCGGACGAGATCGCCGCCCGCAGCGAGGAGTTCGGACTGGAGGAGGGCGACTCCACGCTCTGGGTGGCGGCGGCCGAGCCGAGCGAGCCGGGCGAGTGGCTGCCGGAGCCGTTCGAGCACGCGGACCCGCAGCTGCTGATCTGCCGCTTCGACGTCAGCGAGGTGTACGACGACGAGGACCTCGACGACTGACAGCCGTCCCGCGTCCGCCCCGCGCGCCCGGCGCGCGCGGGGCGGGGCCGCTCAGCCGGTGGCGGCGCCGAGCTGGGCGAGGAGGGTCGTGTTGTCCTCGATGTGCCAGTCCTCGGTGATCCGCCGCGCGCCGACGTGCTGGATGTCGATCGCGGTGAACTCCACGGCCTGCCCGCGGCCGGCCCGCCCCTGGAACACCCCGGTGAAGTGCCCTCGGAACACCAGCCGGGCGGTGAGCTTGTCCCCCGTGACCAGGAGGTCGGCCAGCTCGCAGCGCAGGTCGGGCACGGCCGCCCGGAAGGCGCGCGAGGCGACGGCCGGGCCGGTGGGCCCCTGCGGCCGCCCGGCCGGGAGGGTGTTGTCCCGGAAGTCCCGGTCGACGGCGGCGTCCAGGTAGCGCTGCTCCCCGGTGTTCCAGAAGGTGTAGAGCTGCTGGGCCAGCCGGACCTCCTGCGCGGCCCGGCGGGTCCCCAGCGAGCCGTCCACGGTGAGAGCCAGGGGCCGGACGAGGTCGGGCGAGCGGTCCACCAGCCGCCGGGCCCGGTCCGCTGCTGCGGCGGAACCCCGGTCGGCGGAGTCGCGGGCGGTGGCGGCGGTCGCACCGCCGAGGACGGCGCCGGCGGCGAGCAGGGCGGCCAGGGAGCCGGCGAGGGTGGCGGAGGCGGGGCGGAAGCGGCGCTTCGGACGCATGATTTCGGACGTTCCTCTCGGGGCGCGGCCGGCGCGCAGGTGCGCGCCGGGGGACGTCCTCACCCTCCGTCGGCCCGGTGCCATGCGTCCAAGGCTTGCTTTCTACCGGAACGATGAATCCTGTTCATGCCGCGAGGGTCGGGAGGGTGCGCCCCGGGCCGGTGGCGCGCGCGAAGGCCGGAGGGCCCCGGGTACGTCCGAGGACGTACCCGGGGCCCTCCGTGCGGACCGGACGCCGTCCGGGCCCGTCAGTACTCCTGCGCGGCGTTCTCGGCGAGGATCGCGCGCAGTCGCGTGGTGCGCGGCGCGGCCGGTCGCTCAGCGACGGCCTGGGGGAGCGCCGGTCCGGCGGCGTGGACCACCGAGAGGTGCCGCTCGCCCCGGCCGAACGCGGTGTACACCCACTGCCGGCTGAGCGCCGGAGCCGCGTCGTCCGGTACCACCACCACCGCGCCCGGCCAGTGCCGGCCGACCGCCTGGTGGACGGTCAGCGCCCAGCCGTGCCGCAGCTTCTGGGCCTCGGCGGGCGGGACGGTGCGGCGGGTGCCGTCCGGGTACTCCAGGTGCAGGCCGGCGGCGTCGCCGTCGACCACCCGGGCCGGCCGGGTGTGGCCGGGCGCGGGGGAGTCGGCGACCCGGTCGCCCGGGTCGAAGCCGGCGAACCGGCCCGGGCCCGGGTTGAGCCGGGCCTTGGCGGCCGCGTTCAGCGCGCGGGTGCCGGCCCCGCCGCCGTGGCCGGGGGTGAGCAGGACGACCTGCTCGGAGGGGATGCCGAGGGCGCGCGGGATGGAGTCGGTGAGCAGCTGGACGGCGCGGTGGACGGCCTCCCCGCTGTCCTTGGCGGTCAGGATGACCACCTCCTTGTCCGGTGCGTCGACCGGCTGGAGCTCGCCGATGCCGACGCCGGAGACCAGCTCGCCGATCGGGCCGAAGTCCGGGGTGCGGGAGGCGACGGCCGGGCAGACCTTGGCGGTGAGCAGGTCGGCGAAGAACCGGCCCGGACCGGCGGACCACAGCTGGCCCGGGTCGCCACTGAGCACCAGCCGGGTGCCGTCGGCCAGCGACTCCAGCAGGGTGGCGGCCAGCTCGACGTCCAGCAGCGGCGCGTCCAGCACGACCAGCAGGTCGAGCGCGAGCGTGCCGTCGGGGGAGCGGCCGGGGCCGGCGGCGCCGGCGAGCAGCTCGGCCAGGGTCGCGACGGGGGCGGGGGCCGGGACGTCGGCGAGCGGGGCGAGGGCGGCGAAGGCGGTCCGGCCGTGGTCGGTCCAGGTGGCGGCCCAGGCGCGCAGCCCGAGGCCGGTGGCCGTGGCCAGCAGGGCGGCCGGCTCGGCGCGGGCGGCCTCGCCGCCGGTGTGCAGGACGAGCGCGTTCGCGGCGGCGGCCCGGACCAGGGCGGCCGCGGAGGAGGACGGGGCGGCCTCGGCGGCGGCCTCCCAGGCGGCCGGACCGGGCGCGGCGGGTGCCTGAGGGGCGGCTTCGGTGCCGTCCTCCGCGTCCGAGCCGTCCGAGCCGTCCGCGTCGTCGTCCGAGCCGTCCGAGCCGTCCGCGTCGTCGGCCGAGTCCTCGTCGGCAGTCTCGGGGACGCTGTCGGCCGCGGCTTCCTCGGCGGACTCCTCCTGGTCCTCGCCGGGCACGAAGGTGGACATCAGCCGGACCAGGCCGTCCGCCAGGCTCTCCTCCGCCAGCGCGAGGCGCTCCAGGGCGAGCAGGGTCCGGGTCGGCGGCTCGTCCTCGTCGTCGCCGCCCGCCGCGTGCGCCTCGGCGCCGGTGAGTTCCTCCTGGAAGGGCATCGCCCGGCCGTCGAGCACCGCGGCCTGGACGGCGGCGGCGGAGTCCGGCACCCCGAGGCGCTCCAGCCCGGCGGTCACCTCGCCGATCTCCAGGGCGGAGTGGCCGCGCAGCGCCGCCTGCTCCAGCAGCCAGCCGACCAGTGCCTGCGCGCGCCGCGGGTCGCCCGGGCCGGCCGCCGGGCCGAGCAGGCCGCGGGCGAAGCCGTCCGCGTGCTCCGGGCGGACGCCGGGCAGCGAGAGCACGGCCCACGGGTCCTCGCGGAGCTGCTCGGCCGCGCCGTCGCCGAACACCGACACGGCGGCGCCGGCCAGCCCGGCCGGGGCGCCGCCCGCGCCGAGCACCTCGGCGGTCGCGCGGAGCGCCTGTGCCCGCTGCTCGTCGGTCACCACCCGGTCGGTGCCGCCGCGGTCGGCGGGTGAAGCGGGAGCCGTCCCGTCGGCCGGCGCGGGGGCGCCCGGGGCGGCGGGGGACGCCGAGGGCGCGGCGGAACCCGGGCCGGAGCGGCCCACCGAGCGGACCCGCTCGGCGAGCGCCGCGACGGCGGCCGCCCGGTCCGCGGCGCCGCCGGAGGGCCCGGCCGCGTCGGGTGCCCCCGCGCGTGCCGCCTCCCCGTCCGGGGCAGAGCCCGCGTCCGAGCCCGAGTCACTGTCGGAGCCCGCGCCCGGGTCCGCCTCCGAGTCCGTGGCCACCGCGTCGGCGCCCGCCGCCGGCTCCGCCGCGTCCCGCTCCGCCGACGCCTGCGCGGGCACGGCGCCGCCCGTGTCCGGGCCCGTCGAGGACTCCTCCGGGGCGCCGTTCTCCGCGTCAGTCATCGTCCGCTCCACAAAAGCTCAACTCCACTGCTGGGCACCGGCCACCCCGGGCTGCGGGCGGTCGGCTGTTCGGGCCGGTCCGGGGCCGCGCGGGGCGGTCGGGTCGGCGGTCGGTCGGTTCGGGCAGGCTCGGGTGCGGGGTGGGGCGACCGCTACAGCTCGCTCCACCCCTGGTCGGGGTAGCGGTGGACCGGCGCCGAGATGTCGTCGAGCGCACCGCGGATCTCCTCCGGAAGCGTAAGCGCCTCCACCGACAGCGCCGCCTGCAGCTGCCCCACGGTGCGGGCCCCGACCAGCGCGCTCGCCACCCCGGGGCGGTCCCGGACCCAGGCGAGCGCGACCGCCAGCGGGCTGCTGGCGAGGCCGTCGGCGGCGGTCGCGACGGCGTCCACGATCCGGCGCGGACGCTCCCCGAGGTAGGGCTGGACGAACCCCGACAGGTACGGCGAGGCGCCGCGCGAGTCCTGCGGGAGGCCGTGCCGGTACTTGCCGGTCAGCACACCGCGCCCGAGCGGGGAGGCGGCGAGCAGCCCGACCCCGGTGTCCCGGGCGGCGGGCAGGGCCTCCCGCTCGATGCCGCGCTGGAGCAGCGAGTACTCCAGCTGCGCCCCGGCCAGCGGGACCCGCCCGTGGTGGGCGTTCTGCCAGGTGGCGGCCTTGGCCAGCTGCCAGCCGCTGAAGTCGCAGACCCCGACGTAACGGGCCCGGCCGGAGGAGACGGCGATGTCGAGCGCGCTGAGGGTCTCCTCGACGGGGGTGGCCGGGTCGAAGGCGTGCACCTGCCACAGGTCGACGTAGTCGGTGCCGAGCCGGCGCAGCGAGGCGTCGAGCGCGGCGAGCAGGTGCCCGCGCGAGCCGTCGAAGCGGCGGGCGGCCGGGACGCTGCCGGCCTTGGTGGCGATGACCAGCTCGGAGCGGGGGACGAGACTGTCGGTGAGCCGGGAGAGCAGGTACTCGGCGTCGCCGTCGGCGTAGACGTCGGCGGTGTCGACGAGGTTTCCGCCCGCGTCGACGAACTCCTTGAGCTGTTCCGCGGCCTCCTGCTCGTCGGTGGCGCGGCCCCAGGTCATGGTGCCGAGGCCGAGCCGGGAGACCTGCAGCCCGGTGCGGCCGAGGTGACGCTTTTCCATCGGACGTGCCCTCTTACTGGCCGTAGGTGCGGTGGCGGCGCGGCGCCACCGGCCGGCAGCGCGGCCGGGACGACGGGGACGAACACGCAGGTGGGGCGAGGCGCCCCCACGTCGGCTGAGCGTAGCGGCCGGTGCCCGGGCAGGTGCGCAGACCCGCAGGACCGCCCCCGCCCCCGCGGCGGGACGGAGCCGCCCCCGCGGCCGGTCGCGCCCGGCCCCCGCCACGCGGCCGGAATGTGACCCGGACCACTCCTACCGGCCAGTAGCATGTCCGCCGGACGCGCCGCTACCCTCACGACACAACCGACTGGAAGGCAGTGCCCATGCGACTCGGCATCAACCTCGGCTACTGGGGACTCGGCATGGACGCCGACAACATCGCCGTCGCCCAGGAGGCCGACCGGCTCGGCTACTCGGTCTGCTGGGCGGCCGAGGCCTACGGTTCGGACGCGGCCACCGTGCTGTCCTTCGTCGCCGCCCGGACCGAGCGGATCGACGTGGGCTCGGCGATCTTCCAGATCCCGGCCCGCACCCCGGCGATGACCGCGATGACCGCCGCGACCCTGGACACCCTCTCGGGCGGCCGTTTCCGGCTCGGCCTCGGCGTCTCCGGCCCCCAGGTCTCCGAGGGCTGGTACGGCGTGAAGTTCGACAAGCCGCTGGCCCGCACCCGCGAGTACGTGGAGATCATCCGCAAGGCGATGTCCCGCGAGCGGCTGGTCCACGAGGGCGAGCACTGGACGCTGCCGCTGCCCGGCGGCCCCGGCAAGCCGATCAAGCTCACCGTGCACCCGGTGCGCGA
The DNA here is from genome assembly GCF_044748625.1 of Kitasatospora sp. NPDC089913. NCBI lineage: Bacteria > Bacillati > Actinomycetota > Actinomycetes > Kitasatosporales > Streptomycetaceae > Kitasatospora > Kitasatospora sp. NPDC089913. The sequence continues at coordinate 33,327 of NZ_JBIVGI010000046.1, read as the reverse complement.
GCACATCCCGCTGTACATCGCCGCGATCGGCCCGAAGAACCTGGAGCAGACCGGCGAGATCGCCGACGGCTGGCTCGGCATCTTCTTCGACCCGCAGCACGCCGCGCTCTCGCTCGACCCGCTGAAGGCCGGCCGGGTCCGGGCCGGTGCCGAGACCGGCCGGGAGTTCGAGGGATTCGACGTCTGCCCGACCGTCGCCATCGCGGTCGGCGAGGACATCAAGGCGGGCGTCGACTCGCAGCGCTCGTACACCGCGCTCTACATCGGCGGCATGGGCAGCAAGGAGAAGAACTTCTACAACCAGCTCGCCCGGCGGATGGGCTACGAGCAGGCCGCCGACGAGGTCCAGGAGCGCTACCTGGCCAGGGACTACGCGGGCGCGGCCGCCGCCGTCCCGCACGAGCTCATCGACGCCACCTCGCTGATCGGCGACACCGCCCGGATCGCCGACCGGATGCAGGCGTACGCCGACGCGGGCGTCACCACGCTCACCCTGGCCCCGGCCGGCTTCACCCTGGACGAGCGGATCACCGCGCTGCGCACCGGCGTCGCGGCGCTGGAGCGGGCCGGCCTGGCCTGATCACCGGGCCCGGTGGCACCGTCCCGAGGGCGGCGGTGCCACCCGGGCGCGCCGGGGCCGGGCCTACAGCCAGCCGGAGCGCTTGAACACCCGGTGCAGCAGCACGCAGACCACCACCATCAGCGACACCGCCGCCGGGTAGCCCCAGGCCTGGTGCAGTTCCGGCATGTGCTCGAAGTTCATCCCGTACACGCCCGCGATCATCGTCGGCACGGCGGCCAGCGCCGCCCAGGCCGAGATCTTCCGCATGTCGTTGTTCTGCTGCACGCTGACCTGTGCCAGGTTGGCGGCGAGGATGTCCGAGAGCAGCCGGTCCATCCCCTCCACCTGGTCGTTGGCCCGGGCCAGGTGGTCCGAGACGTCCCGCAGATAGGGCCGCGCCTCGGCACGGACGAACGGCACCCCGCCGCGGTCCAGCCGTACCATCGGCTCGACCAGCGGGCCGGTGGCCCGGCGGACGGTGACCAGCTGCCGCTTGTAGCCGTAGATCCGGCTCGCGACGTCCCGGCCCACCCGGCCGGGGGCGAAGACATCGGCCTCCAGTTCGTCGAGGTCCGCCTGCAGCCCGACCACCACGTCCACGTAGCCGTCCACCACCGCGTCGCAGACGGAGTGCAGCACGGCACTCGGGCCGTACTTGAGCACCTCCGGCTGCTCCTCCAGCTCGGCCCGCAGGTCGCCGAGCGGGCTGTCGGCGCCGTGCCGGACGGTCATCACGAAGTCCTCGCCGACGAAGAGCATCACCTCGCCGCTGGTCACCGCGTGGCCGCCGGGGTGGTAACCGAGGGTCTTGAGCGCGACGAACAGCGAGTCCTGGTAGGCCTCCACCTTGGGCCGCTGGTGGGCGCCGACCGCGTCCTCGACGGCCAGCGGGTGCAGGCCGAACTCCTCCGAGACCTGGTCGAGTTCCTCGGCGGTCGGCTCGAACAGGCCTATCCAGACGAAGCCGCCGCGCCCCGCCTTCCGGGCGGCGGCGAGGGAGCCGGCCGGACCGGAGGGCGTCGCGACCGGGCGGCCGTCCCGGTAGATGGCGCAGTGGACGATCATGCGCGCCATTCTCGCCCCTGGCGCCCTTCCGAAACATCCGCCGCGACGACGGTTCGCCCCGGCACCGTTCTCCCGTGCTCCCCGCGTTCCCCGCGTCCTGTGCACCCCACCCGTACTGCCCCGGCGTCCCGCCCCGGCCGCCCGTCCGGCCCGCCCCCGCCCCGGTGCCCGCCGCGACGTCCCGCCCCCGCCCCGCCGTGACGGCCCGCTCCGCCGCCGCCACGGCGCCCCGACCAAGATCCGGAAGCCCTCCCGCCCCGGTCCGGGAGGCCGTAGGGTGGGCCCATGCCCACCCTGCTGCTCGTCCGCCACGGCCGCTCCACCGCGAACACCGCCGGAATCCTGGCCGGTTGGACGCCGGGCGTGGAGCTCGACGACACCGGGCGCGCCCAGGCCGCCGCCCTCGCCGACCGGCTCGCCCCGGTCCCGCTGGTCCAGGCGGTCAGCAGCCCGCTGGAGCGCTGCCGGCAGACCCTGGAGCCGCTGCTCGCCGCCCGCCCCGGGCTGGCCGGTCCCGAGCACGGCGGCACCGCGCCGGGCGAGCCCGCGCTGGACGAGCGCCTCGGCGAGTGCCACTACGGGGAGTGGACCGGCCGCCCGCTGGCCGAACTCGCCAAGGAACCGCTCTGGCGCACCGTCCAGGACCACGCGGCCGCCGCGGCCTTCCCGGGCGGCGAGTCGCTGCGCGAGCTGAGCCACCGAACCGTCGACGCGGTCCGCGAGTGGAACGAGAAGATCGCCGCCGAGCACGGCGAGGACGCGGTCTGGATCGCCTGCTCGCACGGAGACGTGATCAAGGCCGTGGTGGCCGACGCGCTGGGCCTGCACCTCGACCACTTCCAGCGGATCAACGTCGATCCCTGCTCGGTCACCGCGATCCGCTACACCGCGCGCCGCCCGTTCGTGCTGCGGATGGGCGACACCGGCGACCTCGCCTCCCTCGCGCCCCGGCCCGCCGCCCACCCCGGGCAGACCGGCCAGGCCGGTCCGAGCGGGGACGCCGTGGTCGGCGGGTCCACCGGCGCGGCCTGATCGGGCCGGACCCGCGCAACGGCCCCCGGCGGCCGGCCCCGGGGCTCGGCTCCCCGGCCCGGCCCGGGAGGTCGTAGGGTGACCAGTGGGCCCCGGTGCACCCCGCCGCGCACCCCGGGACCACCGAGCCCGACCCCGAACCCCGTGACGTCCCCGACGTCCACGACGATCGATACGATCCGGAGCGAGAGCGTGCCCCGTCAGGTCTACTTCTACGACCAGCCCGAACGGTTCGTGGCCGGCACCGTCGGCCAGCCCGGCGCCCGGGCGTTCTACCTCCAGGCCAGCGCCCGGGGGCGGATCACCAGCGTGCTGCTGGAGAAGACCCAGGTCGCCGCGCTCGCCGAGCGGATCGAGGAGGTCCTCGACGAGGCCCTGCGCCGCAGCGGCGGCGACGCCGCGATCCCGGCCGGTGCCCCGCAGGAGCTGCTGGACACCGCACCGCTGGACCTGCCGCTGGAGCAGGAGTTCCGGGTCGGCACGATGGCGCTGGCGTGGGACACCGTGGACAGCTGCCTGGTCGTCGAGGCACAGGCGCTGATCGAGGAGGAGGAGGGCGAGGAGGAGGGCGCCGCCGTCTTCGAGGACGACGAGAACGGCCCCGACATGCTCCGGGTGCGGCTGTCCGGCGCGATGGCCCGGGTGTTCGCCAGGCGCGCGCTGGACCTCGTCGCGGCCGGCCGCAAGCCCTGCCCGTTCTGCAACCTGCCGCTCGACCCGGAGGGCCACCTGTGCCCGCGCGCGAACGGGTACCGGCGCTGAACACCTCGTCCGCCCCGGCCGGCGGGATCGAGCCGCCGCGCGCCGACCCCGCCGGGGCCGCCGCCCTCGCCGCCGACCCGCCGACCGCGCTGCGGCTGCTGCGGGAGGGCGCGCTGACCGTGCACGGCCGGCTCACCGACGCCTCCAACGCGGCCCTCTACTGCACCGTCGGCATCGACGGCACCGAAGGCCTCGCCGCCCAGGCCGTCTACAAGCCGGTGGCCGGCGAGCGCCCGCTCTGGGACTTCCCGGACGGCACCCTGGCCGGCCGCGAGGTCGCCGCCTACGAGCTGTCCGCCGCCACCGGCTGGGGGCTGGTCCCGCCCACCGTGCTGCGGGACGGCCCGCACGGCCCCGGCATGGTGCAGCTGTGGGTCGAGCCCGACCCGGACGCGGACCCGCTGCTCGCGCTCCAGGACCCGGACGGCCCCGAGGACGGCTGGCTGCCGATCGTCCGGGCCGAGGTCGGCGACGGGCGCACCGCGCTGCTGGTCCACCCCGACGACGAGCGGCTGCGCCGGCTCGCCGTACTGGACGCCGTCCTCAACAACGCCGACCGCAAGGGCGGCCACCTGATCCCGGCCGCGGACGGCCGGATCTACGGCATCGACCACGGCGTCACCTTCCACAGCGAGGGCAAGCTGCGCACCCTGCTCTGGGGCTGGGCCGGGAGCCCGCTGCCCGAGGAGGCGGCGGCGGTGCTGGCCGGCCTGGCCGGCCAGCTGGACGGCGCGCTGGGGGAGCGGCTGGCCCCGCACCTGACGGCGGCCGAACTGGACGCCACCCGGGCCCGGGTGGCGGCGCTGCTCGCCGCCGGTACCCATCCGCTGCCCTCCGAGGACTGGCCGTCCATCCCCTGGCCGCCGATCTGACGGTCCGGCGGGGCTTCCCGCGATCGGACGGTCCGGCGGCGCCTCCCGCGATCCGCCGGTCCGGTGCGGCCTCCCCCGATCCGACGGTCCGGCGGGGCCTCCCGCCTTCGAAGCCGGGGCCGTCCGGCCCGCCGGACCACCCGTCCGGAAGTCCTTCCACCGGACAGTGGTCTGGACCGGTGCCAGGTCCCGGCCGCACACTGCGACGATGGACGAGCGACGGACCACCCCCCACCTGGACCTGCCGCTGCACCGCCTCCAGGTCCCGCTGCCGCATCTGCTCCCGTTCGCGATCGGCAGTTTCGACACCATCGGCCCGCTGTCCCGGGCCGGCTTCCCCCACCGGCACTCCTTCTTCGAGATCGTCTACGTCACCGGCGGCCGCGGCGCCCACGTCCTGGACCTGGTCCAGCGACCGTTGCAGCCGCCGCAGTTGTGCGTGATCGCGCCCGGCCAGGTGCACCACTGGGTGGACGCGGACGACCTCACCGGCCAGGTCGTGCTGTTCAACGAGGACTTCCTCCTGACCAATCCGCAGGACCTCGCCGCGCTGCGCGTCCTGGCCGGTCGCCCGGCGGTGCGGCTGGGCGAGCAGGCCGGGCCGATCGCCGCGCTGCTGGCGGACATGGAGGCCGAGTACCGGGCGCGGCCGGCGGGCTATCCGGGCGTGCTGCGGGCCAGTCTGCACATCCTGGTGGTCCGCGCCCTGCGGGCCTGCGCGCCGGTCGGCCCGGGGGCGCTGCCGGGCCGCACCGGCGACCTCGCCGCCGCGTTCACCCGGCTGATCGCCGACCCGGGCGGAGTGCAACGCTCGGTCGCCTCCTGCGCCCAGGAGCTGGGGGTCTCCCCGGGGCACCTCCAGGCGACGGTCAAGCAGGCGACCGGCCGGACGCCGGGGCGGCTGATCCGCCAGCAGCAGACGCTGGAGGCCAAGCGGTTGCTGGCCTGCACCGAACTGACGGTGCGTCAGGTGTCCCGGGAGGCCGGGTTCGGGGACCCGGCGTACTTCTGCCGGTTCTTCCGCCGGGAGACCGGGATGACGCCCGGGGAGTTCCGGGCCAAGGTCGGAGGAAATCACCACGATCCCCGGATCACGTCCATCGCGGCAGGTCCGGACGGCCCGTAGGTTGACTGTCGGCCACCGGCGGACCGCCCGGCGCGAGCGGGCGGCCCGCCGGCCCGGTCCTTGTCATGCCCCCACCATGGCAAGGGCCGTCATTCCCATCGACACCGGCAGATCCCCCACACCCACAGCGAAGGAGTCGGCGCATGCCCGCGTCCGAAGAGCCCGTCACCGGGACGGACGGTCCCACCGACCGCCGGATAAGCCGCAAGACCGTCCTCCGGGCAGCCGCCGTTCTCGGCACCGCCCCCCTGCTGGTCGGCGGCGGCGTCGCCCTGGCCCGCGACCGGGTCGGCACCGGCGAGATGCCGGACTTCACGCCCGAGTGCCACGACGGCGACGCCCCGACCATCGAGCAGACCGAGGGGCCGTACTTCAAGCCCAACTCGCCGCTGCGCACCTCGCTCATCACCGACAGCACCCCGGGCACCAGGCTCACCGTCAGCGGCTACGTCTTCGGCCGCGCCTGCCTGCCCCTGTCCGGCGTCCTGCTGGACTTCTGGCAGGCCGACGTGAACGGTGCCTACGACAACGTCGGGTTCACCTTCCGCGGCCACCAGTTCACCAACGCCCAGGGTGCGTTCAGCCTCACCACGATCGTGCCCGGCCTCTACCCGGGTCGCACCCGGCACATCCACGTCAAGCTCCAGGCGCCCGGCCGGCCGGTGCTCACCACCCAGCTGTACTTCCCGAACGAGCCGCGCAACAGCACCGACACCATCTACGACGCGCGGCTGCTGATGAACGTCCGCCAGGTCGGCTCGGCGAAGGAGGGCACGTACGACTTCGTGCTCAACGTGCCGCAGACCCCGACCCCGACCGCCACCCCCACCACGCCGACCAAGCCGCCCACCACACCCCCCACCACGCCGCCCACCACGGCGCCGGGCGGGACCTGGACCGCGGGCACCTTCTACAACGCGGGCGACCGCGTCACCTACGGCGGCGTCTCCTACCGGTGCCTCCAGGGGCACACCGCCATCGCGGGGTGGGAGCCGCCGAACGTGCCGGCCCTCTGGCAGCGGTTGTAGCGGCTCCGGCCGTCTGCCCGCAGGGTCGCGGGCGCCCGGTCGGCGGCAGGGCCGACCGGGCGCCCGTCCGCCCGGACCGCCCCGTGTGGCCGTGCACGGGGCGGTTCCGGCGCGGTTCCGGCCTGCCGCCGTTCCGCTTCCGGTCCGCCTTCGCGCCGCTTTCGCCCCGGCGCTCCGGCGAAGGTTTCCGGACACGATCGGTCAGGAAGCGCCCGGGCCGCGAAAGCAGACGAATCCAGTCGATCTTGCCGACTGGTTAGGCTTTCAAATGTTCTCAAGGTTAAAGTCGATCCCATGCATGCCTGGCCCGCCTCCGAGGTTCCCGCCCTGCCTGGTCAGGGGCTCCCCCTTCGAATCCACGACACCGCGACGGGAGGCATCCGGGAGGTCGTGCCGCAGGACGGCACCGCCCGGATCTACGTCTGCGGCATCACGCCCTACGACGCGACCCACATGGGCCACGCCGCCACCTACAACGCCTTCGACCTGGTGCAGCGGGTATGGAAGGACGCCGGACACGACGTCCTCTACGTGCAGAACGTCACCGACGTCGACGACCCCCTGCTCCAGCGCGCGGTCGAGACCGGACAGGACTGGGTGGCCCTCGCCGAGCGCGAGACCGCGCTGTTCCGCGAGGACATGACCGCGCTGCGGCTGCTCCCGCCGGCCCACTACATCGGCGCCGTCGAGTCCATCCCGTGGATCGTCCCGCTGGTCCAGAAGCTGCTCGCGAGCGGTGCCGCCTACGAGCTGGACGGCGACATCTACTTCTCGGTCGAGGCCGACCCGACCTTCGGCGAGGTCTCCGGCCTCACCCGCGAGGCCATGCTCCCGGTCTTCGCCGAGCGCGGCGGCGACCCGGACCGCCCCGGCAAGCGCCACCCGCTGGACGCCCTGCTCTGGCTGGCCGCCCGTCCCGGCGAGCCCGCCTGGGACACCGAGCTCGGCCACGGCCGCCCCGGCTGGCACATCGAGTGCGTCGCGATCGCCCTGCAGTTCCTCGGCATGTCCTTCGACATCCAGGGCGGCGGCAGCGACCTGTCCTTCCCGCACCACGAGATGGGTGCCGCGCACGCCCAGGTGGCCACCGGCGCCCACCCGTACGCCCAGGCGTACGTGCACGCCGGCATGGTCGGCCTGGACGGCCACAAGATGTCCAAGTCCCGCGGCAACCTGGTCTTCGTCTCGGCCCTGCGCCGCGAGGGCGTCGACCCGGCGGCGATCCGGCTGGCCCTGCTCTCGCACCACTACCGCGAGGACTGGGAGTGGACCAAGGGCACCCTGGACGAGGCCGTCGAGCGGCTCGCCCGCTGGCGCGCCGCGGTCTCCCGCCCGGACGGCCCGGCCGCCGAGCAGCTGCTCGCCGAGGTCCGCGCCGCGCTCGCGAACGACCTGGACGCCCCGGCCGCGCTGGCCGCGGTGGACCGCTGGGCCGCCGCGCAGGAGCGCGACGGCGGCACCGTGATCGGCGCCCCCGGTCTGGTCACCCGCACCGTGGACGCGCTGCTCGGCGTCGCGCTCTAGGGCGTCGCGCCCCAGGGAGTCCGCGCGGAGTCCCGTCAACGCCGTGGGGGCGTCGAGGCCACTGGCCTCGACGCCCCCACGGCGTCGGTACGGCGGTTCCGGTCCGCTCAGTCCTCCTCGGCGCCGTCCTGGCTCTCCCGGGCCGTCGGAGGCTCCGGCTCGGCCGGCCGCTCCGCGGTGGCGTGCCCGGAGACCGGCTTCTCGCCGGTCGGCCCGACGTTCTCCCGGCGCCGCAGGTACCGCTCGAACTCCCGGGCGATCGCGTCGCCCGAGGCCTCCGGCAGCTCCGCGGTGTCCTGCGCCTCCTCCAGCTGCTGGACGTACTCCGCGACCTCGCTGTCCTCGGCGGCCAGCTGGTCCACGCCCAGCTGCCACGCCCGGGCGTCCTCGCCGAGCTCGCCCGGCGGGATGCGCAGGTCCAGCAGGTCCTCCAGCTTGTTGACCAGCGCCAGGGTGGCCTTGGGGTTCGGCGGCTGGGCGACGTAGTGCGGCACCGCCGCCCACAGCGTCACGGCCGGCACCCCGGCGTGCGTGCACGCCTCCTGGAGCACCCCGACGATCCCGGTCGGTCCCTCGTAGCGGCTCTCCTCCAGCTCCAGCCGGCGGGCAAGCTCCGGGTCCGAGGTGACACCGCTGACCGGCACCGGGCGGCTGTGCGGGGTGTCGCCGAGCAGTGCGCCCAGGATCACCACCAGCTCGACGCCCAGCTCGTGCGCGAAGCCGAGCAGCTCGTTGCAGAACGAGCGCCAGCGCATGCTCGGCTCGATGCCGCGGACCAGCACCACGTCCCGGGTGGTCGGCTCGGTGACCCGGATCACCGAGAGCCGGGTGGTGGGCCAGGTGATCCGGCGCACCCCGCCGTCCAGCCACACGGTGGGCCGGTTGACCTGGAAGTCGTAGTACTCCTCCGCGTCGAGCGCGGCGAACACCTTGCCGCCCCAGGTCTCGTCCAGGTGCGCCAGCGCGGCCGAGGCGGCGTCACCCGCGTCGTTCCACCCCTCGAAGGCGCACACCATCACCGGGTCGATCAACTCGGGAACTTCCTCCAGCTCGATCACCCAGCGTCTCCCTCCGGTCGGCGTCCACCGCGCCACCCGGCCGGGAATGCCCGGGTGCCGGCGGCCGGAAGCCGACGGTCGAACCTCTCGTCACCCATGGAACGCCGCGCTCCATGGTCCCTACCTGCCCAGCCTACGGGCTTTGAAGCGCCGTTCCGCCGGGCCACCGGGACAGTCTGGGCGAGGGGACGGCCGCGATCCAGCGGTTATCCGGGCGGGCCCCGGGGGACCGCCCCGGGCCCGGCCGCGCCCGCGCGGCGGGACGGCGCGATGATGGGTGATGGGGCCGGGTGCACAGGGTGTGAGGAGCCGGCGGATGAGCGGACGGCGGTGGACGGCGGTCGGGGCGACCGCCGTGGTGGCGGCGGGAGCCACGGCCGGGCTGGCGGTGGCGCTGCTGGCCGCGGGCCGGCGACTGCCGGTGGAACACGTCAGCGAGGGCGGACTCGAACTGGACCGGCCGCCCGACGAGGTCTGGGACGTCCTGACCGCCGTCGACCTCTTCCCGGCCTGGCGCCCGGGGCTGGCGCACGTCGAACGGCTGCCCGCCACCGCCGCCGGGCACCCCCGGTGGCGCGAGTACGGCAAGCACGGCCACACCACCTACGAGGTCGTGGAGAGCGCCGCCCCACACCGCCTGGTGACCGGCATCGCGGACCCCGACCTGCCGTACGGCGGCACCTGGACGTACGTGCTGACACCGGCGGGCCGGGGCTGCACGCTCACCGTCACCGAGCACGGCGAGGTCTACCAGCCGCTGTACCGGGCCGTCTCGCACTACCTGACCGGAGAGGACGCCACCGTCCACCGCTACCTGAGCGCGCTCGCCCACCGGCTGGCCGCGCCCTGAGAACCGGCCCTCATCGCACCCAGTCGCGCCGGTAGTCGGCCCAGTTCTGCTCGGTGGCGGCGAAGTCCACGTACAGGCCGACGCCGAAGTTCGGCCGGTGCAGGTCCTGCCGGCCCAGGCCCAGCCGGATGCCCCGGATCCCGGCGGTGACCGTCTCGGCACGCCCCCAGTGGCCCCATTCGTCCTCCCAGTAGAACGGCAGGCCCATCAGCAGGTCGACCTCCGCCGGGGTGGCCTCCAGGGCGAGCTCGGTCTGGTAGGCGTTGTAGGCGCCGTAGAACCCCTCGGTCGGCATGCTGGAGTCGTAGGTCATCACCGCGATCTGGTCCACCCGGCGGGCGGTGGCGGTGAAGTACGCCTGGTCCCACCACTTGCCGTGGTCCGTGAGCGCGATGGCGACGTCGTGCTGGTAGGGCAGCGGGTCGATCTGCGGGGCGGCGACGGACAGTTTCGCGCCGCGCCCGGCGGTGACCGGGCGGACCTGGTCGAGCAGGGCGAGCCAGCCGTCGGAGCCCGGCCGGATCGGCTCCATGTCGAAGTGCACGCCGTCGAAGCCGAGGTCCAGGACCTGGCGGGCGGAGGCGGTGACCCGGTCGCGGGTGGCGGCGTCCTCCAGGTCCAGGCCGTCCTTCTCCGGCTTCACCTCGTCGCCGAGCCAGCTCTGCACCCGGACCCCGGGCAGCGCCCGGTGCGCGGCCCCGGTGAACCAGGCCGCCCGGGGGTGCACGGCGGGCGGCAGCGAGCCGTCGTGCTCCAGCGGGCCGGTGTGCACGTAGAGGTCCCGCACGCCGGTGCCGGCCAGCCGTTCGGCGAGGGCCGCGACGTCCGCGTCACCCTTCCGGCCGTCCACCCAGGCGTGGCCGAGCCAGAGCGCGTCACGGCCGCGGCTGCGCGCCTCGGGGGAGGGGTCGCCGACGTACTGCAGGCGCAGCGCGAGCGCCGCCGAACCGACCGGGACCAGCACCACGGCCAGCGCCGTCAGCGCCACCACCAGGCTCTTGCGCCACCTCGACCAGCCGCGCCAGCGGGACCGGAGCGCCCGGGCCCGGGCGGCGGCGGCGCCCCCGGCCCGCCGTGCGCCGTCCCGAACCAGTGTCCGCATCGTGGTCATCCGGTCGTTCCCCCCTGTTCGGCCGAGCGTTCAGGATACGGAATAGGTGGTCTCCTCCCGGCGGGGTCCGGATACCCTGGCCACGTGCGTCCCCGACTCAGCGGGTTCGCAAAGCCGACAGCCGTCGCACCCAGGGAGAAGCCCCATGGCCATTGCCGCCAGCCCGTCCGTCACCCCGCAGAGCCGCGCGAACGCGCTGCGTGAGGCACTGGCCACCCGGGTGGTGGTCGCCGACGGAGCGATGGGCACCATGCTCCAGGCACAGGACCCGACGCTGGAGGACTTCCAGAACCTGGAGGGCTGCAACGAGGTCCTCAACCTGACCAGGCCCGACATCGTCCGCTCCGTCCACGACGCCTACTTCGCGGTGGGCGTGGACTGTGTGGAGACCAACACCTTCGGCGCCAACTTCTCCGCGCTCGGCGAGTACGACATCCCCGACCGGATCTTCGAGCTCTCCGAGGCCGGTGCCCGACTGGCCCGCGAGGCCGCCGACGCGCACGCGGCCGAGGACGGCCGGACCCGCTGGGTGCTCGGCTCGATCGGCCCCGGCACCAAGCTGCCGACCCTGGGCCACGCCCCGTACGAGGTCCTGCGCGAGGGCTTCCGGGAGAACGCGGCCGGTCTGATCGCCGGCGGCGCGGACGCCCTGCTGGTGGAGACCAGCCAGGACCTGCTGCAGACCAAGGCCGCGATCCTGGGCTCCAAGCAGGCCCTGGCCGACGCGGGCCTGGACCTGCCGGTGCTGGTCCAGGTGACGGTGGAGACCACCGGCACCATGCTGCTCGGCTCGGAGATCGGCGCCGCGCTGACCGCGCTGGAGCCGCTCGGCGTCGACTACATCGGCCTGAACTGCGCCACCGGCCCGGCCGAGATGAGCGAGCACCTGCGCTACCTGGCGAAGAACGCCCGGATCGGCCTGTCCTGCATGCCCAACGCGGGCCTGCCGGTGCTGGGCAAGGACGGCGCGCACTACCCGCTGAGCCCGTCCGAGCTGGCCGACGCGCACGACGTGTTCACCCGCGACTACGGGCTCTCGCTGGTCGGCGGCTGCTGCGGCACCACCCCCGAGCACCTGCGCCAGGTGGTCGAGCGGGTGCAGGGCCGCCCGGTCGCGCCGCGCGAGCCGCGCCCCGAGCCGTCCGCGTCCTCGCTGTACCAGTCGGTGCCGTTCCGCCAGGACACCTCCTACCTGGCGATCGGCGAGCGCACCAACGCCAACGGCTCGAAGAAGTTCCGCGAGTCGATGCTGGCCGGCGACTGGCAGGCCTGCGTGGAGATCGCCCGCGACCAGATCCGGGACGGCTCCCACCTGCTGGACCTCTGCGTGGACTACGTCGGCCGCGACGGCGTCGCCGACATGAAGGAGATCGCCGGTCGGCTGGCCACCGCCTCCACCCTGCCGATCGTGCTGGACTCCACCGAGCCGGAGGTGCTGCGGGCCGGCCTGGAGTCGCTCGGCGGGCGCGCCGTGCTGAACTCGGTGAACTACGAGGACGGCGACGGCCCGGACACCCGTTTCGGCCGGATCGCCTCGCTGGCCCGCGAGCACGGCGCCGGGCTGATCGCGCTGACCATCGACGAGGACGGCCAGGCCCGCACCGCGGCCAAGAAGGTCGAGATCGCCGAGCGGCTGATCGCCCAGCTGACCGGCGAGTACGGCGTCGACGAGGGCTCGATCCTGGTCGACTGCCTGGCCTTCACCCTGGGCACCGGGCAGGAGGAGTCGCGCCGGGACGGCATCGAGACCATCGAGGCGATCCGCGAGCTCAAGCGCCGCCACCCGGACGTGCAGACCACCCTCGGTCTGTCCAACATCTCCTTCGGCCTCAGCCCGGCCGCCCGGATGGTGATCAACTCGGTCTTCCTGAACGAGTGCGTCGACGCGGGCCTGGACTCGGCGATCGTGCACGCCTCCAAGATCCTGCCGATGGCGCGGATCCCCGAGGACCAGCGCGAGGTCGCGCTCGACCTGGTGTACGACCGCCGCAGCGAGGGCTACGACCCGCTGCAGAAGCTGCTGCAGCTGTTCGAGGGCGTCTCCTCGTCCTCGGTCCGGGCGTCCAAGGCGGAGGAGCTGGCCGCGCTGCCGCTGGAGGAGCGGCTCCAGCGCCGGATCATCGACGGCGAGCGCAACGGCCTGGAGGCCGACCTCGACGAGGCGCTGACGGAGCGCCCGGCCCTGGAGATCGTCAACAGCACGCTGCTGGCCGGCATGAAGGTGGTCGGCGAGCTGTTCGGCTCCGGCCAGATGCAGCTGCCGTTCGTGCTCCAGTCGGCCGAGGTCATGAAGACCGCGGTGGCCCACCTGGAGCCGCACATGGAGAAGTCCGACGACGAGGGCAAGGGCACCATCGTGCTGGCCACCGTCAAGGGCGACGTCCACGACATCGGCAAGAACCTGGTCGACATCATCCTGTCCAACAACGGCTACACCGTGGTCAACCTGGGCATCAAGCAGCCGGTCTCGGCGATCCTGGACGCCGCCCAGGAGCACCGGGCGGACGTCATCGGGATGTCCGGCCTGCTGGTCAAGTCCACCGTGATCATGAAGGAGAACCTGGAGGAGCTGAACCAGCGCAAGCTGGCGGCCGACTACCCGGTGATCCTCGGCGGCGCCGCGCTGACCCGTGCCTACGTCGAGCAGGACCTGCACGAGATCTACGAGGGCGAGGTCCGCTACGCCCGGGACGCCTTCGAGGGCCTGCGGCTGATGGACGCGCTGATCGCGGTCAAGCGCGGTGTGCCCGGCGCCACCCTGCCGGAGCTCAAGCAGCGCCGGCACGCCCGGGTCGAGGTCGAGGAGCCGGAGGAGGTCAACCTCGGCCAGATCCGTTCCGACGTCGCGGTCGACAACCGGGTGCCCGAGCCGCCGTTCTGGGGCGACCGGATCGTCAAGGGCGTGCCGTTCGCCGACTACTCCTCCTGGCTGGACGAGGACGCGCTGTTCAAGGGGCAGTGGGGCCTCAAGGCCGCCCGGAACGGCGACGGCCCCTCGTACGAGGAGCTGGTGGAGACCGAGGGCCGGCCGCGGCTGCGGATGTGGCTGGACCGGCTGCAGACCGAGGGCTGGCTGGAGGCGGCGGTCGTCTACGGCTTCTACCCGGCGAACTCCAAGGGCGACGACCTGATCGTCTTCCACGAGGACGGCAGCGAGCGGACCAGGTTCACCTTCCCGCGCCAGCGGCGCGGGCGCCGGCTCTGCCTGGCCGACTTCTTCCGCCCGGAGGAGTCCGGGGTCCGCGACGTGCTGGGCCTCCAGGTGGTCACCATGGGCAACCGGATCTCCGAGGCCGCCAACGAGCTGTTCGCCGACAACTCCTACCGGGACTACCTGGAGCTGCACGGACTGTCCGTCCAGCTGGCCGAGGCGCTGGCCGAGTTCTGGCACGCGCGGGTCCGCTACGAGCTGGGCTTCGGCGACGAGGACCCGCAGGACGTCAAGGACATGTTCGCGCTCAAGTACCGCGGCGCCCGGTTCTCGCTCGGCTACGGGGCCTGCCCGGAGCTGGAGGACCGCGCCAAGATCGCCGAGCTGCTGAAGCCCGAGCGGATCGGCGTGGTGCTCTCCGAGGAGTTCCAGCTGCACCCCGAGCAGTCCACCGACGCGATCGTGATCCACCACCCGGAGGCCAAGTACTTCAACGCCCGGTAACGCCCACGCTGCGCAGCGTTCGCTTCATTCGGGGTCCCCGGGCGTATCCTTGATGATCCTGAACGGGCCGGTCCGCTCAAAAGCGGGCCGGCCCGTGCCATCCCCGGGTCCGATCCGGGCACGGACGGAAGGATCCCGCCAATGACCACCATCTCCACCGCCACCCCGACCCTCGGCCGCGGCGACGACGACCGGGGCCTGCAGGCGGTGCTGCTGGACATGGACGGGACGCTGGTCGACACCGAGGACTTCTGGTGGCAGGCGGAGGCCTCGCTCTTCGCCGAGCTGGGCCACGAGCTGACCGCCGAGGACCGCGCCCACGTGGTCGGCGGCCCGATGACCCGGGTCATCGACCACCTGCTGGCCAGTACCGGGGTGGACCTCTCGCCGGCCGAGCTGACCGTGCTGATCAACCGGCGCTTCGTCGACCTGCTGGACGGCGGCGTGCCGCTGATGCCGGGCGCCGAGCGGCTGCTCAACACGCTGGCCGCGCACGGGGTCCCGGCCGCCCTGGTGTCCGCCTCGCACCGGCACATCATCGACATCGTGCTCCGCTCGCTCGGCGCCGAGCACTTCGCCTTCTCGGTCGCCGGCGACGAGGTGGCCCGCACCAAGCCGCACCCGGACCCGTACCTGGAGGCGGCCCGCCGGCTCGGCGCCGACCCGGCCCGCTGCGTGGTGGTGGAGGACGCGCCGACCGGCGTGCGGGCCGCCGAGGCGGCCGGCTGCCCGGTGATCGCCGTCCCCTCGGTGGCGCCGATCGAGCCCGCTCCGGGGCGCCTGGTGCTGTCCTCGCTGGAGCAGGTCGACCTGGAACTGCTGCGCTCGCTGGTCGCCTCGCGAGTGTGATTGTCGTCTCATTGCGGACCGTCGGTACCGACCGGTAAGCGGACGGACCGGGCCGGGCCGGGGGACTCCCCGGGGAGAAAACGGGCATTGCCTGACAACTCGTAGGAGAGGCCAGTCCAGCGCACCCGCCCGTGTCCCAACTGTCACCTGTGCGGGTATCGGGGGTGTCTGTTCGATATGGCACGCTACTCCAGTTCGTTCCACCCCCGAGCCCAGGCACCGCCGCTGACGGGCACCCCCGTCGTGCCCGCGGTCGCAGCCCCGCACCCAGAAGGACGCGACCCGTGAAGACTTCCGCTGAACGACTGGCCGTGCTCGGCTGCGCCGGAATCGTGGCCGTTACGGTGGCCGGCTGCGGCTCGGTGACCGACGCCGTCAAGGGCGACGGCGACAAGGCGATCACCCTGGGCACCACCGCGACGACCAACGCCCTGGACCCGGCCGTCGCCTACGACGCCGGCTCCTGGCTGCTGCTGCGCAACACCTTCCAGTCGCTGCTCAGCTACCCGGCCGCGTCCAGCGCCCCCACCCCGGACGCCGCCCAGTCCTGCGAGTTCACCGCCGGCGACGCCACCCAGTACCACTGCACGCTCCGGAGCGGGCTGAAGTTCTCCAACGGCCACGCGCTGACCTCCGCCGACGTCGTCTTCTCGATCCAGCGGACCCTGAAGATCAACGACGCCAACGGCCCGGCCGGCCTGCTGTCGTCGATCAAGACGGTCGAGGCGGTCAACGACACCGAGGTGCTCTTCCACCTCGCCCAGCCCGACGCCACCCTCCCGGCCAAGCTGGCCGGCCCGGCCGGCGCCATCGTCGACCAGGAGGTCTTCCCGGCGGACAAGGCGCTGGCGAACGACAAGCTGGTCGGCTCCGGCCCGTACAAGATCGACTCCATCGAGGCGACCCCGAAGAGCGGCCCGGCCAAGGTCGTGCTCCTGCCCAACGACAAGTACACCGGCGACGCCAAGCTCCGGAACAAGAAGTTCGTGCTGCGCTACTTCGACAAGCCGGCCGACCTCAAGACCGCGATCGACAACGGCGAGGTCGACCTGGCCGACAACAGCCTCGAGCCGAACACCGCCGCGCAGATCCTCTCCGACCAGCAGGGCGGCAAGACCGACCTGCGCGTCGTCGAGGGCGACAGCAACGACACCCGCTACCTGGTGTTCAACACCAAGGACGCCACCGCCGGCAACGTCGCCGTCCGCCAGGCCGCCGCCCAGCTGGTCGACCGCAAGGCCCTGGCCCGCGACGTCTTCGCGCGCACCGTCCAGCCGCTGTACTCCATGGTCCCGGCGGGCGTCACCGGCCACAACACGGCCTTCTTCGACCGCTACGGCGACCAGGACCCGGCCAAGGCCAAGGCGATCCTCGCCGCCGCCAAGGTCGCCACCCCGGTCAAGCTCAACCTCACCTGGTCGCGCTCGCGCGCCGAGGCCGTCGAGGCCGAGACCCTGAAGAAGCAGCTGGAGGCCGGCGGCCTGTTCCAGGTCACCGTCCAGCAGGAGCCCGACTGGGACGCCTTCAAGAAGGGCTGGAACGAGAGCAAGTACCAGATGTACCTGATCGGCTGGTTCGCGGACTACCCGGACCCGGACAACTACGTCGCGCCGCTGATCGTCGAGGGTGGCGCCTACCACCACGGCTGGGACGACCAGCGGATCAGCCAGAAGCTGGTGCCCGACACCCTCAAGCAGACCGACCGGGCCACCGCCAGCAGCCTCTACGCCCAGATCCAGGGCATCGTGGCCGAGAACGCCCCGCTGATCCCGCTGTTCCAGAACAAGGCGTTCTACACCTCCCGCTCCAACATCACCGGCGTGGAGTCGACCGTCGACACCACCGGCTTCTTCCGCTTCTGGGAGATCGGCCGGGTCGGCAAGGGCAAGTGACCCGCGGGGCCGGCGCCCCGAACACGACGGAGCGGCCCGCCCGCCCCCACCCCGGACCGGGGTGGGGGCGGGCGGGCCGCTCCGTCGTCCGCTACAGCGCGCCGGGCCGCACCAGGCCGCTCTCGTACGCGTACACCGCCGCCTGCACCCGGTCCCGCAGCTGCAGCTTCGTCAGCACATGGCCGACATGCGTCTTCACCGTCGTCTCGCTGACGAACAGCTCCGCCGCGATCTCCGCGTTCGACAGCCCGCGCGCCACCAGCTTCAGCACCTCCAGCTCCCGCTCGGTCAGCGCGTTCAGCGCCTGCGGCGGCGCCTCCTCGCCCGACGGCAGCTTCGTGGCGTACATGTCCAGCAGCCGCCGGGTGATCGACGGCGCCAGCATCGCCGCGCCGTCCGCCACCACCCGGATCGCCTGCACCAGCTCCTCCGCCGGCACGTCCTTCAGCAGGAAGCCGCTCGCGCCCGCGCGCAGCGCCTCGACCACGTACTCGTCCAGGTCGAACGTGGTCAGCACCAGCACCTTGGCCGGGCCGTCCCGCCCCGGACCGGCGATCCGGCGGGTCGCCTCCACCCCGTCCATCCGCGGCATCCGGATGTCCATCAGCACCACATCGGGCTGCAGCGCCCGCACCTGGTCCAGCGCCTGCTGGCCGTCGCCGGCCTCACCGACCACCACCAGGTCGGACTCGGCCTCCAGGATCATCCGGAAACCGGTGCGCAGCAGCGGCTGGTCGTCGACCAGCAGCACTCGGATCGTCACCTAGGACTCCTTGCTCGTCGGATCCCCCGTGGGATCGTCCTCGTCGGGCGTACGCGCCAGCGGCAGCGGGTACGGCGGCGGCGTGCCGCCGAACTCCGGACAGCTGGCTTGGTGATCGCACCAGTCGCAGAGCCGGTTGCGGGTCGCCGGGAAGTCGCCGGTCGCCACCGCCAGGCCGATCCGCTCCCACAGCGCCAGCAGCTTGCGCTCCACCGCCAGCAGGTCCGCCTCGTCCGGGTCGTAGCTGACCACGTCCCCGCCGCCGCCCAGATAGACCAGCTGCAGTCGCCGGGGGAGCACGCCCTTCCAGCGCCAGACCACCAGCGCGTAGAACTTCATCTGGAACATCGCCTTGCCCTCGAAATCCCTCGAGGGGGCCCGGCCGGTCTTGTAGTCCACCAGACGGACCTCGCCGGTCGGCGCGACATCGACCCGGTCGATGTAGCCGCGCAGCAGCAGCCCCGACTCCAGGGCCGTCTCCACGTAGAGCTCCCGCTCCACCGGATGCAGCCGGGTCGGGTCCTCCAGCCGGAACCACTGGGCGACCAGCTTCTCCGCGTCCCCCAGCCAGCGCGTCAGCGCGGCGCCGTCCGGGTCCTCCGGGAACAGCCCGGCCAGCTCCGGCCGCTCGCCGAGCAGCCGCTCCCACTGCGGGCGCAGCAGCCCGAGCGCCCGCTCCGGCGTACGGTCCGCCGCCGGGGAGTCGAACAGCCGCTCCAGCACCGCGTGCACCAGCGTGCCCCGGGTCGCCGCCGGACTCGGCGGCTCCGGCAGCCGGTCGATCACCCGCAGCCGGTACAACAGCGGGCAGGTCAGGAAGTCGCCCGCGCGCGACGGGGAGAGCCCGGTCGGGGCCGCCGCCGCCCGCACCGGGGCCACGACGGCGCTGCTGGTCTCGGTCTGCTGCATACCCCAGACCCTATTGCCCTGCGCTGTCATCCCGCTGCCACGGTGCTGCCGCAAGCCGCCCGCGGGTGGGTATGAAGGCAGTGGGAAGGCGAGGGGCGCGCGCCGGACGACCGCCCCGATCACGTAGCGTGGGCGCACCGGCGCGCGGCGCGCGCCGGTGGCAGACGGACGAAGGGAACACGGTGAGCGACTCCAGTGGCCGGCGGACCTCCGACCAGCCACCGCACGACAGCGGCACCCGGCCCGGGACCCCGCCGCCCGAGGACCCGGAGCCCCGCGGCGGCATCCTGATGGGCCGCCCCTTCGGCGTGCCGATCTACGTCACCCCGTCCTGGTTCGTCATCGCCGCCCTCATCACCTGGGTCTTCGGCGGCCAGCTCGACCGGGTCCTGCCCGAGCTCGGCGCCGCCCGCTACCTGCTCGCCTTCTTCTTCGCCGTCGCCTTCTACGGCTCGGTACTGATCCACGAACTCGCCCACACCCTGGTCGCGCTGCGCTACGAGCTCGGCGTGCGGCGGATCCAGCTGCAGTTCTTCGGCGGCGTCTCCGAGATCGAGAACGAGGCCGAACGCCCCTGGCGCGAGTTCTGGCTGGCCTTCGTCGGCCCGCTGCTCTCGCTGGTCCTCGGCGGCGTGTTCTACCTCGCCCTCCAGGCCGTCGAGCTGTCCACCGTCCCCGGCGTCCTGCTCACCGGCCTGATGGTCTCCAACCTCGTCGTCGCCGCCTTCAACCTGCTGCCCGGTCTGCCGCTCGACGGCGGCCGGATGCTGCGCGCCGTGGTCTGGGCGGTCACCGGCCGGCCGATGACCGGCACCGTCGCCGCCGCCTGGGCCGGCCGGGCGCTCGCCGTCGCCGTCCTGATCGGCCTGCCGCTGGTCAGCTCCGCCCGCGAACTCGACCGCAGCCGCACCGACACCCTGGTCGACGCCGTGCTCGCCGCCGTGCTCGCCGCCATCATCTGGAACGGCGCCACCAACGCCCTGCGCAACGCCCGGCTCAAGGAGGTCCTGCCCGGCCTGCGGCTGCGCGACCTGGCCCGCCGGGCCGTCGAGGTCACCGCCGACACCCCGCTCGGCGAGGCCATGCGGCGCGCCCACGAGGCCGAGGCCGGCGCCGTCGTCGTGGTCGACGGGCGCGGCGAGCCGATCGCCCTGGTCCGCGAGTCCGCCGTGCGCGCCGTCCCCGAGCACCGCCGCCCCTGGGTCGCCGTCGGCCCGCTCGCCCGCGACCTCGAACCCGGGCTGCGGCTCCCCGCCGACCTCGCCGGCGAGGACCTGCTGCGGGCCGTCCGGGCCACTCCCGCCGGGGAGTACCTGGTGGTCGAGGCGGACGGACGGGTGTTCGGCGTCGCCACGCTCACCGACATCGAACAGCGGCTGACGGCGGCCGTCAGCGGCCGCTGAGACGGCCGTCCGGCGGGGCGGGGGCGGCCCTCCGGCACCCCGGGAGCGACGCTCCGGCGCCCCGGCGGCGACGCTCCGGCACCGCCGGAACGATCACCTGGTCGGGCGGACGGCGCGCTTCCCTTAGGATTGTCCGCATGTCCGAACCGACCGGTGCCACCCGCCGACGCGGGCCCTTCCAGGTCGGGGACCAGGTCCAGCTGACCGACCCCAAGGGCCGCCACTACACGTTCACGCTCCAGGCCGGGAACCAGTTCCACACCCACAAGGGTGCGTTCCCCCACGACGAGCTGATCGGCGCCCCCGAGGGCACGGTCGTGCGCACCACGGGGAACGTCCCGTACCTCGCGCTGCGCCCCCTGCTCCCCGACTACGTCCTGTCCATGCCGCGCGGCGCCGCCGTGATCTACCCCAAGGACGCGGGGCAGATCCTGGCGATGGCCGACATCTTCCCGGGCGCCCGCGTGGTCGAGGCCGGCGTCGGCTCCGGCGCGCTGTCCACGTACCTGCTGCGCGCGGTCGGCGACACCGGCCTGCTCGCCTCGTACGAGCGCCGCCAGGACTTCGCCGACATCGCGCAGTCCAACGTCGAGCGCTACTTCGGCGGCCCGCACCCGGCGTGGAAGCTCACCGTCGGCGACCTCCAGGACAACCTGGTCGAGAACGACGTCGACCGCGTCATCCTGGACATGCTCGCCCCCTGGGAGTGCCTGGACGTCGCCTCCAAGGCGCTCGTCCCCGGCGGCCTGATCTGCTGCTACGTCGCCACCACCACGCAGATGTCCAGGACCGTCGAGGCGCTGCGCGAGCACGGCACCTACACCGAGCCGCAGGCCTGGGAGACCATGGTCCGCACCTGGCACCTGGAGGGCCTGGCCGTCCGCCCGGACCACCGGATGATCGGCCACACCGGCTTCCTGCTCACCGCCCGGCGCCTCGCCGACGGCGTCGAGCCGCCGCTGCGCCGCCGCCGTCCGGCCAAGGGCGCCTACGGCGAGGAGTACGACAACGGGGCGCCCGAGCCCACCCTGCAGGAGCGCGCGGCCGCCCGGGCCGCCGCCCGCGCCGAGAGCGCCGACCAGGTCGACCTCGGCTGAGACACCGTCCGGAGGGGTGGTACGGCGATGCCGTACCACCCCTCCCGCGTTCCCGCACACCCGTGACACCTCGCGGCCGCCCCGGTGTGGGACGATGCTCGCTCACACAGACCACTGGAGGGGACGCCTGGTGGAGACCGCGGTCGGGACGACGGCTGGACAGCGCACCGCGACGGGCCGCACCGGCCCCGGTCGGGAGCGCACCACCCCCTGGCACTGGGGCGTCACGGTGGGCGGCTGCGCCGCCGTTGTGGCGGCCGCGCTCGCCGCCGGTCCCGCCGGCGGCACCACCGGGCCCGCCCGGCCCACCCCCAGGGCCCTGCCCGCGGCCGCCGCGCCCGATCCGGCCCGGGCCGAACTCCCGCTCGACTGCGGGCCGTTCCCGGTGACCATAGCCGTCAGCTTCGCCGCCGACCTCGGCGACGGCCGGCCCGGCACCGTCGCCGCCGCCCACTGCGCGGCCGGGAACGGCACCCCGCCCGACGGCGTCTTCCTGCTCGGCCCCGGCCCCGGCGGCCGTCCCGCCGTCCTCGCCACCCTGCTCTCGGAGCGCGAGAACCTGATCGTCAGCCGGCTCGCGCTGCGTTCGGACGGCGCCATCACCGGCCACGCGCAGGGGTATTCGAGCGACGAGGTGCCGCGCTTCGCCCCCGACATCTCGCTCGACCTCACCTGGACGCACAAGGGCGGCGCCTGGGACCGTTCCCAGACCGCCGCCCCACTGGCCCTCACCTAGGGCGTGTCTTCAAACCCGCGCCTGCGGGGCGACGCCGGGGCACGCACCTCGCCGGCTTCTCGTCGGTCCCCGATGGCCCCCAGCCTTCGGCCGGGAGGTGCCCCCACCGCATGGACTCTCTCCTCGGCGCCGCCGATGCACGCACCCCAACGCCGCGCCGCCCGCCCTTCGGGCGGACGGCGGGGGTTTGAAGACACGCCCTATGGCGCGTACCGGCCTACTCGGCGTCGGGTCCGAAGACCTCGACCCGGTCGTTGACCCGGCGCACGTGGATGCAGTCGCCGGGGCAGTCCTTCACCGAGTCCACCACGTCCTGAAGCAGCGTCAGCGGCACCGGCACGCTCTCGCCCGGCTGCTGGCGCAGTTCGTCGTCCTCGCCCTTCACATAGGCGAGGCCGTCGATGTCCAGCTCGAAGACCTCGGGGGCGTACTGCGCGCAGATGCCGTCGCCGGTGCACAGGTCCTGGTCGATCCAGACCTCCAGCGGCTCGGCCGCCTCCGTCGTCCCGTTCACCGACATGTTTCGTCCGCCGTTTCTGTCCCGGGACGCCCCGTCCTGGGGCATTCCCGCCATTCGTACAACGATCGGACCTGGGGCGTCGGTCGCGATCGGATATCGACTCGATCGACGATACATCTGGTCCGCTTTGGCCGGTGCGCGGTGGGTATCCCCCTAGCAGAGGGGAAGCACGCGAGGGCGAAGATCGGACACGCCCGTTCCATCTTTCTTGATCTAGGGGTTTACGGACCCCTGGTCCCAGGTAGGGTCTGGAAGCGTCCAGCTCCCCGGAGGAGGTGAGGACCGTGGCAGCCCACGATGACGACTACAACCGCAGCACCGGCAGGCCCGCTCGTGGTTCCGACGAGGCCGCTCAGGTCTCGTACCTTGAGCAGGAAATCGCCGGACTGCGCCGCAAGCTCGCCGACTCGCCGCGCAATTCGAGAATCCTCGAAGAGCGGATCGTCGAGCTCCAGACCAACCTGGCCGGCGTGACCGCCCAGAACGAACGGCTCGCCTCCACCCTGCGCGAGGCCCGCGACCAGATCGTGGCCCTCAAGGAGGAAGTGGACCGGCTGGCACAGCCCCCGGCCGGATTCGGCGTGTTCCTCAGCTCCAACGAGGACGGCACCGCCGACATCTTCACCGGCGGCCGCAAGCTCCGCGTGAACGTCAGCCCCAACGTCGCCCTCGACGAACTGCGGCGCGGCCAGGAAGTCATGCTCAACGAGGCCCTCAACATCGTGGACGCGATGGCCTTCGAGAGCATCGGCGACCTCGTCACCCTCAAGGAGGTGCTCGAGGACGGCGAGCGGGCCCTGGTCGTCGGCCACACCGACGAGGAGCGGGTGGTGCGGCTGGCCGAACCGCTGCGCGAGGCCACCCTCCGGGCGGGGGACGCCCTCCTGCTGGAACCGCGTTCCGGCTACGTCTACGAGGTCGTGCCCAAGGCCGAGGTCGAGGAGCTCGTCCTCGAAGAGGTCCCGGACATCGACTACCGCCAGATCGGCGGCCTCGCCAACCAGATCGAGCAGATCCGCGACGCGGTCGAGCTGCCCTACCTGCACGCCGACCTCTTCAAGGAGTACGAGCTGCGCCCGCCCAAGGGCGTCCTGCTCTACGGCCCGCCCGGCTGCGGCAAGACGCTGATCGCCAAGGCGGTGGCGAACTCGCTGGCCAAGAAGGTCGCCGAGGTCACCGGCCGGCCCCAGGGGAAGAGCTACTTCCTCAACATCAAGGGCCCCGAGCTGCTCAACAAGTACGTCGGCGAGACCGAGCGGCAGATCCGCCTGGTCTTCCAGCGGGCCCGCGAGAAGGCGAGCGAGGGCACGCCCGTCATCGTCTTCTTCGACGAGATGGAGTCGCTGTTCCGCACTCGCGGCTCCGGCGTCAGCTCGGACGTGGAGAACACCATCGTTCCCCAGCTGCTCGCCGAGATCGACGGCGTGGAGGGCCTGGAGAACGTCATCGTCATCGGCGCCTCGAACCGCGAGGACATGATCGACCCGGCGATCCTGCGGCCCGGCCGCCTGGACGTCAAGATCAAGATCGAGCGCCCGGACGCCGAGGCGGCCAAGGACATCTTCTCCAAGTACCTCAAGGGCTCGCTGCCCTTCCACCCGGACGACGTCAAGGAGCACGACGGCTCGCTCGAGGCCACCGTCGCCGCGATGATCCAGTCCGTGGTGGAGCGGATGTACTCCGAGACGGAGGAGAACCGCTTCCTGGAGGTCACCTACGCCAACGGTGACAAGGAGGTCCTGTACTTCAAGGACTTCAACTCCGGCGCGATGATCCAGAACATCGTCGACCGGGCCAAGAAGATGGCCATCAAGGACTACCTCGACCACGGCCAGCGCGGTCTGCGGGTCTCCCACCTGCTCAACGCCTGCGTGGACGAGTTCAAGGAGAACGAGGACCTGCCCAACACCACCAACCCGGACGACTGGGCCCGGATCTCCGGCAAGAAGGGCGAGCGGATCGTCTTCATCCGCACCCTGGTCACCGGCAAGCAGGGCGCCGAGTCCGGCCGCTCCATCGACACTGTCGCCAACACCGGGCAGTACCTGTAACCGCTCCGCTCCGGACCTCCGGAACGCACGCACCCCGTCCGGCTGTGGCGCCTCGCGGCCCCGCAGCCGGACGGCGCGTCTCGGGGCCCGCCGGTCGGTACGGCGTTCTAGGCTCGACCCACCGTTCGCGGGCAGACGGCCCGGCGTCGGTGTTGATCAGCGGTACGTCAGCGTGTGCCGTCCGTCGGGGGCGGCGCACCGGGGCAAGGAGGGCCGCATGACCGTACGGCGCGTGATGGGCATCGAGACCGAGTACGGGATCTCCGTGCCCGGACACCCCAACGCCAACGCCATGCTCACCTCGTCCCAGATCGTCAACGCGTACGCGGCGGCGATGCACCGGGCCCGGCGGGCCCGCTGGGACTTCGAGGAGGAGAATCCGCTGCGCGACGCCCGGGGCTTCGACCTCGCGCGGGACGTCGCCGACGCCAGCCAGCTGACGGACGAGGACATCGGCCTCGCCAACGTCATCCTCACCAACGGCGCGCGGTTCTACGTGGACCACGCGCACCCCGAGTACAGCTCGCCCGAGGTGACCAACCCGCGCGACGCCGTGCTCTGGGACAAGGCCGGCGAACGGATCATGGCGGCGGCCGCGCAGCGCGCCCTGGAACTGCCCAACGGGCAGACCATCCACCTGTACAAGAACAACACCGACAACAAGGGCGCCTCCTACGGCACCCACGAGAACTACCTGATGAAGCGGGCGACCCCGTTCGCCGACATCGTCCGCCACCTCACCCCGTTCTTCGTGTCCCGCCAGGTGGTCACCGGCGCCGGCCGGATCGGGATCGGGCAGGACGGCTCCGCGCACGGTTTCCAGATCAGCCAGCGCGCCGACTTCTTCGAGGTCGAGGTCGGACTGGAGACCACCCTCAAGCGCCCGATCATCAACACCCGCGACGAACCGCACGCCGACGCCGAGAAATACCGCCGGCTGCACGTGATCATCGGGGACGCCAACCTCTCCGAGATCTCCACCTACCTCAAGCTCGGCACCACCTCGCTGGTGCTGGCCATGATCGAGGACGCCTTCATCACCTCGGACCTGGCCGTCGACCAGCCGGTGCGCACCCTGCACCGGATCTCCCACGACCCCTCGCTGAAGCACCTGGTCACGCTGCGCAGCGGGCGCCGGCTCACCGCCGTCCAGCTCCAGCTGGAGTACTTCGAGCTGGCCCGCAAGTACGTCGAGGACCGCTTCGGCACCGACGCCGACGAGCAGACCGTGGACGTGCTGGCCCGCTGGGAGGACGTGCTGGGCCGGCTGGAGCGGGACCCGATGTCGCTCTCCCGGCAGCTGGACTGGATCGCCAAGCGGGAGCTCCTGGAGGGCTACCGCAACCGGGACGGGCTGGAGTGGGACAACTCGCGGCTCGCCCTGGTCGACCTCCAGTACAGCGACGTGCGGCCCGAGAAGGGCCTCTACAACCGCCTGGTGGCCCGTGGCCGGTTCGACCGGCTGGTGACCGAGGAAGAGGTCGTCAGGGCCGTCACCAAGCCGCCGGAGGACACCCGGGCGTACTTCCGGGGGCGCTGCCTCGAGCAGTACGCGGAGCACGTCGCGGCGGCCTCCTGGGACTCGGTGATCTTCGACCTGCCGGGCCGGGACTCGCTGCAGCGGGTCCCCACCCTGGAGCCGCTGCGCGGCACCCGCAACCACGTCAAGGCACTGCTGGACCGCTGCCGCACGGCGGAGGACCTGCTGCGGGTGCTCTCCGGCGGGTAACTTTTCGATCACCACGGGTGAAGCCCGGGCAAATGGGAATCATCCGGGGGGACGGCGGGTGTTGGACAGGAAGCGCCACCGGCAAACCGGAAGCGGATTGTCGCAGCTTGTGTATAGGGTCGATGCAGCAAGCAGCGACCAAACCGTGCCAGATGATCGAGCGGGGTGAGGTAAATGGCGAGCAAGGACACCGGCGGCGGCCAGCAGCGGGCGAACCGCTCCTCCGAGGAGGTCGAGGAGCAGGCCGCGGAAGCGCAGAATTCCGACGAGCTCAAGGAACGCCAGGAAAAGCTGAGCGACGACGTCGACGCGGTTCTGGACGAAATCGACGAGGTCCTGGAATCGAACGCCGAGGATTTCGTGCGGCAGTTCGTGCAAAAGGGCGGACAGTAACCGGACCGGAAACCGGCCGGGCGCCCGGTGGGCATTCCGGGAATTCACGGTCGCGGCCGATGACGGCGGACGGGCGGCGCGAGCCGCCCGTCCGCCCGGTCCCGGCGCACGGGTCCGCTGGACAGTGATCGCCCGGCCGATAGGGTCGGGCAGTGCGCGCTTCAAGCTACCTGGAAGGAATCGTGTGGAAGCCAACACTCGTGGCACCGGGCGTCTACCGGCTGCCTTCCTCACCCCGGGGTCCTCGTCGTTCCTCGACTTCCTGGAGGCCTACCGGCCCGAGCTGATCCCCGGACGGCAGCGGCTGCCCGAGGGCGTCGTCGAGGCCCCGCACGGGACGACCATCGTCGCCGCGGTCTTCGACAAGGGCGTGGTCCTGGCCGGTGACCGCCGCGCGACGATGGGCAACGTGATCGCCCAGCGCGACATGGAGAAGGTCTTCCCCGCCGACGAGTACAGCGCGGTCGGCGTCGCCGGCACCGCCGGCCTCGCGATCGAGATGGTCCGGATGTTCCAGCTGGAGCTGGAGCACTACGAGAAGATCGAGGGCACCGTCCTCTCCCTGGAGGGCAAGGCCAACCGCCTGACCACCATGATCCGGGGCAACCTGGGCATGGCGATGCAGGGCCTCGCGGTCGTCCCGATGTTCGCCGGCTACGACCTCGACCACGGCCGCGGACGGATCTTCACCTACGACGTCACCGGCGGCCGCTCCGAGGAGCGCGGCTTCGCCGCCACCGGCTCCGGCTCGGTCTTCGCCCGCGGCTCGATGAAGAAGCTCCACCGCGCCGACCTGACGGCCCAGCAGGCGTCCACCATGGTCGTGCAGGCCCTCTACGACGCGGCGGACGACGACTCCGCGACCGGCGGCCCCGACCTCGCCCGCAAGATCTTCCCGATCGTCTCGCTGATCACCGAGGACGGCTTCCGCCGGCTCACCGAGGCCGAGGTGACCGAGATCGCCGTCTCCATCACCGACCAGCGCCTGACCCAGCCCAACGGGCCCCAGGCCCCGCTGCTCTAGCCGTCAACCGAGAAGGAAGGGACGACCGCCGGTGTCGACACCGTTCTACGTCTCCCCCCAGCAGGCCATGGCGGACCGCGCGGAGTACGCCCGCAAGGGCATCGCGCGTGGCCGCAGCGTGGTCGTGCTCACCTACGCCGACGGCATCGTCTTCGTCGCCGAGAACACCTCCCGGGCGCTCCACAAGGTGTCCGAGATCTACGACCAGATCGCGTTCGCGGCGGTCGGCCGCTACAACGAGTTCGAGAACCTGCGCATCGGCGGCGTGCGCTACGCCGACCTGCGCGGCTACACCTACGACCGGGCCGACGTCACCGCCCGGGGCCTGGCCAACGTCTACGCCCAGACGCTCGGCACGATCTTCTCCTCGGTCGGCGAGAAGCCCTACGAGGTCGAGCTGATCGTGGCCGAGGTCGGCCGCAGCACCGAGGACGACCAGATCTACCGGCTGACCCCGGACGGCTCGGTCGTCGACGAGAAGAACTACGTGGTGGTCGGCGGGAACGCCGACTCGATCGGCAACTACCTCGGCCAGCGCCACCGGGCCGGCTTCTCGCTCACCGAGGCCATCAAGGTCGCCGTGGACTCGCTCGCCCGCGACCCCAACGGCGGCAGCCCGCGCACCCTCACCCCCGACCAGCTGGAGGTGGCGGTCCTCGACCGCGAGCGCTTCCAGCAGCGCAAGTTCAAGCGGATCCTGGGCGGTCAGCTCGCCCGGCTGCTCGACGGCGACCAGTCCGCCGAGACGGACGACGAGGAGAAGCCGGCGGCCACCCCGCCGGGCGACTCCGACCAGTAGTGCCTGCGGGGTCCCCGCGGCGGCCGGCGACGTCCGCCGCGGGGACCCCGGTGCCCCTGCGGCGGCCCCGACGGCGCCGCGGAGGCGGTTTCGGACAGCTCCCATCAGAGAATGGATGGCCCATGGACCGCCGAATTTTCGGGCTGGAGAACGAGTACGGCGTCACCTGTACGTTCCGCGGGCAGCGCAGGCTGTCCCCGGACGAGGTGGCCCGGTACCTCTTCCGCCGCGTAGTCTCCTGGGGCCGCAGCAGCAATGTGTTCCTGCGCAACGGTGCCCGCCTCTACCTCGACGTGGGCTCCCACCCCGAGTACGCCACCCCCGAGTGCGACGACGTCACCGAGCTCGTGACGCACGACAAGGCGGGCGAGCGCATCCTCGAGGGCCTCCTGGTGGACGCCGAGCGGCGGCTGCACGAGGAGGGCATCGCCGGGGACGTCTACCTGTTCAAGAACAACACCGACTCGGCCGGCAACTCCTACGGGTGCCACGAGAACTACCTGGTGGCCCGGCACGGCGAGTTCTCCCGGCTGGCGGACGTGCTGATCCCGTTCCTGGTGACCAGGCAGCTCATCTGCGGCGCCGGCAAGGTGCTGCAGACCCCGCGCGGCGCGGTCTACTGCGTCAGCCAGCGGGCCGAGCACATCTGGGAGGGCGTCAGCTCCGCGACCACCCGCTCCCGCCCGATCATCAACACCCGCGACGAGCCGCACGCCGACGCCGAGCGCTACCGCCGGCTGCACGTCATCGTCGGCGACTCCAACATGTCGGAGACCACCACCCTGCTCAAGGTGGGCTCCACCGACCTGGTGCTCCGGCTCATCGAGGCCGGCGTGGTCATGCGCGACCTCACCCTGGAGAACCCGATCCGGGCGATCCGCGAGGTCAGCCACGACCTCACCGGCACCCACCAGGTCCGGCTCGCCAACGGCCGGGAGGCCAGCGCCCTGGACATCCAGGAGGAGTACTACACCAAGGCGCTGGAGTTCGCCGACCGCAAGGGCATCAACACCGGCACCATCGCCCGGGTCCTCGACCTGTGGGGCCGCACCCTGGAGGCGGTCCGGAGCGAGCGGCTCGACGGGGTCGCCGACGAGATCGACTGGATCATGAAGTACAAGCTCATCGAGCGCTACCGCGAGAAGCACCAGATGAGCATGAGCAACCCCCGGATCGCCCAGATCGACCTGGCCTACCACGACATCCACCGTCGCCGCGGCCTGTTCTACCTGCTCCAGGCCAAGAACCAGGCGCAGCGGGTGACCACCGACCTCAAGACCTTCGAGGCCAAGTCGATCCCGCCGCAGACCACCCGGGCCCGGCTGCGCGGCGACTTCATCCGCCGGGCGCAGGAGCAGCGCCGCGACTTCACCGTCGACTGGGTGCACCTCAAGCTGAACGACCAGGCCCAGCGAACGGTGCTGTGCAAGGACCCGTTCCGTTCCGTCGACGAGCGGGTGGAGAAGCTCATCGCCGGCATGTGACGGCGGGAGGGCCGGTCGGTGGCCGGCGCGGTGCCGGTGTCCGGCCTGCGCCGCCGTCGTGCGGGAGCGGGGGAGCGGTGCCCCCGCCGATGTGATCTTCGCGGTGTCCGGTCCCGGTGGTGCCTCCCGGGACCGGACACCGTCTGCGCATACGCTGTCCGTCGAGTCCGGAGCCGGTTCCGGAGAGCCGACTTTGACCGACAGTGAGGAAAGCCGTGCGCCGCACCGCCGGGTTGCTTGTCACCCTGCCCCTGTTGCTGGCGGTGGCCTGCAGCAGTTCCACCAAGCCCGCCAGCCAGGTCACGCCCAGCGCGTCGCCCAGCGCGGCGCCCACCGTGCCCGCCCCGGTGAACGAGGCCTCGCCGATGCCGACCCTGTCCGGCGGGGGCTTCGGGAGCAAGGCCACCATCACCATCCCCGAGGGCCAGCAGCCCAGCGGGCAGTTCGTGGTGAACACCGTCAGCGAGGGCGACCGCTCCACCGTCAACAAGGGCGACTGGGTGACGGTCAACTACACCGCGAAGGACTGGACCACCGGCAAGGACCTGCCCAGTTCCTACGACTCCGGCGGCAAGCCGCAGCTCTACCAGGCGGGCAGCGGCCAGCTGGTGCCGGCCTTCGACCAGAGCGTGATCGGCAAGAAGGTCGGCAGCCGGCTGCTGGTCGTCGCACCGCCCGCCGCCGCGTTCGGGAGCCAGGGCAGCACCCAGCTCGGCGTCGCCGGGGGCGACACCGTGGTCTTCGTGCTGGACATCATGGAGAGCCTGCCGCCGGACGCCACGCTGTCCGGCACCATGACGCCGCCGCCGGCCAACCTGCCGCAGGTCAAGGACAACGGCAAGGCCGCGGTGACCATCACCGTGCCGGCCGGGCAGGAGCCGCCGACCGAGCTCCAGCAGGCCGTGCTGATCAAGGGCGAGGGCAAGCAGGTCAAGTCCGGGCAGACCCTGGTCGTGCAGTACACCGGGGTGCTGTGGGCCAACGGCCAGCAGTTCGACTCCTCCTGGAGCCACGGCGGGGCGCAGGCCCTGCAGATCGGCACCGGCAGCGTCATCGAGGGCTGGGACAAGGGGCTGGTCGGGCAGACCGTCGGCAGCCGGGTCGAACTCGTGGTGCCGCCGGCCCTCGGGTACAAGGACCAGGCGCAGGGCGCCGTGCCGCCGAACTCCACCCTGGTCTTCGTGATCGACATCCTGGAAGCGGTCTAGCGTCCGTCAGGTCCGGGAGCCTCTCGGCGGACGCTTCCCGGACCTTCTGCCGGACGTTCCGCCGGACGTTCCGCCGGACCGCGCCGACGCGGGGAACGCGGAGATCCTTCCCCCGGGCTGGTTCCGGCCCGGGGGGATTCCGTACGCTTGGGCGGGCGCTCGCACACGGAAGCGCCCGCCCTCATCCTGACCTGTCATACTGCCCTCGCACTGTGGTAGGCGCCGCCGGCGTCCGGGGTCCGGGCGGGCAGTGCGACAGCACCCCGGCGCCACCACGCCGGCCGTAGACCTCGAATACCTCGTGGCGAGATGGATGGGGAGTCATGTCTGAGAAAGAGTCGAGCCCGGGCGGGTCCGGCACCGCGCACGGTAACTCCGTCGGAGACCCGGCCGACTCGCGGCCCGGCGGCCCGCTCCCGGGCGACGGCGAGTCGATCATCGTCCCCCCGGCGATCCTGCGGCAGCAGGCCGGCTGGGGCGGCACCGACGAGGCGCCGCGGACGGCAGGGACGAAGACCGACGACGTCCCGCAGATCTTCGCGTCCACCGTCCGCCGCCAGGACGGCTCCGAGGCCGGGTACGACGAGAACCCCGGCAACGTCGGCCGGCTCGGTGTGATCCTCGGCACCGTCCTGGGTGTCCTGCTCATCGGCAGCGCCGTCACCCTGTACCTGGTGAACAAGGACGGCTCCTCCGACGACAGCGCCGCCGCCAAGCCGGACACCGCCAAGTCCGCCCCGGCCACGCCGAGCGCCGAGCCCGTCCCGCCGATCAAGGACAGCGCCAAGGTGCTGCCGACCGTCACCGGCGAGTTCGGCAAGAAGGCCACCATCGAGGTGCCGCCCGCCGACCAGGCCGACGGCAGCTTCGTGGTGAAGGTCCTCTCCGAGGGCAGCGGCCCCAAGGTCGAGAAGAACTCCTGGACCTCGGTCGACTACACCGGCAAGGACTGGAACACCGGCAAGGACATCCCGTCCTCGTACGACGACAAGGGCAAGCCGCAGATCTTCCAGGCCGGCACCGACGCCCTCATCCCGGCGCTCGACCAGGCCGTCGTCGGCAAGAAGGCCGGCTCCCGGCTGCTCGTCGTCGCCCCGCCGGCCGCCGCCTTCGGCGCCCAGGGCAACCCCAGCATGTCGATCGGGGCGAAGGACAACCTGGTCTTCGTCATCGACATCCGCAACAGCAACGCCCCCGACGCCGTGGTCAGCGGCACCGTGACCCCGCCGCCCGCGGACTTCCCGCAGGTCAAGGACAACGGCAAGAAGCCCGCCGACATCACCCCGGTGCCCGGCGCCGCCGACCCGACCGAGCTCAAGAGCCACGTCCTGATCAAGGGCGAGGGCCGCAAGGTCGAGAAGGGCGAGAAGATCCTCGTCCAGTACACCGGCGCGCTGTTCAAGGACGGCAAGGTCTTCGACTCCTCGCTCAGCAAGGGCCAGGCGTTCTCCTTCCCGCTCGGCGGCGGCCAGGTCATCGCCGGCTGGGACCAGGGCCTGGAGGGCCAGACCATCGGCAGCCGGGTCGAGCTGGTCATCCCGGCCTCCCTCGGCTACAAGGACCAGGCCCAGGGCGACATCCCGGCCAACTCCACGCTGGTCTTCGTCGTCGACATCCTCGACGCCGGTCAGGGCTGATCCACTTTCGGGTGACAATGGTGTGCGTGTGACCTCCGGGTCCGGCCGCGTGGCCGGACCCGGACGGGGGGGGGGGGGCCCGGCGGGGGGGGGGGGCCGGGCGGGGGGGGGGGCGCCCCCCCGCGGGGGGGGGCCCCCCCCACCCGGGGGATGGGGCAGCGTGGAAAGCGGAGCTGGGGATTGCCGGA
>NZ_JBIVGI010000045.1:0-49008 GCF_044748625.1 Kitasatospora sp. NPDC089913 | reverse complement strand
CTCCGTCGGCGAGAAGGTCCTCGCCGCCCAGGGCCCCGGCGCCTGGCCCGTCTGCTCCGTCAAGGCCGGCCTCACCAAGTAACACCCCCGCCCCCACCACCACCGGGGGCCGCACCACGACACACGCCGCTGACACCCGACCACCCCCACCACAGGGAACGGTCCGGTATCAGCGGCGTCGTGCGTTCCCGGCTTCTCCGAGCTGCCGCGCACCCGGGCACCGGTGCTCGGCCACCCCGCCGGCGCCTACCGGATGTGCACCATCGGCGGCGCGGGGCCGACGGGCACCTCGGGGCCCGGCGGCTGCAGCCACCACCTCGTCGTGGCCAAGGCTGCCGACGCGGGAGCGGTGGCTCCTTCGACCTGTCGTCCCGGCGCCGGGACGCCACGACGGAGGACGACACGGCCCTGCGCCGGATCGCGGAGGAGCTGCTCCCGACCCTCCAGGGCTGGGCGGCGTAGCCCTCCGGAGCCGGGGCGGGCCGCCCCGGCTCCGGGGCTCACTCCCCCGGGACGCCGGGCAGGCCGGGGGTGAAGCCGTCGAGGGCGTGGCGGCACGGACAGCCGCGGGCCGCCGGGAGAGCGGCCAGGGCGGCGAACAGGACGGTGCGGAGGCGGTCGACGTTGCGGCCGAAGACCTCCAGGACCTCGGCGTGGGTGACGCCCTCGCCGCTCTCCACGCCCGCATCCAGGTCGGTGACCAGGTTCAGCGAGGTGTAGCAGAGGGCGAGTTCGCGGGCGAGCACGGCTTCCGGGTGGCCGGTCATGCCGACCGTGGACCAGCCGTTGGCGGTGAACCAGCGGGACTCGGCGCGGGTGGAGAAGCGCGGGCCCTCGATCACCACCAGGGTGCCGCCGTCGACCGGCTCCCACCCGGTCCCCCGGGACGCCGCCAGCACGGCGGCGCGGCCGGCCGGGCAGTACGGGTCCGCCATCGGCGCGTGCACCACGCCCGGCAGGGAGCCGTCGGGCAGCGGCTCGCCGTCGTAGAAGGTCTGCGCCCGGGCGGCGGTGCGGTCGACGAACTGGTCCGGAACGAGGAGCGTGCCCGGCCCGTACTCCGGCCGCAGCCCGCCCACCGCGCACGGGCCCAGCACCTGCCGCACCCCGAGCGAGTGCAGCGCCCACAGGTTGGCCCGGTAGTTGATCCGGTGCGGCGGAATCGCGTGCGCCCGCCCGTGCCGCGGCAGGAACGCCACCCGTCGGCCGCCCGCCTCGCCGAGGAACACCGAGTCACTGGGCGCCCCGTACGGCGTGTCGACGGCCACCTCGACCACGTCGTCCAGCAGCGCGTACAGCCCCGAGCCGCCCAGGACACCGAGTTCGGCCCGCTCCACCGCCCGATGGTCCGTCATGTCGCCCGCCCTTCTGAGGAGATCGTCAAGGATTCAGACTATGGTCCTTCCGGCCGGTCGTAGGACCGCCGGGCCGCCCGCCACCCGGCCGGGGACTGCCACGGCGGGCGAACGGTCCCCGGCGCCCGCCCAGCGCCTCACCCGCCACAACCGGACCGCGTCTCCCGCGTACCTTCCGATTGAATTTCCTCATAAAGGAACCATTCAGGCACCACCCCCACCCGTCGATCAAGAAATAACGCCGAGCCGCGCACATATTTGTCCGCAAATCTCCCCAAATATTTATACGCCGCCCATCGGCCACCACCTTTGCACAACCCTTGCGATCGACGGTCGAGACATGCTTGCATAAAAGAGCCGCATCAATTGGGCCTGGCAACTCCCAGATGGATCATGAGCCGGGGAGGGCACATGGGCACAAGAGGTTCATCCACAAAGAGGCGCACAGCAGTGATAGCCGGAGTTCTCGGCGGCGTGGCGATGGCACTTCTGCCGACCAGCGCACAGGCCTCACAGTTCAGCCAGAACCTGGCGGACGTGTGGGCCATGCCCTGGGAGGGCGACAAGTGGATCTCTTCGACCGACATCGACGGCTGGGGGGTGAATTCCTGCGTCTCGGTGACCTATGGGCAGTCCCACGGTGACTTCAGCCC
Organism: Kitasatospora sp. NPDC089913; assembly: GCF_044748625.1. Lineage (NCBI taxonomy): Bacteria > Bacillati > Actinomycetota > Actinomycetes > Kitasatosporales > Streptomycetaceae > Kitasatospora > Kitasatospora sp. NPDC089913. The sequence goes on along the minus strand of NZ_JBIVGI010000045.1, from coordinate 47,000 downwards.
GCAGGGATGGTTCTTCACGATTCGCACGTCCAAGACCGCCGAGCGGCAGGGCGCCGGGTCGCCCAATTACTACGGAACCGGACGGCAGTGCATGTACCGCCAGTCCAATTCGTTCTGGACGTACACGCGCGTCACCGCGCACAAGGGCACCTACCTGTCCGACATCAGGGTGGAGATGAACACCTGACGGCAGGAAGATCGACCCTCACTCGAAGGCGCCCCGGACCGCCGCGTCCACCAGGAATCCGGGGCGCCTTTTCACTTGCCGCGAGGATGCCGCCGGCGAATACGGAGCGACCTTATGAGCAGATTCAGGACCACCATCGCGGCCGGAATTGTGCTGATTGTTTCGAGCGGCTGCTCCGGATCCTCCGACGCACCTCGGAATCCCGTCGAACCCGGGACAATGACGACAGTTTCGATGCTCGCCTCCGGTGCGCGGGACGGACGGACCTGGGGCCTGGAAAGAGGCCGGAGCGAACGTCTCGGCGATTGCCTTCGTGTTACCTTCGAGGGCGAGCCTTCTTATCCTGCCTGCAATGTAGAAATTGGCGGGCAGGACGCGATCAACGTCGGCCTCCAGACTTTCTCCAGCGGCTACACCGCCGCGTTCGGAGTAACTCGCCCCGACCTGCGCGAAGTCAGAGTGACGCGCGTCTCGGGTGTGACCGTCGAGCCCACCTACGAGTTCCCGTCCGAGGTCGGCGTACGGTTCGTCGCGATCTTCGACTCTCCGTCGGACCACCTTGTCCGGATCGACCCGCCGTCCGGCCCGGTCCAATCAACACTCCAGGACAAACTTGCCGCCTACTACTCCGGCGATTGAGCCCCACTCCCCTTGCCGCGACCTCCAGCGCCTCGGCGGCCGAGGGTGGTTCGACCTGCCCGGTCGAACCACCCTCGGCCGTCCACGCCGAGCGACCGGGCGGCCCCTACAGACCCGGGGTGCGGTGGAGGGAGATCAGCAGGCGCCAGGTGCGGGCGGCGAGGTCGGCGGGGGTGGCGTCGATCGAGCCGTGGAGCCAGTCCGCGAGGAGGGCGGTGAAGGCGCCGGCCACCACGGAGGCGACGAGTTCGGGCTGCGGGGCGCCGGCGAGGGTGCGTTCGGTGCGGCTGCGTTCGCGGAGTTCGCGGTGGAGGACCTGGCCGAGCGGGCCGCCGCCGCCCGGGGCGAGCAGGGAGCGGTAGAGGTCGGCGTGCGGGAGCAGGGCGGCCAGGAACGCGGCCAGGGCGGGCGGCGGGGCGGCCGGGTCGGGGATGCCGCGCCAGGCGTGCAGGGCGTCGACGGCCTCGCGCACGACGTCGGCGCAGGCGTCGACCGCGAGGGCCTCCAGGTCGGCGTAGTGGACGTAGAAGGTGGCCCGGCCGACACCGGCGCGGCGGACCACGGCGGCGACGCCGATCGCGGCGAGGGGCTGCTCGGCGCACTCGGCCAGCAGGGCCTGCCGGAGCCGGGTCCTGGTGCGGGCGGCCCGGGGGTCCTCCGGCGAGGGGTCCGGGCTCATCGGGCGGCCAGGACGGCGCCGAGGGCCAGTGCGCCGGGCAGGGCCTGGGCGAACAGGATCCGCCGGTTGGCGGTGGCGGCGCCGAACACGCCCGCGACGACCACGCAGGACAGGAAGAAGACCTGGGCCTGGAAGCCGGTCGTGTTCGAGCCGCCGGCGATCAGGCCCCAGACCAGTCCGGCGGCGAGGAAGCCGTTGTAGAGGCCCTGGTTGGCGGCGAGCGGGGCGGTCGTCCGGGCGAGTTCGGCGTCGAAGCCGGACAGCTCGCGGCCGGGCCGCCGCTGCCACAGGAACATCTCCAGGACCAGGAAGTACAGGTGCAGGGCGGCCACCAGGACCACCAGGACGTTCGCGGCCGTACGCACGGTCGACCTCCCATTCTCTTGGACAGGTGTCCAGCATACATGGACACCTGTCCAGGACAGCGGCGCGGCCCCGTGAGCGGGACGGCGGAAGTCCCGCAGGCCGTGGAGGTGGACCGGCGCAGCTCCGACGCACCGTCAGCAGCGGGTGTCCCAGCGGTGCAGGGCGTCCAGCGCGGTGCTGCGGTCGGCGAGGGTGGGGGACTCCTCGGGGGCGCCGAGCAGGTAGTCGGCGACGGGCGTGAGCAGCAGGGCCCCGCCCTGGGGGCCGCCGCCCTCGAGGGAGTCGCCCGCACCCAGCAGCCGGGCCTCGTCCCAGTCGTGGCGGATGACGGTGCGGCGCAGCAGGGTGCCGTGCCGGACGGGCAGCCGGGGGGCGGCGGCGGCCTCGGCGCGGCGGCGGCGCTCGGGGGCGAGTTCGGGGGTGAGCGCGGTGCGGACGGCGGCCAGGGTGCCGAGCGGCAGCAGCGGGGCGGCGAGGTCGAGCAGGGCGGCGGCCTCGGGGGCGAGGCGGTAGGCGGCCAGGACGGCGGCGGTCTCGGCGGGTTCGAAGGGCTGGGAGGTGAGACAGGAGAGGTCGAGCAGGGTGAGCGGGTCGGGGGCGGCGGGCGGCGCCCCGGCCTCGGGGTGCCGGCCGTTCACCAGCTGGGACTCGGCGAGCGCGATCAGGCATTCGACGTGCTCGTCCGCGACCAGGTAGGGGCGGACCGGCACGGTGACGCAGTTGCCGGGGAGCGCCGCGGTGGCGAGGCGGACCCGGTACCAGGGGTCGAGCAGCGGGTCCTCGGCGGGCCAGCGGAGGGTGACGGCGGTGTGGTGGGGGCGGTCGCCGAGCAGGGTGACGTCGACGGTCTCCACCGGGTGGTCGGTGACCAGTCGGACGACGGCCTGCCAGAGCGCGGCCTCGCCGGGGGCGACCAGGTCGAGCGCGGCCTGGGGCCGGAGCAGGTCGGCGGGGTAGTAACCAGCGAGCGGGAGGCCGTGGATGGCGCGGACGCCGGTGGACCGGGCCAGGTCGAGGGCGAGGCCGGCGTAGCGGTCGGCGCGGACGCGGGCGCGGCGCAGTTCGGCGCGGGCGGGTTCGCCCATCCGGACGTCCTCGCGGGCCAGGGCGGAGAGCACGAGGTGGGGCAGGTGGCGGCTGCCGCGGGCGCGGTGGAGCAGTTCGGCCGGCCCGTCGGCCGGGTCGACGTCGAGCAGGTGGTACAGCAGAGCGGTGTTCACGGACGTCCGCCTCCGAAGGTATGGTCATGGCGCCCCACGCCGCCGACGGCCGGGGGCGGGGGCGATCACGACCGGGCACAGGGGGTACCCGGTCGCGGGAGGTGAAGGAGGGGCGCGGACCGGACCGTCTCCGGAAGGCCCCGGCAGGGTGATTCTTGCCGGTGGGGTTCAACGCCCGGTCACCACAGGCTCAACGGAGTCTCGACACCGGGCTCGACCTTGAGGTTGACAACTCTCATATCATATGACATGTGCACGAACGGGGCGGGCACTGTCCTTGGGGCAGCAGGGGGCAGTATGAGCGATCTCCGTTTTTCCGTACTGGGTCTGATGCGGGCTCACCGCGGCGCGACGGCGCTCAAGGTGGGCAGCCCACAGCAGCAGGCCATGCTGGCCGTACTGCTACTGAGGCCCGGCCACTCGGCCAGCGCCACGGACCTGATCGCGGCGCTGTGGGGCGAGGAGCCGCCGGGTGCGGCGATGACCACCGTGCGGACGTACGCGTGGCGGTGGCGGAAGGTGCTGGACGCCGTGGCGGCCGGGGAGGAGAACCCCGGCGAGAAGGCCGCGGGCAGCGTCCTGATGTCGATGGGGGACGGGTACCGGCTCGTCCTGCCGAAGCTCGCGGTCGACGCGGAGCAGGCGGAGGCACTGGCGGCCGAGGCGGAGCGGACCGCCCGGGCCGATCCGCTGCGCGCCCGCGACCTGCTCAACCAGGCGCTGGAACTCTGGCAGGGCGAGCCGCTGGCCGGGATCCCCGGCCCGTTCGCGGAGCGGCACCGGCAGCGGCTGGAGGAGCTGCGGCTGACCCTGCTGGAGGAGCGCATCGGCCTGGACCTGACGCTCGGCCGCTACTCGCGCTGCATTCCGGAGCTGACCGCGCTCACCACCGAGCACCCGCTGCACGAGCGGGCCTACGGGCTGCTGATGCGGGCGCTGTACCAGGCCGGGCGGCAGGCGGACGCGCTGGCGGTGTTCCGCGGCGTCCGGCAGCTGTTCCTCACCGAACTGGGGGTCGGGCCGGGGGCCGAGCTGGAACAGCTGCACCGGCGGATCCTGGAGGGCGACGCGACACTGGCCGCGCCGCAGCCGCCGGGCACCGCGGCGGGCGGGCCGGCCGCGGACCCGGCCGGACCGTCCGGCGCCGGGCCGGGCAGCCCCCGCGCCGGACGGGCGGACGCCGCCCCGGAAGCGGCGGACCGGCCCGGGACGGCCGAGGAACCGGGCGGCGGGGCGGAGCCGGCCGGGCGCGACGCCAGGGCGACGGGCGCCCCGCCGCGGCCCGCGCAGCTGCCGCCGGACGCCGCCGACTTCACCGGCCGGGCGGCGCCCGTCCGGGTGCTGCACACGGCCCTGGCCGCCGCCCCGCCGGACGCCGGGGGCGGCGCCCCCGCACAGCCGCACGCGCTGGTGGTCGCGACCGTGGTCGGCATGGGCGGGGTCGGCAAGACCGCGCTGGCGCTGCACGTCGCGCACCGGGTCAGGGACGGCTACCCGGACGGCCAGCTGTACGTGGACCTGCGCGGCTCGGACCCGGTCCCGGCCGATCCGGAGGCGGTGCTGAGCGGCTTCCTGGTGGCGCTCGGGGTCCCGGCGGACGGCGTGCCGGACGGACTGGACGCGCGCTCGGCGCTGTTCCGCTCGGTGGTGGACGGTCGGCGGCTGCTCCTCCTCCTGGACAACGCCAAGGACGCGGCGCAGATCCGGCCGCTGCTGCCCGGGGCGGTCGGCTGCGCGGTGCTGACCACCGGCCGCACCCGACCGGCCGGCCTGCCGGCGACGGTCCAGGTGGACCTGGACGTGTTCCAGCCGGAGGAGGCGCTCGACCTGCTCGGGCGCACCATCGGCGCGGAGCGGCTGGCGGCCGAACCGGCGGCCGCCCGCGAGCTGGTGGTGGCCTGCGGGCACCTGCCGCTGGCGGTGCGGATCGTGGCCGCCCGGCTGGCCGCCCGGCCGGGCTGGACGGTGGAGACGCTCAGCCGCCGCCTCCAGGTGGAACGGCGCCGGATCGACGAGCTGCGGATCGGTGACCTCGCGGTGGCGGCGGCCTTCGAACTGAGCTACCGGCAGCTGACCGGGGACCAGGCCCGGGCGTTCCGGCTGGTCGCCTCGGTCGACGGCCCGGACATCGGCCTGGCGGCCGCCGCCGCGCTGCTCGACCTCGACGAGTACGACGCCGAGGACCTGCTGGAGGCGCTGGTGGACGTGGCGATGGTGGAATCGCCCTTCCCCGGCCGGTACCGGTACCACGACCTGCTCCGCGCGTTCGCCCGGCGACGACCGGGCGGCGGGAGCGGCACCGGCGGCGGGAACGGCGCCGGCAGCGGGAACGGCGCCGGCAGCGGGAACGGCGCCGAGCAGGACGGCGGGGAGGCCCTCGCCGCCCGGGACCGGCTGCTGGACCACCTGCTGGCCACCGCGTGCAGCGCGTTCCAGCACGCGGTGCCGGGTGATCCGGCCGCGGGCGCGCTCGGCCCGGCCCACTCCCCCGGCGTCCCGCTGTCCGGCCGGGAGGCCGCCCGCGAGTGGGCGGCGGCCGAGCGGGCGGGCGCGGTCGCGCTGGCGGCCCAGGTGGCCGCCGACCCGGCCGCCGGGTCCGGCACGGCCCTGCGCGCGGCGACCGATCTGTTGATCGCGCTCACCCCGTTCGTCCTCACCCCGCCGAGCCGTCAGCTCGCCGCGACCGCCGATGCGCTGGCCGAGGCCGCCGCCCGGCACGGCGACGTCCGGGCGGAGGGGCGGGCGCACTTCCTGCGCGGCAACGTCGCCCTGGCCGCCACCCGGCTGGACGCGGCCGAGGCGGCGTCCCGGCGGGCGGTGGAGGCCGCGCGGGCGGCCGGGGACTCGGTGATCCTGCGCCAGGCGCTCAACGACCTCGGGCTGATCTGCCAGTTCCTGAGCCGCTACGACGAGGCGGTGGACCACTACGACGAGGCGCTGCTGCTGGCCAACCGGCTCGGGCACCGCTCCGGCGCGCTGGTGACGACGGTCAACGCGGCACTGGCGCGGGTGCGCAGCGGCCGGGCCGACGAGGCGGTGACGATCTGCCACGAGGCGCTGGCCGAGCTGCGGACCCGGCAGGACGACCCGGGCCGGGCGTACACGCTGTACGTGCTGGGGCTGGCGCACCACGCGCTGGGGCGCCACGAGGAGGCGGTGACCTGGTTCGGCGAGTGCCTGGCGGTCTCGGTGGCCGCCGGTCTGCGGGACCGCGCCGCGCACGCGCGCTACCGGCTGGCGGACAGTCTGCGCGAGCTGGGCCGGGCCGACGAGGCGCTCGGCCACGCGGAACAGGCGCTGCGGCTCTGCGAGGAGCTGGGGGCGGAACGGGACCAGGCGCAGGCGCTGGTGGTGCTCGGCTGCGCGCTGGCGGATCTCGGCCGCGGGGCCGAGGCGGGGACGCGGCTGCGGGAGGCCCACGCGATCTTCCGGCGGCTGGGGCTGCCGGAGGCCGCCGAGGTGGCGGGGCTGCTCGCGGAGCCGGCGTTCGCGCTGGTGGATCCCTGATCAGGGCGGTGTGACGGAGCGGCAGAAACGGTTCTGCGCGCGGTTCTCCGGTGGATCCCGACGGTCGGACCGGGCTCAGGAACCGGTGCTGTTCCAGTCCCCGTGGGCGTTGCCGTTGGTCGGCGTGGCGGTCGGGGTCGGGGTGGCGGTCGGCGCGGTGGTCCCGCCCTGGGCGGGGCCCGCCGCGCCGTCCGCCATGGCGGTGCCGGCCACGCCGAGGGCGAGCAGGGTGCCGAGGCCGAGGCCCGCGACGGCCAGGCGGATCCGGGCGGTGCCGTTCGTCGAGTTCTTCGCCATGACTGCTCCCTGGGTCGTCTTCCCTGGCGGGAAGGAGTGTTCCGGGCTCTTCCCGGGGGGCTCCCCGGGCTGACGTGATCAGCATGGCAAGGGGCGTTCAACGGCAGATCGACGCACAAGCACCGTGCGTCGACCACCGTCGTTGATCGGGGTGCGGACCGCCCGCGGCCAGGGATTTCCCCAGCCGCCGTCAGGCCGCCTCGCGGATCTCCAGGGTGCAGCACTTCACACTGCCGCCGCCCTTGAGCAGTTCGGAGAGGTCCACCCCGATCGGGCGGAAGCCGTGCTCCCGCAGCCGGGCCGCCACCCCGGTGGCCGGCTCCGGCAGCACCACGTTGAGCCCGTCGCTGGCCACGTTGAGGCCGAACGCCGCCGCGTCCTCCTCCGCCACCAGCACCGCGTCCGGGAACAGCCTGGCCAGCACCGCCCGGCTGCCCTCCGAGAACGCCCCCGGGTAGTACATGATCCGGTCGCCGTCGAGCACGCTGAGCGCGGTGTCCAGGTGGTAGAAGCGCGGGTCGACCAGGTCCAGGCCGACCACCGGGCGGCCGAGGAACTCCTGCGCCTCGGCGTGCCCGGCGGAGACGCTGCGGAAGCCCCGGCCCGCCAGCAGGTAGCGGTCCGTCAGCAGCAGGTCGCCCTCGCCCTCGTTGACGTGCGCCGGGTCGTGGGTGGTGAAGCCGTGCTCCCGGAACCAGTCCAGGTACGCCGGGCCCTCGGCGGCGCGCTCGGTGTTGCGGAACCGGGCGCCGAGCACCCGGCCGTCCACCACGGTGGCGCCGTTCGCCGCGTACACCATGTCCGGCAGGCCCGGGATCGGGTCGATCAGGTCGACCCGGTGGCCGAGCTCGAGGTAGAGCTCGTACAGCCGCTCCCACTGGGCGACGGCGAGGGCGGTGTCGACCGGCTTGGCCGGGTCCATCCAGGGGTTGATGGCGTAGCTGACGTCGAAGTGGGTCGGACGGCACATCAGGTAGCGGCGCGGGCGGGCGGTGCGGGTCATGGCGGGGCTCCGAGGGTGAGGACGGACGGTACGCGGGGGGCGGACGGTACGCGGGGGCGAGCAGGTGCACGAGGGGCGGACGGTACGCGGGGACGGGCAGGTGCACGAGGGGCGGGCGGTGCGCGAGAGCGGGCGGTGCTCCGGGCCGGCGATCGGTACGTGACGACGGGATGGAGCGCAGGACCGGGCGGCGGGGCGGACGATCAGGCGGCGGCCGGGCGCTCGGGGAAGTCCCGGCGGGCCCGCAGCGGGCCGGCCAGCAGCACGGCGCCGGCCGAGAGCAGCACCCCCGCCATGATCCAGATGGTGGTGCGGGCGCCGAGCACCTCGCCCAGCCAGCCGCCGAGCAGGGCGCCGACCGGGATCGCGCTGAAGTTGACGGTCGAGGCACTGGCCCGGATCCGGCCGATCATGTCGGGCGGGCAGTAGGACTGGTAGAAGCTGCCGGCCAGGACGTTCCCGGCGACCACCCCGCAGACCGCGACCGACCAGGCGACGGCACTGACCGCGAGCGGCAGCCGGGAGCCGGCCAGCGGCAGCAGCAGGATGAACGGCGCGGCGACCAGCTCGCAGAGCAGCAGCCCGCGGGCGGTGCCGAAGCGGCGGGCGATCCGCCCGGCCAGGGCGGCGCCGGCCAGGCCGCCGACCGAGACCACCGCGAAGACCGCGCCGATGCCGCCGGGCGAGACCCCGACGCTGCGGACCAGGAAGACCGTCTGCACGGCCTGGATGCCGTTGAGGCCGAGGTTGCCGACCGCGCCGAACAGGGCCAGGTTGCGCAGGAACGGGTCCCCGGCCAGGAAGCGCACGCCCTCGCCGATCTCCCGCAGGATGCCGCGCCGCTCGGCCACCGGCGGCGGCGTCTCCTTCACCTTGATGCCGCCGAGGCAGACCGCCGACACCAGGTAGGTGATCGCGTCGGCCAGCAGTCCGCTGGCCGCGCCGAAGACCTGGGAGAGCAGGCCGGCCAGGCCGGGGCCGGCGATCTCCGCCGCCGAGTCCCCGGAGCGCAGCTTGACGTTGGCCTCCAGCAGGTCGTCCTTGGCGACCAGGGCCGGCAGCACGGCCCCGTACGCGGTGGAGAAGAACACCTTCACCGCGCCTGCCAGCAGCGCCACCAGGATCAGCTGGACCATCGTCAGCGCGTCGAACCAGCCGGCCACCGGCACGCTGCCGAACAGCACCAGCAGCAGCAGGTCGCAGACCAGCATCACCTTCAGCCGGGGCCAGCGGTCCACCCAGGCGCCGGCCAGCAGGCCGAGGAACAGCCACGGCACCCACGCGGAGGCGGTCAGCACGCCGACCATGAACGGCGAGGCGTCCAGGGTCACCACCGCCACCAGGGCGAGGGCGACATTGCCGACGGCGGTGCCGAGACCGCTGGCCGTCTCGCCGATCCAGAGCTTGCGGAAGTTCCCCTGGGCCCAGAGGCCCCAGCGGCTGCGGCGGGGGCCCTCGTCCACCGCGGGCGGTTCGACCGGGACGGTACTCGTGCTCATCGGGGGTCACTCTCCAGCGTCTCGGCCAGCACGGCGGCGATCCGTGCGAGGGGCTCGGGTTGGGTCAGGGCGCCGTGCGCGCAGTCGATCCGGTGGGCGGAGATCCCGCCGGTGAGGTACGGGGCCCAGGCGGCCTCGTAGGGCCAGTCGGCGGGCTTGTCGGCGGTGGCGCCGACGTAGACGGCCGCGCCCCGGTAGTGGCCGGGCACGTGCTCGGCCATCAGCTTGCGGTGGTGCTCGAAGACGTCCGGCAGCAGCGCCGCCGCCTCGCCCAGCAGGGCGGTCAGTTCGGCCTGCCCGCGCCCGTCGGCCGGGTCGTAGCCGAGCGAGGCGAGCAGTTCGGCCAGGGTCTCCACCGGGTCGTCGGAGGCCGGCGGCTCCTCGGTGGCCGGGCCGGCCGGGAGGCCGTCGAGGAGGGCGAGCAGGCCCACCTCCTGGCCGGCCGCCCGGAGCTGGACGGCCATCTCCTGGGCGACCACCGCTCCGAACGACCAGCCGAGCAGGTGGTAGGGGCCCTGCGGGCGGACGGCGCGGATCTCCCGCACGTAGTCCGCGGCGATCCCGGTCACGGAGTCCGGGGAGCCGCCGCGCAGGCCCCGGGCCTGGAGGCCGAACACCGGCCGGTCCGGGTCGAGGTGGCGCAGCAGGCCCGAGTAGACCCAGCTGATGCCGGCGGCGGGGTGGACGCAGAACAGCGGGGCCGTGCCGCCGCCGGTCCGCAGCGGGAGCAGCACGTCCAGCGCGTCGGACCCGCGCGGGCCGTCGGAGCCCCGGTCGTCCGCGGCCTCCAGCCGGCGGGCCAGGCCGGCCGGCGTCGGGGCCTCGAACAGGGCCCGCATGCCGAGGTCGGCGCGCTCGCCGAGCTCGGGCGCCAGGGCGGCGCGGATCCGGCCGAGCAGCTTCATCGCCAGCAGCGAGTGGCCGCCGAGGTCGAAGAAGCCGTCGTCGATCGAGACCCGGTCCACCCCCAGCACCTCGGCGAAGAGGCCGCAGAGCAGCTCCTCGCGCGGGGTGCGCGGCGCGCGTCCGGTGGGCGAGGCGGCCGGGTCGGGGGCGGGCAGGGCCCGCCGGTCGACCTTGCCGCTGGCGGTGAGCGGCAGGGCGGTGAGCGGGACGAAGGCCGTCGGGAGCATGTAGCCGGGCAGCGACTCGGCCGCGAAGGCCCGCAGGTCGGCCGGGTCCGGCCGCCCGGCCGCGCCCTCGCCCGCGCCGTCGGGGACGACGTAGGCGACCAGTCGGGGGCCGGTGGCACCGTCCTCGCGGACGGTCACGGTGGCGGCCCGGACCCCGGGGTGGCGGGTCAGCACGTGCTCGATCTCGCCGAGTTCGATCCGGAAGCCGCGGATCTTGACCTGGTCGTCGGTGCGGCCGAGGTAGTCGATGCCGCCGTCCCCGGTGCGCCTGACCAGGTCGCCGGTGCGGTACATCCGGCCCCCGGGCGTGAACGGGTCGGCGACGAAGCGCTCGGCGGTCAGCGCCGGGCGGCCGAGGTAGCCCCGGGCCAGGCCGGTCCCGGCGAGGTACAGCTCGCCGGGCACACCCACCGGGGCCGGTGCCAGCCGCTCGTCCAGGACCAGGGCCCGGGTGCCGAGCACCGGGTGCCCCAGGGACGGGCGTCCGGAGTCGGCGAGGGGCTGGACCAGCGCGTCGACGGTGGACTCGGTCGGGCCGTAGAGGTTGTGGGCGGTGGTGTGCGGGGCCTCGCGCAGCCTGGTCCAGAGGGACTGGCCGACGGCCTCGCCGCCGAGCAGCACCGTGGCCGGGGCCGGGCCCTGCGGCGCGGCGGGGTCGAGCAGGCCCTCGTCGAGCAGCTGTTCGGCGTAGGAGGGGGTGACCTCCAGGACGTCGATCCGCTCGGTGCGCAGGTGTCGGACGAGCGCGGCGGCGTCGCGCCGGACCTCGTCGCCGACCAGGTGCAGTTCGTGTCCGGCGACCAGCCAGAGCAGTCCGTCCCAGGAGGCGTCGAAGCAGAGCGAGGCGGTCAGCGCGACCCGGCGGCGCCCGCCGTCCCGTTCGCCCGCGCCGATCGGGCCGGTGGGCGCGCGGTGCGAGGCGAGCAGGGCGGCGATCGAACCGTGGCCGACCACCACGCCCTTGGGGCGGCCGGTGGAGCCGGAGGTGTAGACGACGTAGGCGGCGTCCGCCCGGTCCGGGGCGGCGGCCGGGGCGCCCGCCGGGGCCGGGGCGGCCTCCGGGCGGGGGCCGCGCACCGGGAGGACGGGCAGTCCCGCCAGGAGTTCCGGCAGCGGCCAGCCCTCGTCGGTGAGGACGAGCCCGGGCGCGGCGTCGGCGAGCATCGCCGCCGTCCGGTCGGCCGGGTACTCGGCGTCCAGCGGGAGCGAGGCGGCGCCGGAGCGCAGCACGGCCAGCAGGGCGGTCACGGTCTCCGCCGAGCGGGGCAGGGCCAGCGCGACCACGGTGCCGGGACCGGCCCCGGCCGCCCGCAGCCGCTCGGCGAGCAGCGCGGCGCGGGCGTCCAGTTCGGCGAAGCTCAGCCGCTGCTCGCCGCAGACCAGCGCCGTGGCGTCCGGGGTGGCGGCCACCTGGGCGGCGAACGCGGCGGGCAGCAGCGGGACGTCGGCGGGCAGCGCGGCGGCGGGGGCCAGCAGCGCGGCCCGCTCGGCGCCGTCCAGCAGCTCCACCCCGCCGATCGGCGCCGCCGGGTCCGCCACCACGGCGGCCAGCAGCCGGCCGAAGCGGACCGCGATCGCCTGCACCGTCCCGCGGTCGAACAGGTCGGTGGCGTAGTCGATCGCGCACTCCAGGCCGGCCGGGGCGCCCTCGGCGTCGAAGGACTCCCCCATGCCGACGGAGAGGTCGAACTTGGCGACGTGACCGCCGACCGGTTCGACCGCGGCCGGCAGCCCGGCCAGGTCCAGCGGGGCGTCACCGCCGGTCGCGCCCTGGCTCGCGCCCTCCAGCAGCAGCATCACCTGGAACAGCGGGTGCCGGGCCAGCGAGCGGGCCGGGTTGAGCTCCTCGACCAGCCGCTCGAACGGCACGTCCTGATGGGCGTGGGCGTCCAGCTGGGTCTCCCGGACCCGCCCCAGCAGCTCGGCGAAGGCCGGGTCCCCCGAAGTGTCGGTGCGCAGCACCAGGGTGTTGACGAAGAACCCGACCAGCTCGTCCAGCGCCTCGTCCGTGCGGCCCGCGACCACCGAGCCGATCGGCACGTCGGTACCGGCGCCGAGGCGGGTGAGCAGCGCGGCCAGGCCGGCCTGGAGGGTCATGAACATCGTCACCCGGTGCTCGCGCGCCAGGGCGGTCAGCCCGCGGTGGAGCTCGGCGCCGAGCGGGAGCACGACCCGGTCGCCGCGGTGGGAGCTGTCGGCCCGCCGGGGGCGGTCCACCGGCAGCGCGATCTCCTCCGGCAGGTCGGCCAGCGTCTCGCGCCAGTGGGCGAGTTGGCGGGCGGCCGGGCTCTGCGGGTCGGTCTCGTCACCGAGCAGCTCCCGCTGCCAGAGCGCGTAGTCGGCGTACTGGACCGGCAGCGGGCGCAGTGCGGGGGCGGTGCCGTCGCGGCGGGCCGCGTAGGCGGCGGCGAGGTCGCGCAGCAGCGGCTCCATCGAGCGGCCGTCACCGGCGATGTGGTGCAGGACGAGGACGAGCAGGTGCTCCTGCGAAGCGTCCTCGGCGGGCAGCAGCAGGGCCCGTAGCGGCAGGTCGGCGGCGAGGTCGAAGGGCAGGTCGGCGAAGGCCGCCACCTCCGCGGCCGGGTCACCCGCCGGGGCGGTGCGGTGCTCGAACGGGACGCGCGCCTCGGCGGCCGGGACGATCCGCTGGTACGGCTCGCCGTCCTGCTCGGCGATCAGGGTGCGCAGGCTCTCGTGCCGGCCCACCACGTCGGTCAGGGCGGCGGCCAGCACGACGGGGTCGAGCGGTCCGCCGATCCGCAGCGCGAGCGGCAGGTTGTAGAGGCCGGAGGGGCCCTCCATCCGGTCGATCAGCCAGAGCCGGCGCTGCGCGGAGGAGAGCGGCAGCCGCTCCGGGCGCGGGCCGGCGGTCGGCGCGGGCCTGGCCTCGGCGCCGCCGTCCAGCCGCAGGGCGAGGCCGGCCACGGTCGGGGCCTCGAAGACGTCCCGGATGCCGAGTTCGGTGCCGAGGACGGCGCGGACCCGGGCGGCCAGCTTCATCGCGAGCAGCGAGTGGCCGCCCAGGGCGAAGAAGTCGTCGTCGATCGAGACCCGGTCGACGCCGAGGACCTCGCCGAACAGGCCGCAGAGGATCTCCTCGTGAGCGGTGCGGGCCGCCCGACCGCCGCCGAAGAGGGCGAAGTCGGGGGCGGGCAGGGCCCGCCGGTCGACCTTGCCGCTGCCGGTGAGCGGCAGCGTGTCGAGCGGGACGACGGCGGCCGGGACCATGTGGGCGGGCAGCCATTCGGCGGCGAACCGGCGCAGCTCCTGGGCGAGTTCGGCGCCGGGAGCGGTGGTGCCGGTGGCGCAGTGGGCGACCAGTCGGCGATCGCCGTCGGCGCCCTCGTGCAGGGTCACCACGGTCTGCCGGACGGCCTCGTGGCGGGTCAGCGCCTGCTCGATCTCCCCGAGTTCGATCCGGAAGCCGCGCAGCTTGACCTGGTCGTCGGTGCGGCCGAGGTAGTCGATCCCGCCGTCCCCGGTGCGCCGCACCAGGTCGCCGGTGCGGTACATCCGGCCCCCGGGGGTGAACGGGTCGGCGACGAAGCGCTCGGCGGTCAGCGCCGGGCGGCCGAGGTAGCCGCGGGCCAGGCTGTGGCCGGAGAGGTACAGCTCGCCGGGCACGCCGACCGGGACCGGCGCCAGGTACTCGTCCAGGACGTGGGTGCGGGTGCCGAGCACGGGGTGGCCGAGCGAGGGGCGCTCGGAGTCCGCGAAGGACTGGACCAGGGTGTCGACGGTGGCCTCGGTGGGGCCGTACAGGTTGTGGCCGGTGAGCCGCGGGGTGTCCCGCAGCCTGGTCCAGAGGGACCGGCCGACGGCCTCGCCGCCGAGCAGCAGCACCCGCGGGGCGTTGCCGTCCTCGCCGTCCGCGTCCAACAGGCCCTCGGCGAGGAGTTGTTCGGCGTAGGAGGGGGTGACGTTGACGACGCCGATGCCGGTGCCGCGCACATGGCGCACCAGGGCGGCCGCGTCGCGGCGCAACTCGTCGCCGATCAGGTGCAGTTCGTGTCCGGCGACCAGCCAGAGCAGACTGTCCCAGGAGGCGTCGAAGCAGAGCGAGGCGGTCAGGGCGACGCTCAGCCGGCCGTGCTGCCGCTCCGGCCCGGCGAAGGTCTCGGCCCGGTGCTGGGCCAGCAGGGCGGCGATCGAACCGTGGCTCACCAGGACGCCCTTGGGGCGGCCGGTGGAGCCGGAGGTGTAGATGACGTAGGCGGCGTGGGCCGCCCCGATCCGCAGCGGCGGGGCTTCGGCGGGCTGCTCCGACCAGGCGTCGGCGTCGGCGGGCAGGACGGTCAGACCGGCCAGCACCTCGGGCAGCGGCCAGGCGTCGGTGCTGAGCACGGCCGCCGGGCGGGCGTCGGCCAGCATGTGGGCGGTGCGCTCCCGCGGGTACTCGGCGTCCAGCGGCAGGAAGGCGGCGCCGGCCTTGAGTACGGCGAGCTGGGCGACGACCGTCTCCGCCGAGCGGGGCAGGGCGAGCGCGACCACGGACTCCGGGCCGATGCCGGCGGCCAGCAGGCCGTGCGCGAGCCGGTTCGCCCGGGCGTCCAACTCGGCGTAGCCGAGCCGGAGTCCGCCGAAGACCAGGGCGGTGGCGGCCGGGGTCGCGGCCGCCTGGGCGGCGAACGCGGCCGGGACGAGCGGGACGTCGGCGGGCAGCGCGGCGGCGGGGGCCAGCAGCGCGGCGCGCTCGGCGCCGTCCAGCAGCTCCACCCCGCCGATCGGCGCCGCCGGGTCCGCCACCACCCCGGCCAGCAGCCGGCCGAAGCGGACCGCGATCGCCTCCACCGTCCCGCGGTCGAACAGGTCGGTGGCGTAGTCGATCGCGCAGTCCAGACCGGCGGGCGCGCCGTCCGGGCCGAAGAACTCCTCCAGGGTGACGTTGAGGTCGAACTTGGCGACCCCGGTGTCCGAGGGCAGCGCCTCGACCTCCAGGCCGGGCAGCTCCAACTCCCCCTCGTCGGTGGACTGGAGCACCATCGCGACCTGGAACAGCGGGTGCCGGGCCAGCGAGCGGGCCGGGTTGAGCTCCTCGACCAGCCGCTCGAACGGCACGTCCTGGTGGGCGAAGGCGCCGAGGCCGGTCTCCCGGACCCGGCCGAGGAGTTCGGCGAAGGCCGGGTCCCCCGACGTGTCGGTGCGCAGCACCAGGGTGTTGACGAAGAACCCGACCAGTTCGTCCAGCGCCTCGTCGGAGCGGCCCGCGACCACCGAGCCGATCGGCACGTCGGTGCCCGCGCCGAGGCGGGTGAGCAGCGCGGCCAGCGCGGCCTGGAGGGTCATGAACATCGTCACCCGGTGCTCGCGGGACAGCGCGACCAGTCCGGCGTGGAGTCCGGCGTCGATCGGCAGCGCGACCCGGTCGCCGCGGTGGTCGGCCCGGGCGCCGCGCGGGCGGTCCGCCGGCAGCGCGATCTCCTCCGGCAGGTCGGCCAGCGTCTCGCGCCAGTAGGCGAGTTGGCGGGAGACCAGGCTCTGCGGGTCGGCCTCGTCGCCGAGCAGCCCGCGCTGCCAGAGCGCGTAGTCCGCGTACTGGACGGCGAGCGGCTCCGACAGCGGCGGCTCGCCGCCGAGGCGCAGGGTGTAGGCCTCGGTGAGGTCGCGCAGCAGCGGGCCCATCGACCAGCCGTCACCGGCGATGTGGTGCAGCGCGACGACCAGGACGTGTTCGTACTCCGACACCCGGAGCAGGGTGACCCGGACCGGCGGCTCGGCGGCCAGGTCGAACGGGCGGCGGCCCGCGCGGTCGACCTCGGCCGCGACGGACTCCGGTGCGCAGTCCAGGAGTTCGACCGGGACGGTGGCCTCGGCCGGGGCCAGGATCCGCTGGTACGGCTCGCCCTCGTGCTCGGCGACCACGGTGCGCAGGCTCTCGTGCCGGGCGACCAGGTCGGCCAGGGCGGTGGTGAGCGCGTCCCGGTCGAGCAGGCCGGTCAGGCGCAGCGCGAAGGGCATGTTGTAGAGGGCGGAGGGGCCCTCCATCCGGTCGATCAGCCAGAGCCGGCGCTGCGCGGAGGAGAGCGGCAGCCGCTCCGGGCGCGGGCCGGCGGTCAGTGCCGGGCGGGCGTCCGCGCCGTCGAGGCGCTCGACCAGGCCGGCCACGGTCGGGGCCTCGAAGACGTCCCGGATGCCGAGCTCGGCGCCGAGGGTGGCGCGGACCCGGCTGAGCAGCTTGGTGGCGAGCAGCGAGTGGCCGCCGAGGGCGAAGAAGTCGTCGTCGATCGAGACCTCAGGCACGCCCAGGATCTCGCCGAAGAGGCCGCAGAGGATCTCCTCGCGCGGGGTGCGCGGGGCGCGGCCGGCTCCGGCGGCGGCGGTGAAGTCGGGGGCGGGCAGGGCGGCGCGGTCGATCTTGCCGTTGACGTTGAGCGGCAGCGCGGCCAGGACGGTGAAGGCCGCCGGGACCATGTAGTCGGGCAGCGCGGCGGCGGCGTGGGCGCGCACCGAGGCGAGGTCGAGCGCGGCCGGGTCGGCGCCGGCCGCGACGGCCAGGTGGGCGACCAGCCGGGTGCCGGCGGTGCCGTCCTGGTGCGGCAGCACGGCGGCCTGCACGACGGCCGGGTGGGCGGTCAGCACGGCCTCGATCTCGCCGGGTTCGATCCGGAAGCCGCGCACCTTGACCTGGTGGTCGGTGCGGCCGAGGTACTCCACGGTGCCGTCGGAGCGGCGCCGGGCGAGGTCCCCGGTGCGGTACATGCGGGCGCCGGTGCCGTACGGGTCGGCGACGAAGCGCTCGGCGCTCAGCCCCGGGCGGCCGAGGTAGCCGCGGGCCAGGCCGGGGCCGCTCAGGTACAGCTCGCCGGGCACGCCGACCGGCACCGGGCACAGCCGGGCGTCCAGCAGGTGGGCGCGCAGGCCGGGCAGCGGGCGGCCGATCACCGGGCGGGCGACGGCGCCGTCCAGGCGGTGGTGCAGGGCGTCGACGGTGCACTCGGTCGGCCCGTACAGGTTGAACACGACGGTGTCGGGGGCTGCGCTCAGGGTGGTCCAGAGCTGCTGGCCGCAGGCCTCGCCGCCGATCATCAGCACGGCGGGCGGGGCGACGGTGAGCAGCCCCTCCTCGACCAGGCGTTCGGCCAGCGCGGGGGTGACGTCGAGGGTGTCGGCGCCGGTGCGGGCCAGGTAGCCGACGATGCCGGCCGCGTCGCGGCGCAGGTCGTCGTCGAGCAGGTGGAGTTCCTGCCCGGCGACCATCCAGAGCACCGCCTCGAGGGAGGTGTCGAAGGACAGCGAGGCGGTCGCGGCGAAGGCGAACCGGCGCCCGGGGTGCGCCTGCCGGGCGGGTGCGAGGGTTCCGGCGCGGTGGAAGGCGAGCAGGTGGGCGAGGCCGCCGTGGCGGACCACGACGCCCTTGGGGCGGCCGGTGGAGCCGGAGGTGTAGATGACGTAGGCGGCGTGCTCGGGGCCGATCGCCGCCTCCGGCTCGTCGGCGGGCAGCTCGGCCCAGGTCGCGGCGCCGGCGGGCAGCACGGTGTGGCCGACCAGCACCTCGGGCAGCGGCCAGGCGTCGGTGCTGAGCACGGCCGCCGGGCGGGCGTCGGCGAGCATGCCCGCCAGCCGGTCGCGCGGGTAGTCGGAGTCCAGCGGCAGGTAGGCGGCGCCGGCCTTGAGCACGGCGAGCAGGGCGACGATCGACTCGGCGGAGCGGGGCACGGCGAGCGCGACCAGCGACTCGGGGCCGATCCCGGCGCCGGCCAGGCCGTGGGCGAGCCGGTTGGCGCGGGCGTTCAGCTCGGCGAAGCTGAGCCGCTGCTCGCCGAAGACCAGGGCGGTGGCGTCGGGGGTGGCGGCCGCCTGGGCGGCGAACGCGGCCGGGACGAGCAGCCCGTCGCCGGGGCCGTCGGTGCCGTGCCAGCGGGCGAGGTCCTCGCGGCCCTCGGCGCCGAGCACGTCCAGTTCGGCGACCGGGCGGCCGGGCTGTTCGGCGACCTGGTCGAGCAGTCCGGCCAGCGCCGCGGCGAGCTGCTCGGCGGTGCCCCGGTCGAACAGGTCGACGGCGAACTCCAGTCCGCCGGAGAGGCCGGCCGGGGTGCCGGCCGGGTCCAGCCGCTCGGACAGGTTGAGGGTCAGGTCGAACGGGGTGGTGGGCAGGCCCAGCGGCTCGTAGGAGGCGCGGGTGCCGGGGAACTCCGGTCCGCCGCCGGTGGTGTTGTCGAAGGCGATCATCACCTGGAACAGCGGGTGCCGGGCCAGGGTGCGGGCCGGGTTGAGCTCCTCGACCAGCCGCTCGAACGGCACGTCCTGGTGGGCGTAGGCGGCCAGGTCGGCCTCCCGGACCCGGCCCAGCAGTTCGGCGAAGGTGGGCGAGCCGGCCAGGTCGGTGCGCAGCACCAGGGTGTTGGCGAAGAAGCCGACCAGCTCGTCCAGGGCGGGGTCGAGCCGGCCCGCCAGCGGGGTGCCCATCGGGATGTCGTCCCCGGCGCCGAAGCGGTGCAGCAGGGTGGCCCAGGCGGCCTGGAGCACCATGAACAGGGTGACCCCGTGCCGGCCGGCCAGCTCGGCGAGCCGGGCGTGCAGCGCGGCGTCGAGGTCCAGTTCGACGACGTCGCCGCGGTGCGTGGGCACCGGCGGGCGGGGGCGGTCCAGCGGCAGCGGCAGTTCGTCCGGCAGTCCGGACAGGGCCTCGCGCCAGTGGTCGAGCTGACGGGACAGCAGGGAGCGCGGGTCGGTGTCGGCGCCGAGCAGCCGGTACTGCCACAGGGTGTAGTCGGCGTACTGGACGGGCAGCGGACGCGGTGCGGGGGCGGTGCCGTCGCGGTGGGCGGTGTAGGCCTCGGCGAGGTCGCGGAACAGCGGGCGCAGCGACCAGCCGTCGCCGGCGATGTGGTGCAGCACCAGGGTGAGCACGTGCTCCTCGGGCCCCTCCGGGCACAGGTACGCGTGCAGCGGGACGTCCTCGGCCAGGTCGAAGAGGTGGCCGACGAGGTCCTGCGCGGGGCGGTCGGTGACAGTGAGCAGCAGCCCGGGCGGGCCGTCGAGGACCCGCTGGTGCGGCACGCCGTCGAGTTCGGTGAAGACGGTGCGCAGCGACTCGTGCCGGGCGACCACGTCGCCGAGGGCGCGCTCCAGGGCGGCGGTGTCGAGCGGGCCGGACAGCCGCAGGGCGAGGGTGACGTTGTAGGTGGCGGCGGGGCCCTCGGCCTTGCCGAGGAACCACAGGCGGCGCTGGGCGAAGGAGACCGGCAGGTGCTCGGGGCGCGGCTCGGGGAGCAGCGCCGGGCGGGCCGGGCCGTCGGCGAGCCGCGCGGCGAGGGCGGCCACGGTCGGGGCCTGGAAGAGGTCGCCGATGGCGAGTTCGGCGCCGAGGTCGGCGCGGACCCGGCCGACCAGGCGGGTGGCGAGCAGCGAGTGGCCGCCGAGGGCGAAGAAGTCGTCGTCGACGGTGATGTCCGCGATGCCGAGGATCTCGCCGAACAGGGCGCACAGGGCCCGCTCGCGCTCGTCGCGCGGGGCGCGGCCGCCCTCGGAGGCGGTGAGGTCGGGGGCGGGCAGGGCGCGCCGGTCGACCTTGCCGTTGGCGTTCAGCGGCAGTGCGTCCAGCACCAGCACGGCGGAGGGCACCATGTAGCCGGGCAGCCCGGCGGCGGCGAACTCCTTGATCTCGGCGGCGAGTTCCGGGCGCTCCTCGAGGGCCTCCGGCGGCACGGCGCAGTAGCCGACGAGGCGGGTGTCACCGGGGCGGTCCTCGCGGGCGACCACGATGACCTGGCGGACGGCGGGGTGGCGGGAGAGCGCCGCCTCGATCTCGCCGAGCTCGATCCGGAAGCCGCGCAGCTTGACCTGGCCGTCGATCCGGCCGAGGAACTCGATCGCGCCGTCCGCGCGGCGGCGCACCAGGTCGCCGGTGCGGTACATGCGGCCGCCGTGCCCCTGCGGGTCGTACGGGTCGGCGACGAAGCGTTCGGCGGTCAGCGCGGCGCGGCGCCAGTAGCCGCGGGCCAGGCCGGCCCCGGCGATGTACAGCTCGCCGGGCACGCCGGGCGGCACCGGCCGGAGGCGGGCGTCCAGGACGTGGGTGCGCATGTTGTCCAGCGGGCCGCCGATCGGGGCCCGGGCGCCGTCCAGGTCGGCCGGGAGGAGGTGGTGGTGGGTGGCGAAGGTGGTCGCCTCGGTGGGGCCGTAGACGTGGGCGAGCAGCAGCTCGGGGCAGTGCTCCAGGACCCGGCGCATCAGGGTGCCGGAGGCCGCCTCGCCGCCGGTGCAGACCGTGCGCAGGGCGCGGAAGGTCTCCGGGGCCTGCTCGGCGACCAGGTCGAACAGCGCCTTGGTGAGGAAGACGGCGGTGACGCCGTGCCGGGTGGTGACGGTACGCAGGGCGTCCGCGTCCATGGTGCCGGGCGGGGCGACGACGACGGTGCCGCCGTGCAGCAGCGGCGTCCACAGCTCGTAGGTGGCGGCGTCGAAGGCGTGCGGGGAGTGCAGCAGGATCCGCTCGTGCCGGCCGTCGCGCCAGCGGCGGTCGTCGGCGAGGTCGACCACGTCGCGGTGGCGGATCGCGACGCCCTTGGGGGTGCCGGTGGAGCCCGAGGTGAACATCATGTAGGCGAGCCGGTCCGGGTGGACGGGCAGGCCGGGGTCGTGGTCGGGGGCGCCCGCCTCGTCGCCGGGGCGGACCACGACGGCGTCGTGGGTGAAGCCCGGCTCGGCGCGGTCGGTGACCAGGACGGGCGCGGCGGTGTCGGCGAGCAGCGCGGTCATCCGCTCGGGCGGCAGGCTCGCGTGCATCGGCACGTAGCAGCCGCCGGCCTTGAGCACGGCGAGGGTGGCGACGACCAGGTCCACCGAGCGCTCCATCAGCAGCGCGACCGGGGACTCCGGGCCGACACCGGCGGCGATCAGGTGGTGGGCGAGCCGGTTGGCGCGGGCGTCGAGCTCGGCGTAGCCGACCTCGCCGCCGTCGTGGGCGAGGGCGACCGCGTCGGGGGTGCGGGCGGCCTGGGCCGCGAACAGCTCCGGCAGCGAGCCGGTGCGGACCGGGGCGGCGGTGGCGTTCCAGTCCCCGGCGAGCCGGGCGCGCTCCTCGGGGGCGAGGATGTCCAGGGTGCCGATCGGCGCCCCCGGGTCGGCGGCCGCGGCGGCCAGCAGCCGGCCGAAGCGCGCGAACAGGGTGTCGACGGTGGCCCGGTCGTAGAGGTCGGCGGAGTACTCGACCGAGCCCTCGAGCCCGGCCGGGGTGCCGTCCTCGGCGTGCCGTTCGGTGATGCCGATGTTGAGGTCGAACTTGGCGACCCGCAGGCCCAGCGGTTCCGGTGCCGACTCCAGTCCGGGCAGGCCGAGTTCGCCCTCCTCGTGGTTCTGCAGCACCAGCAGGGTCTGGAACAGCGGGTGGCGGCCGAGCGCGCGGGCCGGGTTGACCTCCTCGACCAGCCGCTCGAACGGCACGTCCTGCTGGGCGAAGGCGTCCAGCTGGGCTTCCCGGACCCGGCCCAGCAGTTCGGCGAAGGACGGGTCGCCGGACGTGTCGGTGCGCAGCACCAGGGTGTTGACGAAGAAGCCGACCAGGTCGTTCAGGGCCTCGTCGGAGCGGCCCGCCACACCGGTGCCGAGCGGGATGTCGGTGCCGGCGCCGAGCCGGGTGAACAGCGCGGCCAGACCGGCCTGGAGGACGGCGAACAGGGTGGACCGGTGGCGGCGGGCCAGGTCGGCCAGCGCGGAGTGCAGTTCGGGGCCGAGGACGAACGGGGCGGCGTCGGCGGCACCGGTGGGCACCGGCGGCCGGGGGCGGTCCACCGGCAGCTCCAGCTCCTCCGGCAGACCGGCCAGGACTCCTCTCCAGTGGTCGAGCTGACGGCTCATCAGGCTCGACGGGTCGGACTCCTCGCCGAGCAGCTCGCGCTGCCACAGGGCGTAGTCGGCGTACTGGACCGGCAGCGGCTCCCAGTCCGGTTCGGCGCCGGCGAGGCGAGCGGTGTAGGCGGCGGCGAGGTCGCGCAGCAGCGGGCCGAGCGACCAGCCGTCGCCGGCGATGTGGTGGAGCACGACGAGCAGCACGTGCTCGGGGACGGCGTCCGCGGCGGCGGCGTCGTCGGTCGGGGTGAGCGAGAAGACCGTGACCCGGACGGGCGTTTCGGCACTCAGGTCGAAGGTGTGGGCGGCGGCCCGGTCCCGCAGGGCGGCGTAGTCGGCCGGCGCGCACTCCACCGTCGTGAAGGCGGTGCCCGCCTCCGCCGACGGCAGGATGTGCTGCACCGGCACGCCCTCGCCGTCCACCGGGAACACCGTGCGCAGGGCCTCGTGCCGGGCCACCACGTCCGCCGTCGCGGCGCGCAGCGCGTCGAGGTCGAGCGCGCCGCGCAGGCGGACCGCGAACGGCAGGTTGTAGAGCGCGGTCGGCCCTTCGATCTGGTCGATCAGCCAGAGACGCTGTTGTGCGTACGAAACCGGGATCACGGTGCTTCCTCTGCTCACGTCACGGGCGTGTGGTGGTGGACGCCGTCACGCGGGGACGGCGGTGGTCGGGAGGACGGACGGCTCGCAGTCGAGGACGTCGACCGGGCGGCCCATCGCGACGGCGATCTTCCGGTCGCCGCGGTACGGGTCGCGGCCGTGCGCGCAGAGCACGTTGTCGACCAGCATCACGTCGCCGACCTGCCAGGTCTCCCGCACGGTGGCGGCCTCGTAGGCGGCGTTCAGCGCCTCGACGTCCTCGCGGGTGACCGGCTCGCGGTCGCCGAAGCCGGTGTTGAACGGCAGGCCGTCCGGGCCGAACTCCTCGACCATGGCCTCCCGGATGTCCGGGTCCAGCGACCACTCGTTCCAGAAGGCCAGGTGGTTGAACCAGACCTCCTCGCCGGTGTGCGGGTGGCGGATGGTGGCCGGCCGCAGCTGGTCGGTGCGCAGGGTGCCGTCCTCCAGCCACTCCCAGGTGATGCCGTTCTCCCGGCAGTACTGCTCGACCTCGGCGGGCTCCTCGGTGCCGAAGGCGGTCCGCCACGGCAGCGAGACGTACTCCGAGTAGCTGCGGCCGAGCGTCCAGCCGGAGCGGCGGCCGCGCTCGGCCAGGTGCGGCGGCAGCGCGGCGAGGACCTTGCGGACGTCCGCGGTCGGGGTCGCGCCGCCCTCCTCCGGGGCGATCAGGCAGGCGAACAGCAGCCGGCCGGGGAAGGTCAGGGTGTAGCTGTTCTCGTTGTGCATCCGGATCGGCAGCGCGGCCGCCAGGTCGGTGGACGAGAACACGCCGTTGCCGAAGTCGCTGCGCGGGGTGGCCTTCTCCCGGTACGGGGTGGGCTCCGGGATCAGCACGTCGCGGACGGCGGCGACGTCCTCGGTGGCTGCGACCGGCAGCCCGCGCAGGAAGACCGTGCCGTGCTCGTGCAGCGCGGCGGTCAGCTCGTCCTCGTGCTCGCGGAGCCAGGCGCAGCCCTCGGCGAGGTCGGCGGCGGCCGGGACGTGGAGGAGGGCCGGACGGCCGGGGTTCAGCTCCCAGGTCAGCATGGCGACGCTCACCGGTTCCCGAGGCCGGCGACCAGCGAGGCCGGGCGGATGTCGGTCCAGTTGGTCTCGATCCAGTCCAGGCACTCCTGGCGGGGCGCCTCGCCGTGGACGGTGGTCCAGCCGGCCGGCACGTCGATCCAGACCGGCCACAGCGAGTGCTGGTTCTCGTCGTTGACCAGGACCAGGTAGCCGGCGTTGTCGTCCTCGAACGGGTTGCTCACGGTGCTCTCCTCGGTGAGGTGGTGGCGCGGTGCGGTGTGATTCGAAGGTAGGTGCGGGCCGGGGCCGGAAGCGGCACAAGGCCCGGCAGGTGAGCGGCAGTTCCGGGACTGCCGTCCTCCTGCGCGGGCCTCGGGCGCACGGGGTGGGAACGGGGGGTGGAGCGGGGCTGGGGCGAGGGTGCGGTGGGGCTGGGGCGGGGCTGCGGCTCGGGCGGGAACGGGGCTGGTCGGAGGGGCCGGCGCGGGATCGCGGCGCGCGGTCCCGGCGGGTCGTCAGCGCGGGGTCAGCCGGACCGGGAAGCGGTCCAGGCCGAAGTTGATGATCGACCGGTTGTACTCGACCGGACCGGCCGGTTCGATCGTCGCCGCCTTCTCCAGCGCCGCCGAGAACAGCGCGCTCAGCTCGGCCTTCGCCAGCGGCGCGCCGATGCAGTAGTGGGCGCCCAGGCCCAGCGCCAGGTGCTTGTTGGGCGAGCGGTCGAGCCGGATCTCCTCCGGCGCCTCGAACGCCTCCGGGTCCCGGTTCGCCGACCACACCCAGACCGCGACCCGGTCGCCGCGCCGGATCTGCCGCCCGGCCAGCTCGATGTCCCGGGTGGCGGTGCGCAGCGTGTGCAGCCCGACCGAGGTCCAGCGCAGCAGCTCGTCCACGGCGGAGTCCATGTCCACCTCGCCGCGCTGCAGCGCCTGCCACAGGTCCGGCCGGTTGACCAGGGTGTGCAGGCCCATCGCGGCGGTGTGGCGGACCGTCTGGACGCCGCCGACGACGATGTTGTCCAGGTTGAGCACGACGTCCTCGACCGGCATCAGCCGTCCGTTGACCTTGTAGGTCGCCATCATCGAGATGAGGTCGTCCTTGGGGTCGGTGCGCCGCAGCATCACCTGGTGCATCAGGTAGGGGATCAACTGCTGGTGACCGGCCCGGCGTTCCTCCGGAGTGGCGCCGAGGAAGGCCACGTCGCAGACCCGGACCATCATGTCGCGGTCCTTCTCCGGGACGTCCAGCAGGTCGCACATCACGGCCAGCGGCAGCGCGGAGACCACGTCGACGAGGTCGGCCTCGCCCTGCTCGACGGCCCGGTCGAACAGCTCGCCGGCCCGCTCGGCGATCGAGCGGGAGGCTCCGCGGACGCCGTTCTTGGAGAAGAACGGGTTGGCGGGCGCCCGCAGTTCGCGGTGCTTGGGCGGGTCGGTGAGGGCCATCATCCGGCCCGAGCCGACCGGGACGTTGCCGACGCCGGCGCCCAGCAGCGAGCCGGACTCGGAGCTGAACACGGCCGCGTTGCGCAGCACGTCGGCCGACTCCTTGTAGGTCATCACCGACCAGATCGGGCCGTCGTCCAGGCTGTCGGTGCGGTGCACGGGCGCCTCGCGGCGCAGCTCGGCGACCAGCGCCGGGGTCTCGGGGTCCGCCCACAGGGCGGGGTCGGTGAGATCGACGGAGGTGGTGGTCACCATGACGGCTGCTCCTCGGAAGCGGTGGCGGTGGCGGTGGCGGTGCTGGAGGTGGGGTCGGCCGCCGCGCGGCCGGTGGGGAGGGAGTGCAGGAGGGAGGTCAGGAGGTCGACCGGACCGGGCCGGTCGACGGTGGCGAGCAGGTGCCCGCCGGGCAGCACCGACTGGCCGAAGGCGCCCCGGGTGTGGGCCGCCCAGCCGGAGAGGTCGGTGGTGGCGAGCATCGGGTCGTCGGCCCCGGCCAGCGCGTACAGCGCGGAGGCGAGCGGCGGGTGCGGGTGGTGGCGGTAGGTGGCGCTGACCGCGAGATCGGTGCGGATACCGCCGAGGGCGAGTTCCACCAGCTCGGGGTCGGCGCTGACCAGCTCCTCCAGGCCGGTCAGCCGCAGGAGTTCGGCCGCGTCGAGGTCCTTGGACTCCCGCTCGGTCCACTCGGCCGGGCTGGGCGCGCCGGCCACCACCACGAGTTCGGGGCGGCGGTCGGCGGGCAGGGCCCGGGCCACCTCGTGGGCGAGCAGGGCGCCGAAGCTCTGCCCGTAGAAGGCGGCCCGGCGGCCGGGGGCGAGGTGCGGGGCGATCTCCCGGGCGACCTCGGCCGTCAGCGCGGCGAAGTCGGCGGGCATCGGGTCGCGGCTGCGGCCGCCCCGGGCCGGCGGGCGCAGTGCCCACACCTCGGCGGCGGGACCGAGGGCCCGGGCCAGCGGGGTGAAGGCGGTGGCGTCGCCGCCGGCGTGCGGGAAGCAGAACAGCCGGACGGGGGCCTCGGGCCGGGGCGCGGGGAGGAGGAACCAGTCCCCCTCGATCCGCGGCCGGGTGGCGGGGACGGCGGACGGAGCGACAGCCGTGGCACCAGGGGCGGCCGAGGCACGACGGACGGCCGGGGTGGTGGGCAGCGGCGCGGCGGCCGGGCGCGGACGGGCGGTGATGGGCGGCCTGGCGGCGGGACCGGGACCCGTCGGGGTCATCGCGGTTGCCGGGGCCGTCGGGGTCACCGGGGTCACCGGGCTCGTCGGGGTCGTCGGGCTCATCGGACGGCCGGCCGGCGGGCGGTGAGGGCCGGACGGGCGGCGGCCGGTCCGGCCTGGGCGGCCCGCTGCACGGCCTCGGTGAAGGCCGCCAGGTCGGCGGCGTCCAGCAGGTGCCGCAGCTGCAGCTCGACGTTCAGCTTGCGGCGCAGCAGGTGGACGACGCGCAGCGCGGCGAGCGAGTGGCCGCCGAGCGAGAGGAAGTCGTCGGCGGGCAGCACCTCGGGGACGCCGAGCACGGTCCGCCACACCTCGGCGACCTGCTCCGCCACTCCCCCGCCGGCCGCCTCCGGCGCCGCCTCGGCGGCCGGAACGGGCAGCGCCCGGTGGTCGGTCTTGCCGTTCGGGGTGAGCGGCATCGCCTCCAGCACGGTCACGGTGGACGGCACCAGGTGCGCGGGCAGGGTCCGGCGCAGTTCGGCCAGCAGCTCGGCGGCAGCGGTGGAGGCGGGGGCGGCGCCCGGGCCGGTGACGTACGCGGCGAGACGGGTGTCGCCGGGGGCGGGCTCGTGCACGGTCACCGCGGCGGCCGTGACGCCGTCCAGTGCCGCCAGCGCGTGCTCGACCTCGCCGAGCTCGATCCGGAAGCCGCGCAGCTTGACCTGCCGGTCGACCCGGCCGACGTACTCCAGCAGGCCCTCGGCGGAGCGGCGGGCCTGGTCGCCGGTGCGGTACATCCGGGCGCCGGGCGCGGTCGCGAACGGGTCGGCGACGAAGCGGCCGGCGGTCAGCCCCGGCTGCCCGGCGTAGCCGTGCGCGAGGCCGGGTCCGGCGAGGTACAGCTCGCCGACCTCGCCGGCTCCGGTGACCGGCCGCAGCCGCTCGTCCAGCAGGTGCACCCGCACACCGGGCAGCGGCTCGCCCAGGTGCGGGCCGGGGCCGGTGATCCGGGCGGTGATCGCGTCGACCGTGCACTCGGTCGGCCCGTACAGGTTGAAGGCGTCGATGCCGCCGTCCGCCAGTTCGCGCCAGGTGCGCCCGGGCACGGGCTCGCCGCCCATGAACAGGCGCGGCACGGCGGCGCCGGTCAGCTGCTCGCGGAGCAGCTGCCAGTGCGAGGGCGTCAGGTCGAGGTCGGTGACGGCGTGCTCGGCGAGCAGCGCGGCCAGCCGGGCCGGGTCGGCGCGACGGGCGTCGTCGACGACCACCAGGGTGTCGCCGCGGCAGATCCGGATCCACTGCTGGACCGAGGCGTCGAAGGAGACGCTGGCGTTCCAGGCGACGACGGACGGCTCCGGCCGGTAGGCACCGGCCTGCTCCAGTCCGGCCGCGAGGTCGGCGACGGCGCCGTGCGGCACCTCGACGCCCTTGGGGCGACCGGTGGAGCCGGAGGTGTAGATGACGTAGGCGGAGTCCAGCGGGTCCGGGACGAAGGCGCCCTCGGCCTCCGCGTCCTCGCACGCCGCGTCGGGGCGCAGCACCGGGACGCCGGCCGGGACGGGCGGGGCCGCCTCGGCGCTGACCACGGCGGCGAGGCGGGCGTCGGCGGCCATGAAGGAGATCCGCTCGGCGGGGTAGGCCGGGTCCAGCGGGACGTACGCGGCGCCGGCCCGCCAGACGGCGAGCAGCGCGACCGGCAGGTCCAGGGTGCGGGCCAGGTGGACGCCGACCTTGTCGCCGCGGCGCACGCCGGTGGCCCGGAGGGCGGCGGCGAGGGCGGCGGTGCGGCGGTCCAGGGCGGCGAAGTCGAGGCTGCCGTCGGCGGCGTGCACGGCGGGCCGCGCCGGGTGGGCGGCGACGGCGGCGCGCAGCCGGGCCAGCAGGTCGGCGGGGGCGGTGGAGGAGCCGGGGGTGTCGGCGGAGGTGGTGGCGGCCGGCTCGGCGAAGGTGGTCATGGCGGGGTACTCCTCGATCTCGATGAGGTCGGACGGGGCGGGGCGGGACGGCGTGCGGTCGGGCGGTGGTGCGAAGTCATGGGGGCGCGGCGGGGCGCGGCGCCGGGAGGGGCGGGGAGGGGCGGGGAGGGGCGGGGAGGGGGTGGGGCCGGGCCCGGACAGCTGCCCGCGGTCGGGCACCGGCGCCACCCCTGCTCGCGGGCCCGGTCAGACCTCCCCGGCCAGGCGGGCCAGGGCCCCGGCGTAGGTGTCGATGAACTCCTCGGCGGTGGCGTCGTCGACCAGCGCCCGCTGGTGGTCCACCGCGAGCAGCACCCGCTGCGAGGCTGGGTCCTGGATCAGCGAGGCGCCGAAGGTGAAGCTGTTGGGCTCGTGCCGGTAGGTGGGTTCGCTGCCGATCCGGCCGTCCTCGATCCGGGCCGCGCTGAGCCGGCCCAGGGCGTGGAAGCGCAGGTAGCCGAACTGGCTGTCGAGCGCGGTGTCGGCCATCATCCGGGCCAGCCGGGCGAACGGGACCCGGCGGTGCGGCATCATGTCGAGCTCCTCCCGGTGCACGTGCCGCACCAGCGCCGCGAGGTCCTCGCCCGGTTCGGCGACCAGCGGCACGGTGTTGAGGAACAGCCCGTAGACCTCGGTGCCGCCGAGCCGTTCGAGCCGGCCGTTCATCGCCAGCCCGGTGGTGACCCGCTGCCGCCCGGTGATCCGGGCGAGGGCGTACAGGTGGGCGGCGAGGGCGACGGACTTGACCGGGACGGAGAGCGCGTCGGCGACGGCGCGCAGCTGGCCCGGCGCGTCCGGCAGCACCCGTTCGACGGTGCGCGGCAGCTCGTGCACGTCCTCGCTGCCGGGCCAGAGCTGGCCGGTGGCGCCGTCGAGCCGCTGGTGCCAGTAGGCGAGGGAGTCCGGGTCGGTGGAGGCGGCGCGTTCGACGGCCACGAAGTCGCGGAAGGCGGTGCGCGGCGGCGCGGCGGGAGCGGAGACCGGGTCGGCGGTGAGCGCCGTGTGCCGTTCGAGGATCTCGGTGAGCAGGGAGGTGAAGCTCCAGCCGTCCAGGATCGCGTGGTGCTCGGAGACGGTGAGCTGGAACGCCCGGTCGGCGAGCCGCTGCACGGTGATCCGGAACAGCGGGGGTTCGGCGAGGTCGAACGGCCGGTCGCGGTGGTCCTCGAACACGGCGCGGACCTCGGGGTCCTGCTGCGCCTCGGGCCGGTCGCGCAGGTCGGCGAACTCGACCGGGGCGGGCAGGGTGCCGTGCACCAGCTGGAGCGGTTCGCCGTAGCCGGAGAGGTCGAGGCCGGTGCGCAGCACGGCGTGGCGGGCCATCGCCTCGTTGACCGAGCGGCGGAACGCGGTCTCGTCGAGGTCGCCGCTGATCCGGTAGGAGTTGACGTTGTGGTAGCTGTCGGTGCCGCCGGCGACCTCCATGTGGAAGACCATCGACAGCTGCATCGACACCATGGGGTAGGCGTCGACGATCCCGGGCGGCAGCTCGGCGCGGTCCTCCTCGTCGATCAGCGCGAACGGCAGATCGGCGCCGGGGGCGGCCTCGACCGGCCGGGCGAGCGGCAGCAGGGCCGCGACGGTGGGGGCGTTGAAGACGTCCCGCAGCGAGACCTGCCAGCCCCGGTCGTGCAGGGCTCCGGCGAGCTGGACGGCCCGGATGGAGTCGCCGCCGAGGTGGAAGAAGTCGTCGTGGACGCCGATCCCGGGCACCCCGAGCACCTCGGTCCAGACGGCGGCGAACAGCTCCTCCTCCGGGCTGCGGGCCTCGGTGTGCCGGCCGGCCCGGGTGGGCGCGGCGCGGCCGGGGGCGGGCAGCGCGGCCCGATCGACCTTGCCGTTGACGGTCAGCGGCAGGGCGTCGAGCACGGTGACGCTCGCCGGGACCATGTAGGCGGGCAGGGAGCGGCCGAGGAACTCGTGCGCGTCCGCCGGGGCGCGGCCGGTGACGTAGGCGGCGAGCCGGTCCTCGTGGAGGGTCACCACGCAGGCGTCGACGTCGGGGTGGGCGGCCAGGGCGTTCTCGATCTCGCCGAGTTCGATCCGGAAGCCGCGCAGCTTGACCTGGAAGTCGGCCCGGCCGACGTACTCCAGGCCGCCGTCCGGCAGCCGCCGGGCGACGTCGCCGGTGCGGTAGAGGCGGGCGCCGGGCGGTCCGGCCGGGTCGGCGACGAAGCGTCCGGCGGTGAGTCCGGGGCGCCCCCAGTAACCGTGGGCGAGGCTGCCGCCGCCGATGTACAGCTCGCCGGGCACCCCGGGCGGGCAGGGCCGCAGCCAGTCGTCCAGGACGGCGGCGGTCAGGTGCGGCATCGGGTCGCCGATCAGGCTGCGTTCGAAGCCGGCACCGCCCTCGGCCACGTCGTGGATCGTGACGTGCACGGTGGTCTCGGTGATGCCGTACAGGTTGCACAGCCGGGCGGGCGGCAGCGGGTCGAGGTCGTGCCAGCGCTGGACCACGCCCGGGTCGAGCGCCTCGCCGCCGAGCATGATCCAGCGCAGGGCGGGCAGGGCGCGGGGGCGGCGGCGCAGGGCCGGTTCGAGCTGGCGCAGCGCGGACGGGGTGAGGCACAGGTGGGTGACCCGCTCGGTGTCGAGGAGTTCGGCGAACTCCTCCGGCGAGCGGCTGGTCAGGTAGGGCACGACGAGCAGCCGGGCGCCGTGCAGCAGGGCGCCCCAGAGCTCCCAGACGGTCCAGTCGAAGGCGTAGCTGTGGAACAGCGTCCAGGTGGTGTCCGGGCCGAAGCCGAAGTGCTCGCGGCCGGAGTCCAGCAGCCGGCTGACGTGCTCGTGGGCGACGGCGACGCCCTTGGGGCGGCCGGTGGAGCCCGAGGTGAAGATCAGGTAGGCGAGGTCGCCGGGGCGGCCGACCGCGGGCGGGCGGGTGTCGGGGCGGGCGGCGACCTCGGCGGCTCCGGCGCCGCCGACGGTGAGGTCGAGGGTCGGCCAGGGGCCGTCCGGGGCGCGGTCGGGGCGGTCGGTGAGGACGGCCCGCACGGCGGTGTCGCCGAAGACCAGGGCGGCCCGATCGGCGGGGGCGACGAGGTCGACCGGCACGTAGGCGGCGCCGGCCTTGAGCACGGCGAGGATCGCGACCGGCACGGTGGCGGTGCGTTCCAGCAGCAGGCCGACCCGGTCGCCGGGGCGGACGCCGCGCTCGATCAGGGTGTGCGCCAACCGGTTGGCCCGGCGGTCGAGTTCGGCGTAGTCGAGGCGTTCCCGCCCGTCGTCGACGGCGGGGCGGTCGCCGTGCGCGTCGGCGGCCCGCTCGAACAGGTGGTGCAGGCAGTGGCCCTCGTCGAGCCGGGCCGGGCGGGACCGGGCCCCGGCGGCGGGGGCGGCGGTGAGCCGCAGCACGGTGGCGTCCGGGTCGGCGAGGGCGGCGTCCAGCAGGACCGCGTAGTCGGCGGCCAGCCGCCGGATCGTGCCGGGGTCGAAGAGGTCGCCGTTGTACTCGGCCTCGCCACGCATCTCGCCGCCGCCGTCGCCGACGGGTTCGAAGACCGACCAGGTGAGGTCGAACTTGCTGGTGCCGTTGGCGCGGACGGTGCGCCGGGCGGTGGCCGGGCCGAGCGCGAGCGGGGTGCTGTCCTCGCCGTGGGCGCCGAACACCACCTGGACCAGCGGCGGGTGCTGCGGGGTGCGGGCGGTGCCGAGACGGTCGACCAGCTGGTCGAAGGGCAGGTCGAGGTAGCCGAAGGCGTCGAAGGCGCCGTCCTGGATGTCGGCCAGCAGCGTCCGGAAGGCGGTGTCCGGGGCGAGCCGGATCCGCAGCGGCAGCAGGTTGACGAAGTAGCCGAGCAGATCGGCGAGTTCGGGCCGGTTGCGGGTGGTGACCGGGGTGCCGACGAGCAGGTCGTCGGCACCGGTCCAGCGGTTCAGCAGCAGGGCGAAGGCGGCGAGCTGAACGGTGAAGGGGGTGACGCCCTCCTGCTCGGCCAGCTCCCGGACCCGGGCTGCGCTGCCGGGGGCGAGGCCGAAGTGCTCGGTTCCGCCGCGCTCCCCGCGCTCGGCCGGCCGGGGCCGGTCGCCGGGCAGGTCGAGCAGGGTCGGGGCGCCGTCCAGCCGGTCCTTCCAGTAGGCCAGGTGCTCCTCGTAGGAGGTGTGCCGCTCCTCCTCCGCCCAGTCGGCGTACTGGGTGCCGAGGGCGGGCGCGTCCGGGGTCCGCCCTTCTAGGAACGCCCGGTAGTGGTCGGTGAGTTCACGTTCGAAGAGGTCGGCCGACCAGCCGTCCCAGATGATGTGGTGGACGACGAACAGCAGGGTGGTGCGCTCGTCGTCGAGCCGGAGCGCCTCGGCGCGCAGCAGCGGGCCGGCCGCGAGGTCGAACGGCAGCGCGGACCGTTCGGCGATCAACTCCTCGGCCCGGGCGTCGCGTTCGTCCGCGGGCAGGGTTCGCAGGTCGGTGACGGCGAGCGGCACCGCGAGCCCGGGGTGGACGTGCTGGCGGGGGCCGTCGGGGTGCAGGGCGAAGGTGGTGCGCAGCGCCTCGTGCCGGGCGGTGACGGCGTCCAGGGCCTTGGCCAGCAGGTCGAGGTCGAGCGGGCCGGTGACCTCGTACGTCCAGGGCGTGGTGTAGGTGACGGCGTCCGGGTCGAGGCGGTCGAGGAACCAGAGTCCGCGCTGGAGGCCGGAGGCGGGCGCGGTGCGGACGGCGTCGGCAGGAGGAGCGGGGGTCGGGGGGTCGGACGGGCGCACGGCCTCGTTCCCTTCGGTGCGAGCGTCGGTGCGAGCGGTGTCGGGGCGGCCCGTCATCACGAGGCCAGCCGTTCGGCGATGGCGCCCACGGTGCGGCCGCGGAACACCACGTGCGGCGGGACCTTGGTGCCGGTCTCCTGCGAGAGCCGCATGGCGACCCGCACGGCGGCCAGCGAATTGCCGCCGATCCGGAAGAAGTTGTCGTCCGGGCCGAGGTCGCCGGGCAGTTCCAGCACCGCCCGCACGGCGTCGGCCACCAGGCGCTGACCGGGCGTGAGCGGGTCGGGGGTGAGCGGGTCGGCCGGGGCCCCGGCGCGGCGCTCGGCGGGCGCGGGCAGCGCCTTGCGGTCGACCTTGCCGTTGGGGTTGAGCGGCAGCGCGTCCAGCACGTCGACCGTCGCGGGCACCATGTGCTCGGGCAGCAGCGCCGCCAGGTGGTCGAGCAGCGCCTCCGGTCCGGCCGGGACGGCCGCGCTGTCGAGGGTCACATAGGCGGCGAGCCGGTGGTCGCCGGGGGCGGGCTGGTGCACGGTGACGACGGCCTCCCGGACGGCGGGGTGGCGGGTCAGCGCGTCCTCGATCTCGCCGGGCTCGACCCGGAAGCCCCGGATCTTCACCTGGTCGTCGATCCGCCCGGTGATCTCCAGCAGCCCGTCCGACCGCCGGTGGCCGAGGTCGCCGGTGCGGTAGAGGCGTTCGCCGGGCGCGCCGAAGGGGGCGGCGACGAAGCGTTCCGCGGTCAGCGCCGGGCGGCCGAGGTAGCCGTGGGCGAGGCCGCCGCCGGCCGCGTACAGCTCGCCGGTGGTGCCGTCGGGGACGGGTTCCAGCCGCTCGTCCAGGATGTGGATCGCCTTGCCGTGCAGCGGGCGGCCGATCGGGATCGTGGCCCCGGCGGCGTCCTCGGCGGTGGCACGGTGGCAGGTGGTCAGGCCGAGGCTCTCCACCGGGCCGTAGCCGTTGGCGACCACCAGCCCCGGATACTGGTCGAGCGCCTTGCCGACATGGGTGACCGAGGCCCGCTCGCCGGCCGTGAACGCCACCTTGAGGTCGTCGTAGGTCGCCGGGAACTCCTCCAGCAGGAAGTTGAACAGGCTCGCCGACAACTGGAGCTGGGTGACGCCGTGGCGCCGGGTGAGCTCGGCGATCGCCTGCGGGTCGGGCCGCTGACCGGGCTGGAGCACGCACACCCCGCCGAAGGCCAGCGCGCCGTACAGCTCCAGGGCGAAGGCGTCCCAGGAGACCGGGGAGCACTGCAGCCAGACCTCTTCGGGGCCGAAGCGGGCGTAGTCCTGGCCGAGGTAGGTGGTGGTGAGCGCGCGGTGCGGCACGGCGACGCCCTTGGGGCGGCCGGTGGAGCCGGAGGTGAACATCACGCAGGCGAGGTCCTTGCCGGTCACCGGCAGACCCGGGTCGTGGCCGGGACGGGCGGCGATCGCGGCGGCCTCGGCGTCCAGGTCGAGGTGGCGCCCGACCGGGAACGGCGGGCTCGCGCGGCGGTGGGTGACCAGCAGCGCGGCGCCGCTGTCGGCGACCGCCCCGGCCAGCCGCTCGGCCGGGAAGTCCGGGTCGAGCAGGGTGTAGGCGGCGCCGGTCTTGAGCGCCGCCAGCAGCGCCACCACCAGGTCCGGGCCGCGCTCGACCAGGACGGCGACGGTGTCGCCGCGGCCGGTGCCGGCCTCGGCCAGGTGGTGGGCGAGCCGGTTGGCCCGGGTGTTCAGCTCGCCGTAGCCGATCCGCTGCTCGCCGGAGACCACGGCGAGGGCCTGCGGGGCGGCGGCCGCCCGGGCCTCGACCAGGGCGTGCACGGGCGTCTCCACGACGGTGGCGAGGGTGCCGAGCCAGGCGTCGCACAGCTCCGCCATGGTGGCGGCGTCGAACAGGTCGGAGTCGTACTCGAACCGGCCGGTGAAGTCGGTGCCCCGGTCGTCGACGGAGATCGACAGGTCGAACCGGGAGACCGGGTTGGAGTGCAGCTCGCGGGTCACCTCGATGCCGCCGACGGTCAGCGGGCGGGAGTCCAGCGGGTGCAGCTCCAGCAGCACCTGGCAGAGCGGGTTGCGGTTCTCGGCCCGGTCGTCCGGGCGGTCCTCCAGGACGGTGGCCGCGATGTCGTCGAACGGCGCCTCCTGGTGGCGGTAGCCGGCGATCGCCACCTCGCGGACGTGCCGGACCAGGTCGCGGAAGTCCGCGCCCTCCTCCAGTCGCACCCGCAGCGGCAGCAGGTTGACGAAGTAGCCGACCAGGGCGTCCAGTTCGGGCCGTCCACCGCGGACGCTGACCGGCGAGCCGAGGACGAGGTCGCGCTGCCCGGTCCGGCGGTGCAGGGTCAGCGCCAGGGCGGCCAGCAGCACCATGAACGGGGTGGCGTCCTCGCTGCGGGCCAGCGCGCGGACGGCCTCGGCGACCGGGCGCGGCATCGCGAAGCGGTGGAAGTCGCCGCGGAACTCCGGGACTTCGGGCCGGGGGCGGTCGGTCGGCAGCACCGGCTCGGTCGGGGCGTCGGCCAGGTGTTCGCGCCAGTGCGCGAGTTGGCGCTCGGCGCTCTCCCGGTCCTGGTACTGCCAGGCGCTGTGGTCGGCGTACTGGACCGCGAGCCCGGGCAGCGCGGCCGGGCGGCCGGTGGCCGGCTCCTCGTACAGCGCGGCGAGTTCGCCCTCCAGGACCGGCAGCGAGCCCTCGTCCCAGACGATGTGGTGGCAGAGCAGCAGCAGGGTGGCGGTGTCGCCGGTGCGGTAGAGGTGGGCGCGCAGCAGCGGGCCGGTCTCCAGGTCGAAGGGGACCAGCGCGGCCTCGGCGACCAGCCCGTCCACCCGCCCGGGCTCGGTGTCGGTGACGGTGAACGGCACCTCGACGGCGGGGTGGACCACCTGCCGGGGGCCGTCCTCGGTCAGCTCGAAGGTGGTGCGCAGCGCCTCGTGCCGGGCCGCGACGCCCGCCAGCGCCCGGTGCAGCCGCTCCGGGTCGACCGGTCCGGCGAAGCGGAACACCCAGGGCACGATGTAGGTCGGCGCGCCCGGGTTCATCTGGTCGAGGAACCACAGCCCGCGCTGGTACCTGGACAGCGGCGCCGAGGTGGCGCCGGCCCGGGTCAGCGGCGGGCGCTCGCCGCCCGCGGAGGCGGTGACGGCGGCGGCGAACCCGGCCAGGGTCGGGGCGTCGAAGATGGCGTACGGGGAGATCATGCCGAAGGCGTCGAAGACCCGGCCGACCACCCGCACGGCGGTGAGCGAATCGCCGCCGAGGTGGAAGAAGTTGTCCTCGGCACCGACCTCGGGCACCCCCAGGACGTCCGCCCAGACGGCGGCGATCAGTTGTTCGGCGGGGGTGCGCAGCGGGCGCCCGGCGGGGGCGGCGGCGGGCGGCTCGGCCTGCGGCTCGGGCAGGGCGGCGCGGTCGACCTTGCCGCCGGCGGTCAGCGGGAAGGCGTCCAGCGCGGTGACGGTGGCCGGGACCATGTGCTCGGGCAGCCGCTCGGCCAGGTGGGCGCGGAGCGCGCCGGGGTCCGGCGCGGCGCCGGTGACGTAGGCGGCGAGCCGGCCCTCGTGGGCGACCACCACGGCGCCGGCCACGTCCGGGTGGGCGGCCAGGACCTGTTCGATCTCACCGGGCTCGACCCGGAAGCCGCGGATCTTCACCTGGTGGTCGGCGCGGCCGACGAACTCCAGCGGGGCGTCCGGGGCCTCGCGCCGGACGACGTCGCCGGTGCGGTACATCCGGGCGCCCGGCTCGGGCGCGAAGGGGTCGGCGACGAAGCGGCCGGCCGTCTGGCCGGGGCGGCCGTGGTAGCCGGCGGCGAGCAGCGGGCCGCCGAGGTAGAGCTCGCCGGCCTCGCCGGGGGCGGTGACGGGCCGCAGCCGGTCGTCCAGCAGGTAGGTGCGGCGGTCGCCGAGCGGGATGCCGATCGGGACGGACCCGGCGCCGTGCGCGGTGGGGCCGGCCAGCCGGTGGGTGGTGGCGGTGACGACCGTCTCGGTCGGGCCGTAGGCGTTGAGCAGCGGCACTCCGGTGGCGTCCCACCAGGTGGCGGCGGCGTCCGGGTGGAGCCGGTCGCTGCCGGAGATCATCAGCCGCAGGGTGCGGGGCGCCCGCTCGCGGCCCCGGTCGCGCACGGCCGGCACGACCTCCTGGAAGTAGCCGGCGGGCAGGTTGGCGACGGTCACGCCCTCGGTGTCCAGCAGGTCCAGCAGGGCGTCCGGGGCGAGCAGTTGCTGTTCCGGGACGACCAGGCAGGCGCCCGCGGAGAGCGCGGTGAGCACCTGCTCGACGGCGACGTCGACGGTGGGGCGGGCGAGGTGCAGCACCACGTCCTCGGCGGTGAGGCCGAAGCGTTCGACGGCGGCGGCCAGGTGGCCGGCCAGGGCGGCGAGCGGGACGTGCACGCCCTTGGGGCGGCCGGTGGTGCCGGAGGTGTAGATGAGGTAGCCGGCGGTGGCGGGCGGCTCGTCCGGCAGGTCCGCGGCCGCCTCACCCGTGGGCTCTCCGGTCAGGTCGCCGGCCGGCTCGCCGGTCAGCTCGCCGTCCGTGAGGGCGAGGGTGGCGCCGGCGTCCTCGCGGATCCAGCGGTTGCGCTCCTCCGGGGCGTCCCGGTCCAGCGGCAGGTAGGTGGCACCGGCGCGGAGCGCGGCGAGCAGGCCGACCAGGTGGTCGAGCCGGTCGCGACCGGTGACGGCGACCGTGCGGCCGGGGGCGATCCGGGCGGCGAGAGCGCCGCTCAGCTCGTCCAGCTCCCGGTAGCGGACGGTCCGCCCGCCGAGCCGGACGGCCGGGCGGTCCGGGAACCGGCGCGCGACGGATATGAAGGGGAAACCGCGAGATTCCATCATCCAACCCCGATGAATTAACGATGCTGCGGGCAGTGGTCTCGACGATAGGCCCGCCTTCCGGGGCCGATCGGCAGAATTCCCGGAAGACCATCGGCAGTTTCAACTGCCGCTCACCACAACAGAGTTGCCGCAGACGCAGACGGCCCGCCGGGGCGCACGGAGGCGCCGCGACGGGCTCGCGGGAATACGGTCTGCGATTGTCGTGGAGACGGTGGTGAGGTGGGGGCGGGAATTACTGGGGAAAGTCCGGGGACCACACGTCCGCGCGCTCCAGCGCGGCCGGCGTGTACTTGCCGAGCGCGCTGATCAGCAGCCGCAGTTCCAGGGCGAGACAGTCGGCGAAGCGGATCAGCCCGTCCTCCGGGTCCTCGGCGGCGGCCAGCAGGGCCGCCCGGCCCAGGCCGACCGCCCGGGCGCCCAGGGCCAGGCTCTTGACCGCCCGGCCGCCCTCCCACATCCGCCCCGAGACCAGCAGGCAGGGCGGCGGCCCGGCGGCGGCCAGCCGGCGCAGGCACTCCGCCAGCGGCAGGCCGACCTGGGCCGGGAACACCCCGGGCGCCCAGCCGGTGCCGCCCTCCGCACCGTCCACGGTGACGGCGTCCGCGCCCGCCTCGGCGGCCACCCGGGCGGCCTCGGCGACGTCCCGGCCGGGGTGCAGCTTCACCCAGATCCGGGCCCGCGGGAAGTTGTTGCGCATCAGCCGGACCTGCTGGCGCAGGATCTCCGCCGTGAAGGTGCCGGGCGTACTGGCGCGCAGGACCCGTCCGTCGTCGCCGAAGACCGGGTCGATGCCGTAACGGTCGCCGAGCCGCTCGGCGTCCGCGGCGTCCAGCACGGTCATCCCGCCGAGGCCCGGCTTGGCGCCCTGGCCGACCTTCAACTCGAAGGCCAGCCGCCCGGATTCGAGCAGCGGCAGGGCCGCCGGGTCGCTGTAGACGAGGTTCCACACCTCGGCGTCGGCGTCCTCGGTGGACTGCTGGACGGCCACCCCGCCCAGCCCGTCCGGGAGTTCCTCCGCGTAGGCGCGCAGTCGGCCGAGCAGGGCCCGGTCGGCGGCCTCGCCGAGCCGGCCGTAGCCGTTCACCGGGACGACGTTCTCGCCGATCACCATCGGCAGGCCGAGCGCGCCCGCCTGCCGGCTCAGCGCCAGGCCGATGTCACCGCCGGCCGCCCGGGTGGAGCCGGTCGCGGACACGTACACCGGCAGTGCCGAGGTGAACCCGCCGATGGCCGTCGTGAGTTCGACGTCCCGGTAGTCCGGCTCGCGGCCCAGGTCGATCAGCCGGGCGAGGCGCTGCGGTACAAACACCGGCGGCACGATCCGCAGGGCGTCCAGCGCGTCCCCGGCCGTCCGCCCCTCCGCCGGGGGTTCGGCCCCGAGCAGGACCTGCCCGTAGCTGCCGGGCGGCGGGAAGGCGGCGGCCGTCCCGGCCCGGGCCCGGTGCCGGACCTCCTCCTCCGGGAAGCCGGGTGCCGAGAGGTCGCTCACGGCGACACCACCCCCGCCAGCTTCGGGAAGGCGCTGGCCTGCCAGACCGCGTCCAGCCCGGCGACGTAGCGGGTCAGCCGCTCCACCCCGATGCCGAAGCCGGCGCTGCCGGGCACGCCCTCGCGGACCAGGTCCAGGTACCAGCGGTACTTCTGCGGGTTCTCGCCGGTCTCGCGCATCCGGGTGATGATCTCGGCGTAGTCGTTGGTGCGCTGGCTGCCGCTGCACAGCTCGCCGAAGCCCTCGGCCGCGATCAGGTCGAAGTTCCGCAGCAGGCCCGGGTCCTCGGGGTTCTCCCGGTCGTAGAAGCCGCGCGAGCCCTTGGGGTAGTCGGTGACGAAGAACGGCCGGTCGCGCCGGGCGGAGAGCAGCGCCTCGCCGGCCCAGTCGAGTTCGGCGTCCGGGCTCTGCGGGTGGCCCAGTCCCTGGAGCTCCGCCACCGCCTCGGCGTGCCGCATCCGGCCGAAGGAGCCCTTCAGCAGTTCGGCGAACGCATCGGTGTCGCGGCCGAGTTCGGCGAACTCCTTGGGCAGCTCGCGGACCGCGCTGCCGACGATGTGCGCCACCAGCTCCTCCACCAGCTGCACCGCGTCGTCCCGGGTGGCGCCCGCCACCTCCACGTCCAGCTGGTGGAACTCGGCCAGGTGGCGGTTGGTGCCGGCGGTCTCCAGCGGCTCCAGCCGGACGTTCGGCGCGATGCAGAAGATCTTGTCAAAGGCCAGCAGCGAAGCCTGCTTGTAGAGGATCGCGCTGGTCATCAGCTTGTAGCGGTGACCGTAGAAGTCGATGTCGACCTGCTTGGAACCGCGCGAACCGGGATCGGTGACCGGGCCGATGATCGGCGGCAGCAGCTCGGTGAAGCCCCGGGCGCGCAGGAACTCGCGGGCGGCGAACAGCAGCTGGTGCTGGATCCGCAGGGCGGCCCGGGTGGTCGGGGAGGTCAGGTGGCGGCCGGGCTCGGGGAGCGTCGCGGCGGCGGTCGCGGGGGTGGGCCCGTCGGTGGTCATGGCGTGGTGTGTCCCAACTCTCGTGGTGCGGCGGGTGTTCGGTCGAGATCGAAGGATGTCCGGGCGGAGTCGGCGGATGTCCGGTCGGAGTCGGCGGTCGTCCGGCCGAGCTCCCGGGCTTCGGCGGCGCGGCTGTCGTAGCTCCACTGGACGTAGGAGAGCGCGCCGAGCAGTTCGGCGGAGCCGAGGATCGGCGGGCGCGGGCCCCCGGACAGGCCGGCGATCGGCATCGAGCCGACGTTCGACCACTGGAGGCGCCCGTCCGGCCCGAGCGAGCTGCGGGCCCGCCCGGCGTTGTCGGGGTGCAGGCAGTAGGGCACGTCCAGGTAGCCGGCCGCGAAGGCGCGGACCAGGGCCCGGCCGATGTCGGTGTCCAGCTCCAGCACCGCCCCGATCAGCGCCCGCGCCTCCGCCTCGACCCCGGTGTCCGGTACGGCGGTGAGCGGCGGGCGCAGGCGCTCGGCGGCGGCCGCGGCGGCGGCCGTCTCCAGCGCCGTCACGTTCTCGCCGACGGTCGGGATCCGGTGCGCCTCGGCCGTCGTCTTCACGATCAGCCGGGCCGCGCCGGTCCGCACCGCCAGCCGGGCCGCGTCCTCCAGCAGCAGCCTGGCCCCGCCGGGGGTGCGCGGGAAGACACCCATGTAGGCGTAGAGGACGATGTGCCGCTCGACGTCGGGCAGCAGCTCGTCGGCGAGCCGGCCCAGGACGGTGATGGCCTCCTCGTCGTACCGCGGCTCGGGCTGCTGGGCGTAGCTGAGCGAGACGCTGCGCAGCCCGTGCTGACGGAAGAACATCGCCTCCAGCACACTGATCGCGATCAGCAGGCTCGGCGGGCAGAGCTGGCCCATGAGACAGCCGCCGAACGTCTCCAGGTGCGGCTCCGCGCCGAACTCCCTGAGTGAGGCCAGGAGTTCGCAGCTGCGGCGCCAGCAGGCCACCGCCTCGCTGAGCGGGGTGCGGCTGTACGGCAGGCAGTAGGAGACCGGGCCGCCCTCGGTCGCGTCCAGACCGACCGCGATCAGTGCCCTGATGATGTGCTCGGGCATCGCCGAGCCGTGCCGGACCTGCACCGGGAAGCGGGCGTCGGCGATCCCGCGCAGCACGGCCCGGGTGACGTCGACCGGGTGGCTGGCGATCGGGTAGCCGTTGAGGCCGACACCCTCGGTGAGGGCGCTCCGGGCGGCGGCGAGGTCCCCGGTGCGGGTGTAGCTGTCCAGGGTGATGGTGCCGACCGTGGTGGCGGCGGCGCCGCGGGTGGCGAGCAGGCCGTCGCGCATCCGCAGCGGGTCGGCCATGCCCATCCGGGGCTGGACCACCAGGGTCCCGGCGGCCCTGGCGCGGGCGACGAAGGCGCCGAAGCCCGGGGCGGCGGGGGCGTCCCCGCGCGGCGCGGTGGCGAGGCCGCTCATCGCCGCGTCCCGGAGGCGGTGGCCCCGGACCGCACCCCGACGACCGCCTCGGCGGACAGCGCCCGGCCGGGAGCGGGCAGGGCGAGCCCGGCGGAGGCCGGGAGCGACCGCCCGGCCGACGCGGGCAGGGCGCCGACGAAGGAGCGGAAGTCGGCGACCGAGCGCCCCTCCTCGAACACCCCGTCGTACCCGGCGGCGAGCAGCGAGCGCTGCCGCTCCGGGTCCCCGGAGCCGGCGATGCCGAGCTTGCCCCCGATCACCGTGGGCGTGCGGGCCAGTTCGGGACAGGCCCGCAGCGCGGCGATCACCCGCAGTCCGTCGTGGTAGCCGTGTCCGTTGACGCTGCTCAGCACGATCAGGTCGGGCTCGATCCGGCGGCACTCGGAGACCAGCAGCTCGTCCGGGACACAGGCGCCGAGGTTGGTGACCCGGTGACCGAGCTCCTCCAGCAGCAGCTGCAGGAAGACCAGGTTCCAGGTGTGCGAGTCCGAGGACATGGTTGTCACGACGACCTCAAGACCCGCCGGTACGGCCTCGCCGCGCTGCGGCTCCAACTGGTTCACGGCGCAAACCCTCTGTAGTCGGTGGGTGGTGGGAGTCCCGGCCGGCGGCACCGGCGACCGGCCGGCCCGGCCTGAGCAGAACGCTAGGGACGATCCGGCGGGCGGACCGGCAGCTCGCCCGGCAAGTGACGGGCAGTATCGGGCCCGGCGGCGCGGTGCCCCGCCCTCCGGCGGTCCGGCGCCGAGCCGTCCGGCGGTCCGGTGCTGGGCGTCCGGCGGTCCGGTGCCGAGCCGTCCGGCGGTCCGGTCCTGGGCGTCCGGCGGCCCGGTCCTCAGCGTCCGGCGGCCCGGTCCTGGGCCGTCCGGCGGTTCAGCCCGCCGCCGCCAGCAGCGGGTACGCCCCGGCGCCGCCGAACAGTCGGCGGCAGAGGTTCAGCACGGTGAACCGGACGCCGTCCCGGGCCGGCACGCTGCGGATCAGCCCACTGGCCAGCAGTTCGTGCACGGCGGCCAGCGACTCCTGCGGCGGCCGTCCGCTCAGCTCCACGGCGTCCTCCCCGGACCAGTCCCCCGGCTCGGCCGCCAGCCGCTCCAGCAGGTCGCGCTGGCCCAGGGTCAGCCGGTCCACCGCCGCGTCCAGCGCCTCGCCCACGCCCCCGCGCCCGCCGAATCCGGCCGGCGGCGGCCCCAGCTGGAACGGCCCGTCCGCCATCCGCGCCACCAGCTGGCGCGGCGAGAGCACCGTCGACCAGCCGGCGGCCAGCTCCAGGGCGCCGGGCAGCCCGTCCAGCTGCCGGCAGAGCGCGGCCACCGCGGGCGCCTCCTCCGGCTCCAGCCGGTACCCGGGGCGCAAGCGGCGCAGGTGGGAGAGCAGCAGCCGGACGGCACCGACCTCGGCCAGCGCCACCGGGTCGTGGTCGAGTTCCGGGCCCGGTGTGGGCAGCGGCGCGAGCGGGACCACCTGCCCGCCGGGCAGCGGCTGCGCGACCCGGGCGGTGATCAGCACACTGAGGCCGGGGCAGCGCTGGAACAGCTCGTCCAGCAGGGCGGTCTCCACACCGGCGTCGGCGCCGTCCAGGACCAGCAGGGTGGGGTGGGCGCCGATCGCCGCGACCAGGTCGGCCCGGCGCTCCGGGCCCATTCCGGGCTGGCGGGCCCAGTCGATCCAGCGCACCGACCAGCGGGCGGTCAGGTGCAGCCGGCGGGCCACCTCCAGCACCAGCCGGGTCTTGCCGACCCCGCCGAGTCCGGCCACGGTGACCAGCCGGTCACCGTGCACGGCGAGGGCCTCGGTGAGCACGTCGATCTCCGGTTCGCGGCCGACGATCGCGCCCCGGGCGACCGGCGGCGCGGTCGGCTCGTCGCGCGGCTCCTCGGCGAGCGCCTGGCGTCGCGCGGCCGCCTCGAAGACCGAGCGGCTGCGGCCCTCCAGCCGCAGTGCGTCGGCGAGCAGCCGGACCGTCTCCTGCCGGGGGCGCTGGACCCGTCCGCTCTCCATGTCGCGGATCGCCCGGACGCTCAGTGTCGCGTGGTCGGCGAGCACCTGCTGGGTCAGTCCGATGCGCTCGCGCCGGATCCTGAGCAGCTCGCCGAAGCCCGCCGTCAACTGCAGGGTGTGACCGCCGTCCATGCTCCGTCCGCCTTCCGTGGGTTGGCCAAGTACCGGGGACCAGGGGCCCGCGCCCCCGTCAGGCGGGCCCGAGTGCGGCGCCGGACGGTGGTGACCGTCGGACCGGCTTTCCCCTGGCGCCGATGGTCCACGGCCCGGCTCTACGGCCGATCAACGGCCGATCACCACAGATTCACGGCACCTCCGCATCGTCCACGAACCCCCCGGACGCCCGAAGGCGCGGAGCGGGATCGACGGCGGTCGGCGGGACGACCGGGAAA
Organism: Kitasatospora sp. NPDC089913; assembly: GCF_044748625.1. Lineage (NCBI taxonomy): Bacteria > Bacillati > Actinomycetota > Actinomycetes > Kitasatosporales > Streptomycetaceae > Kitasatospora > Kitasatospora sp. NPDC089913. The sequence goes on along the minus strand of NZ_JBIVGI010000045.1, from coordinate 2,681 downwards.
AGGGCAGCGGGACGGGACCGGCCCGGGCGTACCGCATCGGGGAACGGTACGACCGGGCCGGTGGCTCGGGGGCGGGGCGGGAGCGGCAGGGGCGGGACGGGACCGGGGCGGGACGGGGAGGCGTCAGGCGGGCCTGAGCCCCGGGTTGTACGCCTCGCTGACGAAGGACGCGGCGGTGGACACGGTCCCGCCGGGGCGGGTGATGTGCGAGACCACCCGGTAGTCGGCGCGGGCGTGCTCCTCGTCGAGCGTGATCGCGGTGTAGCCGCGCCGCCCGTCGTAGAACTTCAGGTGCGGGTTGGCGGCGGTCAGCGTGGCCCAGTTGCCCGGGTGCTCCTCGCCGTCCCCGTCGCTGGCGATCGAGGTGCCGACGATCTCCACGCCGACGGTCCGCGAGTCCGGGTCGTCGAAGTCGCGCTTGACGTCCATCGCGTAGGCGACGTGCACGTCGCCGGTGAGGACCACGAGGTTCTCGACGCCGATGTCCTCCACCCCGGCCAGCAGCCGTTCGCGCGCGGCCGGGTAGCCGTCCCAGGCGTCCATGGACAGCTTGGAGACCTCCGCGGTGGTGTTCTTGCGGCGGGAGAGCACCACCTGCTGCGGCACCACGTTCCACACCGCGCGGGAGCTGCGGAAGCCGTCCAGCAGCCAGCGCTCCTGGGTGGCGCCCATCAGGGTGCGGCGCGGGTCCGCCGACTCGGCGGTGGGGTACTGCCAGCCGTCGCCGTTGGCCTGGTCGGAGCGGTACTGGCGGGTGTCGAGGATGTCGAACTGCGCCAGCCGCCCGTAGTGGTGGCGCCGGTACAGCTTGAGTTCGGCGGCGTTCGGCCGCGGCATCCGCAGCGGCATGTTCTCCCAGTACGCGCGGGTGGCGGCGGCGCGGCGGGCGACGAAGGCCTCCGGGGACTGGCCCTTCTCGGGGATGCCCGCCGCGTAGTTGTTCTCCACCTCGTGGTCGTCCCAGGTGACGTACCAGGGGAAGGCGGCGTGCGCGGCCCGGAGGTCGGGGTCGGTCTTGTAGAGGGAGTAGCGCAGCCGGTAGTCCGCCAGGGTGGTGGTCTCGTGGGCGAACAGCGAGGGCAGGGTCCGGTCGGTGTACTTGCGGTCGCCGCCGGCGGCGTCGATCCCGTACTCGTAGATGTAGTCGCCGACGTGGAAGACGGCGTCGAGGTCCTCCTCCGCGAGGTGCCGGTAGGCGGTGAAGTAACCGTCCTCGTAGGCCTGGCAGGAGACCAGACCGAAGCGGACCCGGTCGACGTTGCGGTTGCGGGCCGGGGCGGTGCGGGTCCGGCCGACCGGGCTGGTCCAGGCGCCCACCCGGAAGCGGTACCAGTACACCCGGTCGTGGTCGAGGCCGTCGACGTCCACGTGCACCGACCAGTCGAACTCGGCGTGGGCCCTGGCGGTGCCGCGCCGGGCGACCCTGCGGAAGCCCTCGTCCCGGGCCACCTCCCAGTCGACCCGGACCAGTCCGGCCGGCGGCAGGCCGCTGCCGGGCTCCAGCGGACGGGGCGCGAGCCTGGTCCAGAGCACCACCGCGTCGCCGAGCGCGTCACCGGAGGCGACACCGAGGGTGAACGGGTCCTCGGTCAGGGTGCGGGGCGCGAGTTCGGCGTCGGCGGCGTGGGCGCTCGGCAGCTCGGTGGTGAACGCGAGCGCGGCGGCCGCCGAGGCGACCGTCAGGAAGCGGCGGCGGCCGAGGCCGAGCCGGGCCGCCGCCTCGGTCAACCGCCGGTCGGGCGAGGGCTGCTGGTCTGTACTGGCCACGGGCTGGACTGCCTTCCGTACGCGGGGACGGACCGGCGGCGCACGTCGGCCGGGCAGACCGGACGTACGCACCGACTGTGTACGGAGGGAAATTGGACCGGCCCGGGCGGTACGGCGGGCGTCGGAGCACCGGCCGACAGGTGATCATCGTGTGATCACAGCGGTCGGACCGGACAATCGGGAGATTCGTCCCGGAGACCCGGCGGGGTCGCTCCGGGCGCACCGCGCGGAGTCCGCTGCGGTCCGTACCGGGCCGGGCTCGTTCCGGGCCGGGCTCGTTCCGGCTTCGTTCCGGGCCCGGCTCGCCCCGGCTTCGCACCGAGCGGGGCGGTCGGCGCGGACCCGCCCGCCCCACTCGGCCCGCCGGTCCTGCCCCGCGCGCAGGTGGACGAGCGCCGCCCGTCCCTCCACCGCGCACGGGGTGCACGCCCGTCGGCGGGACCTCAACGGCCCCGCGCCGGACGGCGACCGGCAGGTCCTCGGCCACCGCGAAGGCCGAGGTGAACGGCGTTCGCGGCAGAGCCCGGAGCGAGATCACCCCGGTGGGCCTGCGGGTGGGTGGCGGCAGCCAATCACGACACCGCACCCACCCGCAAACCCGCCGCTCACGGGACCGGACGCTGCGTCATACTCCGAGCCCGGAAGGGTTGTTCACGGCCTACGGGCAGGTGCGGAGCAGCCTGCCGGCCGGCCACCGGGAGACCGACGCACGAGGGCCGGGCGCAGCCGCGCGGAGGTCGCCGCCGACGGCCGGGCGGATGCCCGGGGCGGACCGTGCGGGAACAACCGATTGGCTTTCGACCGGCCAGGTGCGTAAGGTCGTGTTCACCGACGCGGGGTGGAGCAGCTCGGTAGCTCGCTGGGCTCATAACCCAGAGGTCGCAGGTTCAAATCCTGTCCCCGCTACTCAGTAG
>NZ_JBIVGI010000044.1:0-60846 GCF_044748625.1 Kitasatospora sp. NPDC089913 | reverse complement strand
GTTGACTTTTGGCACGCTGTTGAGTTCTCAAGGAACGGACACTTCCTTCAGGCGGCTTTCACACCGGCCCTCCGGGCGCTTCGTTCTTTCGTGTTCCCAGCTTATCAGACGTTTTCCGCTCCGTTTTCCGGAGTTTCATTCGTTCCGACTTGCCGGTGTCTTCCGCGGCTTGGCGCCCCGTCCGACGTTCCAAACTGTAGCCGACCCCCGCTCCGAAAAGCGAATCCGGCCGCAATCCCCATAAATGGACACGCCAAAGAAACCCGAAGCCGGGCCGATGGTATTTCCAGAGAATTGGCCGCCCCGGGACCGTCCGCGCTGCTGCGTGTCCGGTGCTCCCTGTCGAGCGACTAGAAAACACTACCCCTCCCCCGCCCGCAGGGCAACTTCTGCCCGGTCGTGACCTCTTGCACCGCCCACGCGACGAAGGCCCCTGTCCGGGATCGTCGGCCGCCAGGCCAGGGCCGTATACGGACGACCCTTCTCCCTGACAAGGCCATGTCCGTTGACACCAATAACGGACCGTCACTAGGGTCGCCGTGCGCGGTAACCATGAGCGTCCCTCGCCGAGCCGTCGCATGCCTCGAGCCCCGCTGCCACGAAGGTGCGTGACATGAACCGCCCCGCAACCGGGCCAGGTGGTGGTCCTGACCTCCGGGCAGCACTCGCTCAGCTCTACGGCCACCTGCGGCGCTCCGCGGTAAGGGGAGTGGTCGCGCACGAGGTCTATCGACAAGCGGCCGACGCCCTCGGGTTGAGTGAAGAGGAACGTACACGGCTGGCCCGAGAACTCTCCCGCATGAATCTGCGTGTCGACGGACCGGTTCCTCCGACCCGTACGCCCCGTTCGGAACGTGCCGACCCCGTGAAGCTCTCCCCGGCCGGCAACGGGGCCGTACCGTCCCCCCGTCTCGACCTCACTCGTCTGCTTCTGCGCCGATTCGCGGATCCGGACGGCGGCGTACGCCCCGATGTACTCGAAGGGGTCAGCCGCCTCGCCGGGCTCTCACCGCGCGAGGCCGAGCTGCTGCGGGCCGGCGCCAGGATCGTTCACGGCTCCAGCGGGCACGTGGAGGACCGCGAAGCGCCGAGCACTGAGCCGGGTGCGGAGGGACCGGATACCGACGACCTCGCCGCTGGGGATCCCGGAATACCGTTCCGGCAGAGCGACACCGACGCTGCCGTGGCCGCCGCCCGCGCCGTCATGGCCGAGGACCGTCTCCTGGCCCGCCCCGCGAAGCGAATACTGACCGCCCAGCAAGAGGTCGGTCTCGCCGTCCTGCTGCGTGGAGGCGCCTCACGGATAGGAGACGAGCCGACCGACCAGGAACTGGCCGAGCTCCCGGCCGCCCATGAACGTCGCCGGGCCCGGGACTGCCTGGTCCTGCACAACCAGGGTCTGGTCCACGCCTTGTCCCCCAGGTTTCTGGACCAAGGGCTGGAGTACGAGGACATCGCCCAGCACGGCAAGCTCGGGCTCATTCGCGCGGCGCGCAAGTTCGACGCCCGGATGGGGCACAAGTTCTCCACGTACGCCACGTGGTGGATCCGGCAGTCGATCCACCGGGCCATCGCCGACGAGGGAAGCCTGATCCGCATCCCTGTCCATATGCACGAGCTCGCCCAGAAGGTGGCGCGCGCCGAGCGCGAGATGTTGGCCCGCGGCCACTCGCCCCGCGCGGCGGATGTGGCGGTGGCCTGCGACCTCACGGTCGCGAAGGTGGAACAGATCCGACGCCTCACCCGCCGCACGGACTCGTTGGACCGGGTGATCGGCGACGGAGTCCACCTCGGTGACCTCCTGGACTCGCGACACGCGATCCCGTCGCCCGAACAGTCCGTGCTCGACGCACAGAGCGAGGCTGAGATGCTTGCGGCCATCGCCCTGCTTCCGGACCGGTACACATGGATCGTGACCCGTCGGTACGGTCTGGACGGGTCAGACCCCGCGACGCTGGACGCCGTGGGCAAGGACCTCAACGTCACGCGCGAGCGGGTCCGCCAGTTGGAGGCCAAGGTCGTCCCGCTACTGAGACTGGCCTTCGCGGACGCGGCAGGCTCGCCGTCCACCGCTCTGCGGCTGATGCTCTCGGACCCCTGGTTGAAGGCGAAGGGCAATGCCGTCCATGCCATCACCAAGGATTTCGGAGAGCGGGAGTGGGCCGAGGGCGTGAGCGCCCTTCGGGCATTCCGCCAACGAGAGACCCCTCGCACGGAGCGGGGCAACCCTCATCCCGGCGAGACGGAAGGCCGCTTCGCGGTGGGGAAATGGGTCGCGGAACAGGTGAAGGCAGGGGGGACCGGTGGAAGGGCGTTGCCGACCCATCGCCGGCTCGTGCTCGAATCGCTCGGAGTGACGTGGCAGGAGCGGCCCGCGACGGCGCGGCCGCAGGCCGTACGCCGAACCGTCCGACGCGTTCCCTCCGTACCGAACGTGCCACCGTCGGCGGTGATGGCCACGACGGCACACGTCCCCGACCCGAAGGCCTTCGGTCCCGACCCGGTGGCGGCGCCCGAATCAGAAACGCCCGAAACAGAAACGCCCGTCCAGCTCTCGCTCACCGACCTCACCGGAACGCCCGTGCCAGCTGTGTCCGCCATGCCACCGATATCCACAGCGGACGCCGAGAACTCAGGCGTCACGGCACCGAGCGAACCGAACGGGCCGAACGGGCCGAACGAACAGGTCAGGGGCGTACCGGAACATCGGTACACGGACCTGTGGGAAGAAGTCACCCGCCTGCCCATCCCCTTCGAGCGAAACGTGCGGTGGCTCGCCGAGTACGCAGTCATGGCGCTCGGGCCCCAACTGTTGGAGACGCTCCTGGGTGCCGAGGAGGCTGCGGCCGCTGTGGCCGCAGCCCGTGGGCGGCACCTGCCGGACCGTCCGGTGGTCCGGGCACTGGACACACTGGCGACGGTGGTGGACCAGCTCCGATCCTCCGGGCGCCGGCCGGAGGATTTCTTCGAGGCACCGTGCTCGGCACTGCTGGACACCTCGCCCCGGGAGTACCTGGCCGCCCGGCCATTGGTGAGACCGGAGTCCCGCTTGGCGTTGGGGGACGCGCTGAAGGCGTTCCGGACCAGCACCGCGAGTGCCGGGACGTCGTCGGCCCCGGCTCGGGTGGTCACCCACGCATCGGCGCTGTCGCTCGCGGTCCCGGTAGTGGTGCCCACCGAGCCCACTGTCGGCCGACTCCCCGAGTCCCTCGACCACGACGGAGACCTGCTCGCTGCCCTCCGTCGCGCGCACCAGGAGGAGCTGACCGCCCTCCGCCGGGAGCTCACCCAACAGCTCGCCGAGGTTCGGGCGGCGCATGACGAAAGCGCACGTGCTGCCGAGCTCAGCGCCGTCCAGTACGCCGAGGTCACGGAGCATGCGGCGCGGATCGAGCGGGCCCTGTCGGAGGCCTCGGCGAACCTGGCTCTGGCAGAGCGGGCGCGCTCCGACGCCGAAGCCGCCCGCGCCGCGGCAGAAGAGGCGTACACCGCGGCGGAGCGCATGCGCATGGCCGCGGAGGCGGCCCACGCCGAGGCCGAGTACGGCCTCGGCCAGGCCGAACGGGCCCGCGCCGCGACCGCCGACCGCGCGGTGCAAGCCATCCAGGAGCTGTCGGCACGGCTCACCGATGCCCGGCAGGCGCAGGAGGACACCGCAGCCGCCCTGGCCCTGAGCGAGCAGGATCACGCGGAGACCCGGGCTGCTCTCGGCCAGGCCGAACGGGCCCGCGCCGCGACCGCCGACCGCGCGGTCCAGGCCGTCCAGCAGGCGACCGCCCGGGTCGCGCAGGTCGAATCGGACGCGGCCACGCGGATCGCAGAGCTGGAACGGCAACTCCGAGCGAGCCACTCGACCCCGCCCGCCCCGCCCGCCCCAGCACCGCGGCCTCCGCATCCGAGCGCTCCGCCGACCGCGACTCCGCAGTCGGCAGCCGCCCCGCCCCCGCCGTCGTACCAGCCGTCCGCCGCACCCGACCCCCGCCGTTGGTGGAGCCGGCACTGACCGTCCGGCGCCCCCGGAGCACGAACACCGTCCACCACCCAAGCGCGAGAACGGGCCTCATCGTGGAACCCCGAGACGAACTGGTCAGCTACCTCCGCCGGCAGCTCGTGGGCCCCACCCACGGACCGGAGGAGATCCTCGACGCGCCGCCGGACCGGCAGTACCTCATGGGCACCCTCTACCCGCAGGACTCCGAGCTCCAGCGGCAGCTGGAGCTGGCCGCCGACGAGACCGACGGCCCCGGCACGGAGTCCGACGCCGCGGACACGAGCCCGTCCTTCGACCCCGTCCCCGAGTCCAACGCCTGGCTGCCCTCCTCGCTGGGCTTCACCTTCTTCACCGATGCCGTCACCGTCCGGGTCAGCTGTGAAGCCGCGCGCTACCGCACTCTCCGCGGGGACCGGGGTCGCCGGTGGCAACGGGAGCCCCTTCCGGAGGAGACCCATGACCTGGCCTCGGACCGGGACCGCGTGACCGTGCTGGACGGGCGGGCCGAGATCCGGATCCGTCGGCGGTCCTTCGGTTCCGGCCAGTTGGTCACCGTGGCCCTGGTCAACACAGCTCGGACCGAGCCCGCGCCGGGGCACCCCCCGCGGTGGGACCACATGCTGTTCCAGGTCGGGCTCTCGGCACGGCCACTGGACGGCTCGGTCCTCCAGTACCCGAGCATCCGGCTCGCCAGCCGTGACCCGGAGGAGCAGGAGCTGCGGCTGCTGTACCGCCATGTGCGCACCCACGCGGTCGGCCACGGCTGCGCGGTGAAGGAGGAGACGGACGGGACTCCGACCGATGGCACCGGGCCCGTCGTGGTCCTGCGCGCCGCCGTGCTCCCGGAGGCGGACGTACCGGCCACCAGGGCCGCCGGGCCCCCCGGAGCGACGGTCCTGAGCCTCCATCGTCTGGCGGACCCCGGTCTGCCCGTGTCCCGGCTGCGCGCGGAGCTGGACGCCTTCACAGCCGGCTACCGTTCCTGGTACGAGGAACAGTGCCGCGCCGAGGTCCCGGTGTGGGGACGGGCGGCCGCCCGCCGCGTGCTGGACCGGATCGGAGCGGCGGTCCGCCGGATCGAGTCTGGCGTCGACAGCCTGTGCGACCCCGACCGCCCGGAGCTGTTGCAGGCCTTCCGGACAGCGAACCGGGCGATGGCCCTTCAGATGCGCCACTCCGCCCCTGATCTGGCCGGCGAGCGGCGGGCCCGGCGGGACCCGGTCCCGGCGGAGCCCGAGCCGGACCGGACGGCGTCCTGGCGCCCGTTCCAGTTGGCGTTCTTCCTGCTCGCCCTGGACGGCGTCGCCGACCGGCAGCACCCGGACCGGCAGGTCACCGACCTGATCTGGTTCCCCACCGGAGGCGGCAAGACGGAGGCGTACCTGCTGCTGGCGGCGTTCGCCATGCTGCTTCGCCGCCGTGAGCCGAACGGCGGCGGCACGGCCGTGCTGAGCCGCTACACGTTGAGCCTCCTGACCACCCAGCAGTTCCAGCGCACGGCCACCACGGTGTGCGCGTTGGAGGCGCTGCGCGCCGCCGATCCGCAGACCCTGGGCGAGGAGCCCTTCACGGTCGGCCTCTGGGTCGGCGAGGGCACCTCCCCGAACTCGTACGACGCCGCACGACGGCTGTTCGAGGACGTCAGGGCGGCAGCCCGACCGGAGGACGTGTTCATCCTGGACCGGTGCCCGTGGTGCGGCACCCGCCTGGTGCCCACCCACAAATCGCCGGACATCGGCGACTACGGCGTGCGCGCGGGCGCCGACTCGTTCGCGTTCTTCTGCCCGCGCGACACCTGCCGCTTCCACGGCGAACTGCCGGTGGCCGTGGTCGACCAGCAGCTGTACGACCACCCGCCGACCTTCCTCCTCGGCACCGTCGACAAATTCGCCAGGCTGGCGTGGGAGTCGGATGCCGGACGCCTGTTCGGGTCCGGGACGGGCTGCCGGCCGCCGTCGCTCGTCATCCAGGACGAGCTGCACCTGCTCACCGGGCCGCTCGGAACCACGGTCGGTCTGTTCGAGTCGGCGGTCCTCGGACTGTGCACAGACGCCGACGGGACCGGGCCGAAGGTGGTGGCGTCCACGGCTACGATCCGGCGGGCCGGCGAGCAGGTCCGCGCTCTCTACGGCAGCGAGGTACAGCTGTTCCCCGCCTCCGGACTGGACGCCCGGCACTCCTACTTCGCCGAACCCGACCTGGCCCGGCCGGGCCGCCGCTATCTCGGAGTCATGGCCCAGGGCCACACCGCGGGGCGTGCGGTGGTGGCGGCGGCCGCGGCCATGCTCCAGGGCGCGTGGGAGCTACCCGAGGAGCACCGCGACGACTACTGGACCCTCGTTGCCTACCACCACAGCCTGCGCGAGCTGGGCCGCACCGTCACCGCGGCCGCCGACGACATCCCCGCGGAGCTCGGCAGCCTGAGCGTCCGGAACGGCTCCCGTCCGCTGCCGGACCACCAGGTCCAGGAACTGACCAGCAATCTTCGCCGGACGGAGCAGCCGGTGCTGCTCGACCGGCTGGAGCGGCCCTGGCAGGACCCGGAGTCGGTGTCCTTCCTCCCCTGCACCAACATGCTGTCGGTGGGGGTGGACGTGAAGCGGCTCGCCCTGATGCTGATGCAGGGACAGCCCAAGACCACCGCCGAGTACATCCAGGCAACCAGCCGGGTCGGTCGCCACAGTGTCCCCGGCCTGGTCGTCACCTTCCTGAACGCCACCCGGCCGCGCGACCGCTCGCACTACGAGAGCTTCGGGGTCTACCACCGCTCCCTGTACCGCCACGTCGAGCCGACCAGCGTCACGCCGTGGTCGGTGCCGTCACGCCGCCGGGTCCTGCATGCTGCCCTGGTCATTCTCGTGCGCCACCAGCTCGGTCTGGCCGCCGAGAGCACGGCCGGAGACCTCCCGGAGCGGCTCGCGGAGGCGCGCACGCTCGCCGACCGGCTCGCGGCCCGCGCCGCCGCGAGCGATCCACGAGCGGCCGAGGACGTCCGGCGGGAACTCGACGGCCTCCTCACCGAGTGGGAGCGGGCCGCTCTCGACGCCCGCGCCGGGGGCAAGCGGCTGTACTACAGCAGCCAGGGCAAAGGACAGGCGAACCTTTTGAAGGGGTTCGAGCAGTCCGGGGGCCTGTGGGAGACCCCGAACTCCATGCGCAACGTCGACCGCGAGTGCCAGGTGACGGTGAAGGGAACCGACCAGTGAGCCGGAAACTGAGGGTCCGCCAGTCCCAGACCGTGCTGCCCTTCGGGGTGGGTGCGGTGCTGGACATCCAGGGCGAGTCGTTCGTCGCCGCGGGCATCGGTGACTGGCCGCGGCTCCGCCAGCCGGTGGAGTCACCGCGGCTGGCGGCACGGCTCGGGGTGAGCGGGTTCTACGCGGCCCCGGCCGCGCTCGGCGAGCGCTACGACCGCCCGGACGCACCCGGCGCACCGTACATCCGCTTCCCCACCTGGCTGTTCTGCGGCTCCTGCCGCCGCCTGGTCCGCTGGCGCATCGCCGACGAGAAGCCGGGAACCGAGCCGCGCTGCCGCTTCTGCTCACCGACCCGCCGACTGGCGCCGATGCGGTTCGTCCAGATCTGCGCGGCGGGCCATCTCGGCGACGTCGACTGGTGGTTCTGGGCGCACTCCCGTCTCGATCCGGCCGAACGCCGTGCCTGCCCCGGCCGGGAACAGCTGCGGTTCCGCTACTCCGAGCGCGCCGCGGGCCTGGAGGCACTGTCCGTCGAATGCGCCGCACCGACCTGCCGGGCCCAGCGCAACCTTCTCGACGTGCTCGGGACCCACGGCGTGCGCTGCTCGGGGCGCAATCCCTGGCAACGCGCCAACGAGGCCGTGACCTGTGTGAAGCCGGTCCAGATCGTCCAGCGCACCGCGGGCAACCTGTACTACCCGGTGGTCCACTCCGCTCTCGACATCCCCGAAGCCGAGCCGGCCGCCGGGGACGGGTCCCCGGCGGAGCGGGCACTGGCCGAGCAGGTCCGGGCGCACGACATGTGGGTGCCGCTCTGCAAGGCCGGGGACGGTCCGCGGGCGGCGGCCTTCCGCGAGATGATCGAGGAGGACACCGGGGCCACCGATGTCCTCCTGGACGCCCTGCTCGCGGAGGAGCGCGGTGCGCCGTCACCGGTCCCGCCGGCCGGTGCCGCCGCGGCGGCGGCGCGCCCCGACCTCAGCCGCGAGGAGTGGACCGCCTTCACCTCACCGGCGCCGCCCGCGACCCGGGGGTTCGCCGTCCGCGAGGGCTCACTCGGCCTGGCCGGAGAGACCGAGCAACCGTGGGCGGACCTCGCCGAACGGATCGGCCGGGTCGTTCTCGCCGACCGGTTGCGCGAGGTCCGCGCACTGTCCGGGTTCAGTCGGCTCACTCCGGACGCGGCCGTCGTGCCGGCCGACACCGGCTACCGGCTCAAGTGGCTGCCGGCCGTGGAGGTGTTCGGCGAGGGAATCCTCCTCACCCTGGACCAGGAGCGGCTCAGCTCCTGGGAGGCCGACGAGGCCGTCCGCCGACGGGTCTCCGCCATCCGGGCGGACCTGGAGGGCTCGCTCCAGCAGGACCGGCTCGAACGTCTGACCGGCCCGCGGCTCGCCCCCCGCTTCGTGCTCCTGCACACCCTCGCGCATCTGCTGATCCGCCAGCTCTCGTTCGAGTCCGGGTACACCACGGCGAGCCTGCGCGAGCGTGTGTACGCCCGACCCGCGCAGGACCAGTACGGTCTGCTCGTCTACACCGCGGCCGGCGACGCGGACGGCACCTTGGGCGGGCTGGTCCAGCAGGGCGAGGCCCCGCACCTGGCCGAGACCGTCCTGCGGATGATCGAGGCAGCGGCCTGGTGCTCCGCCGACCCCCTGTGCGCCGAGCACACCGGCCAGGGCTTCGGCAACCTCAACCGGGCTGCCTGCCACGCCTGTGCGCTGCTTCCGGAGACCAGCTGCGAGACCGGCAACACACTGCTCGACCGCGCCCTGGTGATCGGCGGCGACCACGTCCCCGGCTTCTTCGAGTCCACCGTCACCGCGGCCCGTACCGCGGCGGCCGCCGAGCTGGAGCAGCCGGCTCCGTGACGATCAGCTACCTCGACCTGACTCCGGCGCAACGCGAGTCGCTCGACATCCTGCCCTTCGACGGCAACCACCTGGTCAGCGGACCTCCCGGTAGTGGGAAGAGCCTGCTGGCCGCGCAACGGGCCGTCATGCTCTCGCTGACCGGGACCCCGACCGTCCTGCTCACCCGTTCGAACCTGCTCCGTCAGGAGCTGCTGGCAGTGGTCGCCCGGCTCGGGGGCACAGCCGGTGGCGGGCGGACGCCGCGGGGCGGGGTCCAGGTAGCGACCGCGCACGCCTGGCTCTCCGGCTGGTACGGCCGGGACGCGCCGCAGACGGACGACGGCTGGTTCGACTGGCCCGCGTTCTACACCCGTGCGGCCACCGTCGACTCGGCTCCGGTCCCCGCCGTGGTCGTGGACGAGGGCCAGGATCTGCCACCCGCGTTCTACCGCCTGTGCCGCGTTCTGGGCGCCCGCACCACCGTCTACGCCGACGAGTGCCAACGTCTCACCGACACCCATTCCACGCTCGCCGACATCACCAGGGCGCTCGGCTGTGCCGCCGCCCACGAGGTCCGCGGCAATCATCGGAACACCCGGCAGATCGCCGAACTCGCGGCCGAATTCCACATCGGTGCCGCTCCGCCCGAGCTGCCGTCCCGGGAGGGCTCCGTCCCCCGGTTGCACCGGTTCGCCGGCGCGGGCGCCCTGGTCGAGCTGGTGGTCTCGCTCGCCGAACGGCAACCCGCGCGCAGCATCGGCGTCGTCCTCGGCTCCACCCGCGCCCAGCTCGACCTGCTGACCCGCCTGGAGCGCCGCGCTCCCCGGCTGCGACCGCAGCTCTACACGTCCCAGGCCACCAGCGGCCGCTACCGGACCCTGGACCTGACCCGCCCCGGGGTGGTCATCGCGCACCGGGCCAGTGCCAAGGGCCTCGGGTTCGACACCGTCGTGGTCCCCGACCTTCACGTGGACGCGGACAAGGACCCGACTTCGGCGGCGGTCCGGATGATGTACTACGTGCTCACCACCCGAGCCCGGCACGAGCTGCACCTCGGGTGCGAAGGCCACCAGGAAGGGCCGTTGGTCTCGGCGGTCCGGCCTGCCCTGCTGCTGCGCGGGTGAACGGACGGCAGCCTTCAAGGGGCAATGCAAGCCGTAAACTCAGTCAACGGACACCTGGATGACCAAGGGGTGCTGCGATAGCGTGAGGATCGCCCTCGATGTCGACCTGCTCGATCCCGCCGCCCGCGTTCATCGGAGTTCCTGATGCCCCTCCCCGCCGAACAGGCCGTCTCGGTGACCCTGGCAGAGATCGCCCGGATCGCGGGCGTCGGGCGCGCCGCCGTGAGCAACTGGCGGCGTCGGTACCCGAACTTCCCGAGTCCGGTCGGCGGGAGCGACGCGAGCCCCCAGTTCCTGCTGGCCGAGGTGGAGAGATGGCTGGACCAGGAGAAGAAGGGCAAGACAGCCGCGGGCCGGCTCGAGAGGCTCTGGCCGCAGGTCGAAGCGCTGGGTGACCGGAACTCGATGGGGACCCTGGTGGCCGTGGTGGGTGCGGAGCTGAGCCCCTCCGGTGATCCCGGTGCGCTGCCCGTTCGGCTACCGACCAGCCCCGCGCAGCAATCCCTGATCGATCGGGCCGTACGGCTCGCAGAGCACGAAGGGCCGGCCAAGACCTTCGGGTTCCTGCTCCAACGCTGGCTCGGTACCCATGTGCGCCAGATCATCACTACGCCGGAGCCACTCGCCGAGCTCATGGTCGGCATCGCCGGGTCGTCCCGGGCCCGGTCTGTACGGATGGTGCTCGACCCCGCCTGCGGCACCGGATCCCTGTTGTTCGCGGCGGCCCGGCACTGGTCCGGGTCCGAGCAGCCCACCCTGGTGGGACAGGATGTCGACCCGACGCTCGCATCGGTCGCCGCCGCGCGCCTGCTGATGGCAGGCGCAAAGGGAGGCACCACGGTCGCGGACACCCTCCGCGCCGACGCCCTCGGGGGTATCGAGGCGGACATCGTGCTCTGCAATCCGCCGTCGAACGAACGCGACTGGGGACACGACGAGGTCGCAACGGACACCCGGTGGCTGTTCGGACAGCCACCGCGCACTGAACCCGAACTGGCGTGGGTGCAACATGCGGTCGCCTCGCTGGCGCCGGGCGGAACCGCGGTGATGGTGTTGCCTCCGGCGGTGGCGTCCCGGCGGGCGGGCCGACGGATCCGGAGCGCACTGCTGCGTGCGGGGGCGCTGCGCACGGTGATCGCACTGCCACCGGGTGCCGCCCCGCCGCACGGAGTCGGCCTGCACATCTGGGTATTGGGGCGACCGTCGGACGATCCTGCGAATGCCGTCGTGCGACTGGTGGACACGGTCGGACGCAGCGGCGCACCGACACCGAATCAGTCGGTGATCGACTGGCCACAGCTCCGCGACACCGTTCTGGACGCGCTCCGGAGCGACGAATCCTCGGCCGCGGTGTCCGTCCCGGTGATCGAGCTCCTCGACGACCAGGTCGACCTGACTCCGGCCCGCTACGTCCCCGCACCGGATTCGGCGGCCGCCGCCGACCTGCGTCCTTCCTGGACCCAGTTCGACCTGCGCCTGAACGAGGCCCGTGACCTCGGTCGGATACTGTCCGAACTGGTCCCCATGACGGACGAGGGCATCGTCGCCAGCACCACCGTCGGTGAGCTGGAGCTCGCCGGCGCGCTCGAGCTCCACACCGGGCAGGCACTTCCCGAGCCACGATTGCGCCGAGGTGAGCGGCCGGCCGACGGGGTTCGCACCCTGGCGGTCCCGGATCTCGTGAATCCTGACGGCCCGCACCACTGGCTGCCCACCGCCGAGGCGAACGAGGGCGAGCGTGCGGGCAGTATGACGGTGTCGCGTTCCCAGGACATCGTGGTGGTGGGCGCTCTCCGGGCTTTCGACGCCTGGGTGGATCTCGCGGCACCCACCGTGCTCGGGCCTCAGCTCCATCTGATCCGGGTCGACCCGACGGTCCTCGATCCGTGGTTCCTGGCCGGCTGCCTGCGTTCGCCGGCCAACGCAAGGCAGGCGGGCACGCATGCCTCTACCTCGTCGCGGGTGGACGTGCGCCGGCTCCAGGTGCCCCGGCTACCGCTGGACGACCAGCGCGCCTACGGTGAGGTCCACCGGCGGCTCTCCGCGTTCGACGACGCCGTGCGCGAGCTGCGCGAGGTCGCCGGAGGCATCGGCCGGACGCTGGGCGAGCTGCTTGCGACCGGCCGACTGCCCCGGGGCTGAGGTCACCCGGGGGGCAGCAGCTCCAAGAATGCCCGAACCTCCTCCGGCCTGCCGACCTCCGTGAGCTCCAGGGCCACCTCGTGGCAGCGAGCCACGACCCGGACCGGCATCTCCACAAGGCCGGCGACCTCGTGGACCACATCGGCCCAGCCGTCGAAGGCGGCCCGGAGGTCCCCGGCCGGGACCATGCACTCGGCCACTCCCACTCGGGCCTCGAGGGCGAGGGCCCGCAACTCCGGCGCGCTCTTGTGCTCCAGAGCCGTCGCGACCGCGTGGTAGAGCGGACCGGCACCTTCCCAGGAGCCGTGCAGCCGCGCGGCGTCGGCGCAGAGCAGCTGGGCCTCGGCCACCGGGCGGTGGCCGAGACCCCAGGACCTGCGGGCGCCCGCCAGCTCCTCCTCCAGTCGTCCGAGCGCCGGACCGGGCCCTGGCCCGACCGCCTCGGCAGCGGCGAGTGCGAGCAGGGCGGCGAACTGTTCGCGCCCGGCACCTGCCCGAACTGCTCGGCCCGCCGCACGGCGGGGAGCCGGACGTCGCGCCGCGCCGGCTCCGGGCGACGGCGAGCGCCTTGCGCCAGGGAGCCGGTAACGCATCGTCGGGTCGGGCACGAGCTCGGGACTGGGTGCCGGCGAATCCGGGAGCGGCAGGTGGGGCCGGAGGATGTCGAGGGCTTCGGTGAGACTGTGGAACCGCCGACGCGGGTCCTTGTCCAGCAGCTGCCGGACGAGATCGTCGACCTCAGGGGGGATGCCGCCCCGGTGGTCGCTGACATGCGGCGGAAGGTCCTGCTGATGCTGGGTCGCGGAGTTGCGGTCGGGCCGGTCGACGAACGGCTGACGTCCGGTCAGAAGCTCGAAGAGCACACATCCGAAGGAGTAGTGGTCCACGGTCTTCGTGACCTTGTGCTGTCCCTGGAGCTGTTCCGGAGCCATATAGCCGACCGTTCCCGGCGTGGCACCGTATGCGGTGTATCGGGTGGCATCGGGGTCG
The DNA here is from genome assembly GCF_044748625.1 of Kitasatospora sp. NPDC089913. Taxonomy (NCBI): domain Bacteria; kingdom Bacillati; phylum Actinomycetota; class Actinomycetes; order Kitasatosporales; family Streptomycetaceae; genus Kitasatospora; species Kitasatospora sp. NPDC089913. The sequence goes on along the minus strand of NZ_JBIVGI010000044.1, from coordinate 47,549 downwards.
TCCGGCAGTGCGACACCGAAGTCGATGAGCTTCACCGAACCGTCCGCGGTCAACACGACATTGTCAGGCTTCAGGTCCCGGTGGATGACCTGGCCCGCATGGGCGTGGACGAGCGCCTCCGCGATCTCGACTGCGACCGCGATCGCGGCACCGAACGGCAGCGGCCGGAAGCTGCCGAGGAAGCTGTCGAGCGGGCTGCCGTCGACCAGCTCCATGACGAGGTAGGGGTCGCCCCGGTGGAGACCCCGATCGAGCAGTCTCACGACGCCCCGGTGATCGAGGTCGGCGAGGAACTGCCCTTCCCGCGCGAACCGCAAGAGCAGCTCGTTCTCCTGACGGATGCGTTCGGCGGGGCTCAGACGACCCTGGTTGTACTGGTCCGAACGGATCTCCTTGACGGCCACCAGGTCCCCCGTCTCCGTGTCGATCGCCTTCCAGACGCAGGCCATGCCGCCCTGGCCGAGCAGTTCGACGATCCGGTACCGGCCGCGGACGACTTCGTCCTTTTCCATCCTCACCCCTGGTACGCCGTGGCATCATGCGCGACATACCCTACCGCGACAGCGCTCACGATCAGACATAACAGCATCGCTTGACTAAGTTCACAGAAGTACGCTCTCCTGGTGTCCCGGACCGAACCGCTCCGAACCCTGTGAGGGGGTCTCCTCCCGTGACCGTCTGGCAACCTCCACCCGGCACCGCCGGCAGCTCCCGGCTCATCCGCACCTCCCTCCCCCTGCTCCAGGAGGACCCCCAGGGCTGCCCGCGCGGCGCCGCACTGAGGGCCCGGCCGCTGGTCCGACAGTCCCCGGCGCGGTCGCGCCGCAAGCCGGTCCAGGACTTCGCGCTGGGGCCGATGATGTCGGCACTGGACGCAATCGAGTTCAACGGGAAGACCGTTGATGATGCACTGAGCGGGCTCGACTCCCGACGCGACTGCCACCCCGCCCATCTCGCTTGGACCGCCGAAGCCGTACGGCATTTCCTTACGGCGCGCATGGAACACCAGGCCGCGCACGCGCACGACGGGCCGGACACCCTTCCGGTCGAACATGCCTGGGTGACCGCCACAGATCTCAGTGCACCGGACACGCGCGGCGCACTCCGCTACGAGCGCACCGCCTGGGGACGCCGGTACACCTCGGCCGACGGCAGTGTCCGGGAGATCTGGCTGCTGTCCGTGAACTCAGTCAAGAGCAGGACTCTGGCAGAGATCGCCGAGGCTGCCGCCGTCGCCGCGACCGGGCTCCCGGCCGTCGCCGGCTTCGGCGAGCCGTACCGCCCGACGAGCGTGGACGCCGTCAGCCCGCAGCGGGTCCGGGTAGTGGCGGTCGGCTGCGGTGACGGCTCCCATCGACTCCTCGCCGACTGGGACACCGAAGAGACCGCCCGGCAGTACGTGCGCCACACGAAGCCCGTCCTCGCCCGGACCGTCGAGGCCGAGCGGGTCAATCCGGGCTCGGCCTGCATCGACTGCGAAGGCCTGACGAGCTGTTCGCAGCCACCCAGGATCCCCTTCCTGCTCGGCACCGGCCGACCGCTCCGCCCGCACCGGCGGCGCAGCGTCTCCGTCTCCGACCTGCGCACCCATGCCGCCTGCCCGGCCAGGTTCCATCTGACTCGTGTTCTGCATCTGAAGTCGCCCGAGCCGGAGAACGCGGCGATCCGGCGAGGACGCGCCGTGGACGCGTGGCTCAACGAGCAGCACCGGGCCCGGCGCGGCTGCCGCGCCACGGTACTCCCCGCCCTTCTTCCCCGCCTTTCCGCGGAGGAGTCCGGACCCGCCCTCCGGATGCTCTCCGAGCACGCCGCCCTCTGCCCGCTCGACGGCCTGCCGTCGAGCGAACGGGTACAGGTCCAGAAGCGTCTGACGGCGTACGACCCGGAGCTCGACGTCGTCGTCATCGCCGACCCGGACCTGCTCTACACGGACGCCGGGGGGTGGGTCTGGCGGGAGACGAAGACCGCCTCGTCCCGCCCCTGGGAGGGGCGTCCGCTGCTGGAGGCGTTCCCGCAACTCGCCCTCGCCGTCCTGCTGCTGTCGGCCGACCTCCTCGGCGGCGACCCGCACCGGTCCCGGATCGAACTCGAGCTGCTGTACGAGGACGGCTCGGCGTGCGAGGAGCTCTACCCGGACGATCAACGGACAGTCGAAGAAGCGCGACGGGTCATCGCCGCTCTGGCCGGCCCCTGGGTCTCGGACGAAGCCTTCGCCGCCACCCCCGGCCACGGATGCCACGGCTGCGAGACCCTGCGCTGGTGCCGCCCTGGCCTCGAACACACCACTGGACGCTGACCCGTGCCCGACACCTCTCCGCTCCCCCCGTACGCGGCCGCGTGGGCCGCGCACGACGGCCTCCCTCTGCTGCGTACGCTGGCCACCGCGCTCGTCGGTCTGGACGCGCTCACCGGCCTGGACGGCTTCACCCTGCCCTACCCCGACGAGGCCCAGCGGGCACTGAACCGGACCGTTCTCGCCTGCCTGCTCCAAGGCGCCGAGCCGCCCGCAGGTCTGCCCGAGCTGCTGAGCTGGTGCCGGTTCCGCCCGGTCTCCGACTGGCCGCTCGACCTGCCTGTCGATGCCGTCGACGACGCCGACCACCTCCTCGATCCCCACTCCGGCCGGCCCACGGAGCTCTGCCACGAATGGGCGGAGCGCACGGCCGACAGCGCGGTGCGCCAGCGCGACCGGGACATCATTCGTACCGCGCTGCGACTGTGCCGCGAGTGCGGCGAGGAGGACGCGTACACCGAGTTCCGGCGGCTGCTGGTCAACCGTCCGGTGCTGAGCTCGGTGGAGTTCTTCGAGGTCACCAACGACCACGTGCTCGACCCGGTCCGTGAGCTGGTCCGGCGGATCTACCTGCCGGTCCCGGCGAGCTACCTGCGGGCAGGCGCGTACACCACCTGTGCCCGCTGTCTGACGCTGCTGCTGCCACTGCAGGACGGCGCCTGGTGGTGTGAGCGCGACCAGTGCCGACGGCAGGGCTCCCCGCCCTCGGGGAGCTTGCTGCCGGTCGAGGAGGTCGGCGAACTCCTCCAGGTGGAACGTCCGCTCAGGCAGTTCGTCACCGGTCCGGGGCGTGCGGAGGCCGACCTGGAACAAGCCCTGACCGGCCTGGGGCTGCGGGTACGGATGTGGCCGGCCTTCGACGCCTACGACCTGCACATCACCTTCCCGGACGGACGGGTCTGGGCGGTGGACGTCAAGGACTGGGCGCACCCCGCGTTCCTCGGCCGGTCGGCCTGGCCGGTTGCACCGGATCCGCCCTACGACGAGGCCTTCTGGGTGGTGCCCCGGTATCGGGTTCAGGACCGGCCGGGCTACCTCGACGTGTACCGCCGGCACCGGCCTGCGGCGGCGCGAGGACTGCCCTTGCTCACTGACACGGAGCTGGTGAACCGGGCGGCCGTCCGGCTGGCGGGCGCCCCGGACGGAGGTACCCGTGCGTAACCGTGACGACTGGCATCAGGCGGTCAGCAGAGAACTGGGCCGGGTGTGGCGCGAGATCCCGTCCGAGCTGGGCGACGTGAAGCCGGCCCTGCTCTGCCAGGCGGAGCTGGCGCTGCGGGTCCTGGAGCTCATCGCACCGGACGAGCCGGCCGCAGGCGCCTACACCCTGCTCGCCGGGTATCCGTTCGCCCGGGCGGCCGGCCTTGCCGTCGTCCCTGAGCACGACGTCAGGCTGACCGCCGCGCGACACCTGCTGTGGACGCTCCGCCGCCGCCGGGTCTGGCACCAGACGCTGGAGACCTACCTCGCCCTGCCGGAGCGTGTGCGGGCCTATCGGGTTCCGCAGGCGGGTGGTCCGGCCCGTCCACTCACGCCGACCGTCGCCTCCGGGCGACTCGCCGTGTACGACACGGCGCTGGCGGCTCTGCCCGTCTTCGACCGCCGCGAGCTCAAGCTCGCCCCGGTCGGGCGAAGCACTTTCCTCGACCGCCGCCGCCCCGCCTCCGTCACCTTCCCACCGGATCTGCGGCCCGGCTCCTCTCGGGGGCACGACCTCGCGGCAGCCCGGTCCGGCAGCGGAGCGCCGATCCGGCTGTCCCGTGCCGACCTCGCCGACACGGCCCGGTGGATGGACGCCACCGAGCTCGCGGCGGACGTGGAGAAGCCGGGGCACTGGGCGCGACGGCTGGCCGAGCTCAGGCTGGCGCCACGGACGGCGGACGGCCTGGCGTTCGCCGACTCCGACGAACTGCGCCTGGACGGAATGCTGCACCTGGTGGGTATGGTCGGCGCCGGCAAGAGCACGCTCATGTCGCTGGTCGCCGTGTGGGCGGCACGCCGGGGGCTGAGGACGACGCTGGTCGTCGGCGACGTCGCCGAACAGCTGCGTCTGAGCGCGCAACTGAGGGCACTCGGGCTGTCCGCGACTCCGGTCCTCGGTCCGACCACCCGGGAGACGCACGTGCAGCGGCTCCACCGGCGACTGGCCGCCCGGGGTCTGGACAACCTGCTCGACCACGACGACTCGGCCTTCGACGACCTGAGTACGGCGTGTGTCGTCGACGCCCTGCGCGGTACCGAGGCGGCCGAACCGCTCCGCTACGCCGACGCACCCTGTGTCTCCCTCTATCCGGAGCGGCCGGAGACCCCGGACGATCAGGTCGCAGGGGAGCCGGAGCCGATCGTGCTCCCCGCCCCGTACCAGCCGCGCGGCACCACGGCGACACCGCCCACGCCCGCCGCCCGACCCACTGGGCAGCGGTCCGGCTGCCCGCTCTGGAGCGCGTGTCCTCGTCACCGGACCGCCCGCGAGCTCGTCGACTCGCTGATCTGGATCGCGAACCCGGCCAGCCTTGTGCAGTCGTCGGTGCCGAGCCACCTGAACCAGGAACGGCTGCGCCATCTCGAACTCGCGTGCCTGCGCAGCGACATCGTCATCGTGGACGAGGCCGACTCGGTACAGATGAAGTTGGACGAGATCTTCGCGCCGTCCGCGACCCTCGTCTCCCCGGGGCCGGAGTCCTGGCTGGACCAACTGCACACGCACAAGATCGAGGAGTTGTCCAAGCAGGGCCGGCTGCCCCTGACCGATCAGGAGGTCGAGCGATGGTCCGCTTCCCTGACCGTGGTCACGACGGCGACCGACCGCCTCTACAAGCGGCTGATCGACGACGCCGACGTCCGCGAGTGGGCGGACACGGAGTACTTCAGCCCCTGGACGCTCCAGGAGAAGCTGCTGGCCGACTGGTTCGAACCGGACGCTTCCGCCGGGGCCCCCGACGGCGTGGCCGACGAGAGCGAGCTCTTCGAGGCCTACGAGAACGACGATCCCGGAGCGGTGTCCGAGGCCCCTCTCGCGGACGGCCGGCGCTCGGTGCTGACTGCCGTCCTCGACCGGTTCCGCGACGACCCGCTCGGCGGTCACGGCCCGTACAACGATCCGACGGACGACCTGGTCGGACTCGCCCAGGACCTGTTGACCACCTTGTCGGCCACCGGTACCCGGAGCCGGGTAACGACCGTGCTGCGCGAACTCCTCACCGACACACCAGCGCCCGCCGGGGACTCCAGGTGGCTGGACCGCACGGCCCGTCGCCTGGAGTTCATGCTGCTGCTCTCCGCACTGAACCAGCGGCTGGAGCGGCTGACCTTCCTCTGGCCGCAGGTGGAGGCCGCACTGCACCTGGACTCCACCGGCAACGACTTCTCGCGACGACCGCCGCTGGACTACGCCCCATTGGTCCCGGAGGCTCCGATGGGCAACGTCCTCGGATTCCAGTACCTGCCGGACGAACGCGAGCAGGACGACTCCGGCCGCCACAGCGGCACGCTCCGGTTCTTCCGGTGCGCCGGCGTCGGCCGCGAACTCCTGCTCTCACTGCACGAGGTCGGCTCCGACCCGGGATCGGGCCGGCGCGGACCGCACGTCGTTCTGATGTCCGGTACGAGTTGGGCGGGAACGTCGACACGCGCGCACGTGCTGGTGCCGGTCGGAGCCGTACTCAAACCGTCCGAGCGATCGCTCGAGGCGGTGCGCCGCACGGTCTTCCGGACCCGGTTCCTCCACGACGACAGCGGCAGGCCGATCAGCTTGTCCGGCACCGACCCGAAAGCCCGCCTGACGGTCGCGCGGGCGATGGCCAACCGGCTCGGCAGCCCGGGGCGCGGCCAGTCGCCCAGCCCGCTGGAGGAGGAACTCGCCCTGGTCGAGGATCACGAACGACAGCGCGCCATCCTCCTGGTCGGCAGCTACAAGGAGGCGAACGCCGTCGCGGACGTCCTGCACGGCATCGAGCGCTGGCACGGCCGGGTCCGGGTCCTCGCCTCGGACGACGCCGATCTGGAACAGGCCGTTCGCGGCAGCGGCCCGCGGCCCGCAGTCCTGGGGCATGCCACCGCCCTGCGGCGCGGCGACCTTGCGACCTTCGCCGAGGACAGGCGCGCGGAGGTGCTCGTCGCACCGCTGATGGCTGTGGAGCGCGGGCACAACATCCTGAACGCCCAACGGAACGCCGCCTTCGGCACCGCGCTGTTCCTGGCCCGGCCGCATCCCCGCCCGGACGACCTGGCGCTGGCCATCTTCGCGATCAACGACTGGGCGGCGCGCTTCGGCCGCGACCACCCGGGCCTCGACCAGGGCACCTTCACCTCGCTGGTACGCCAGGCGGACACGCTGGACGCGGCCGGGCTGGCCTTCCGCCACACGGCCCGCCGGGAGTGGCGGCGGCTGCTCGCCCGGCGGTACATCTACTCGCGCCTGTCGGAGGCCGAGAAGCAGGCGTTCGCCTGGGACCAACTGGTGACGATCTGGCAGGTCATCGGCCGCCTGGTCCGCGGCGGCGTGCCGGCCCGGGTGGTGTTCGTCGACGCCCGGTTCGCACCCCGACTGGCCCGGGCCTTGGCCCCGGGGATCCAGGGCGCGGTCCTTCCCACCGACGACGGACTGCTCACCCGGCTCAGGACCGTGCTCGCCCCCTACTTCGTCGCCGACGCCGATCCGAGCGGCTTCCCCGATCCCGGCGACCCGGCCCTGGCCCGCCTCCTCTACGAGCCGCTGTTCGAGGCCCTGTCCCATCTCACCCACCACCGCGCCTGACCGCCCGACCACGCGAATCGGAGGCCACCGTGGCCATGAAGTACCGGACCATCCGCACCGCCGCCTGGGCACCCGTCTCCCCCGAGGCCTCCCTCACGGCGAACTACCGCGCCCTCCCGTTCCCCGAACAGTGGTACGGAGCTCTCCTCGATCTCTGCAACTCCGGGCGTCCGCCGAAGGCCGAGCCGTACCGCACCGTCCCGACGTGGCGGCTGGACCAGGTCCTCCAGGCCCTCGCCCCGGACCTGATCGTCCGTCCCCGCCCAGCCCAGCACAAGGGTGAGCCCGCCGATTTCTGGCTCTACGCCCCGGCCGGGGCGACCGATCCGCTACCGGGCCCGGCGTTCCGGGCGCTGCTGTCGGCCTGGCTGCGCGACCTGCGTCCCGAGCCCGAGCACCGGACCGGTCGGCGCGAGGTCGAGGCCCTGCTGTCCGCCGATCCGCCGCAGTGGCACCCGGTGGAGGCGGAACTGCTGCGCTGCGCGCCCACCGAGGGCGGCACGGCCGCGCCCGACGCCCGTCAGTACCAGCTGGCGACGGACCATCTGGCACATCGGATCCTCACGCTGGACCCGTACGACTTCGGCGCCGGGAAGCTGTACTTCCGCGCCGTACCCCGCGGCCCGCGCGACCAGGGCGCGGAACTGGTCTCGCAGCCGCTCCCCTGGGACGGGAAGGGCGACCGGACCTGGTGGTACTCGGTGGTACTCAACATCACCCTGCACACCGTCCCGTTCGACCCGCTGCCCCGTCTGCACCTGCACACCCACATCCGCCGGTGGGCGACGCGCACCAACGCTTCCACCGGGCAACTGCGACTGCCGTTCGGCCGCCGGACCTCCGTCCTGCTGCGTCCGCGGGTGCCGTGGCTGCCGGGGGCGCCCGCGAGCGAGCGCTTCGCGGTGGCCCGGCTGGAGTGGAACCGCGCCAAGCGCGGCATCGACTGGGTCGGCGGCGGCCCCGCCGGGATGCTTGGCGGAATCGCGCTGGCCGAACCGTTCCCGGATGCCGACGGGATCCTCGGCGCGCCGGAGGAGTGGCTCACCCCGGACATGCGCGCGGCGGTGGTGTACAGCACCGCCATGGGCTCGCACGAGGTCGGTGCGGGGCTGATGTCGGACCAGCGCTCGCGGATCGTCCGCTGGGCCGAGCAGGCGCTGCCCGAGGAACTGCGCCCCGTGCCGGAGCTGGAGCACACCCGGCGGGCCGCGACCCACCGGCCGGCGAACCCCCGGCCGAAGCCCTCCGGCGAGGTCGCCAAAGCTTCGGAAGAAGTGCGGGCGGCCACCGCCCGCCGGGTCGGGACAGCCTTCGCCCTTGCGGCGCTGAACGGCGCGGACGGTACCGAACACTCCGACGGCCCGCCGGATCGGCTGCCTGTCCTGGAGGCGCGGCTGCTGTGGCAGACCGCCGAGATGCGCGACCACGCCATCACCGCGCTGGTCGGCCACCTCGGTCTCAAGGACGACGGCACGCGGCCTACCGCCGAGGAGTACGAGGCCGCACGCCCGGGCGCCCCGGCGCTCCTGGAGTGGGACACCGCCGAGCTGACCGTCCGGCTGCGCTGCCTCAAGCTGACCGGCTCGCTCGCGAGCGACCTTCCCCTGGGCGACGCGCGCGCCACCCGGGACGTCGTCACCGCCGCCCTGAGCGCCCGTCGCACCGAGGTACGAACCTTTCTCGACGCCGACCGGGAGGACCGGCTCCCTGCCCTCGCCCTGGTCGAGATCGACCGGAGGAAGGACTTCACCACGCCCGAGCACGACCCCAAGTTCGCGCTCCGGCTGGGCTGCGCCGACGCCGGGGTACTGACCCAGTTCATCGCGGTCCCCAAGAAGGTGAAGGGCTACAACAGCGAGAAGAACGCCGACTTCCGGGCTCTCAAGGCCTGGGACGACGGGCTGCGGCAGCTCGGAGTGCGGGTCCATCCTGAACACAGCCTGGGTGAGCGCCTGCCCGAGGGCCTGCGCTACGCGGCGGTGTGGATGGTCCGCAGGAACGCCCGCAGCCGGACCCGCTGGGCCGGCCACGAGCTGGTCGCCGTCCGTGTCACCCCGACCCGCCCGGGCAGCGGGATGGCGCGGGTGGAGGGCTGGGACCGAACCGTCGACAACGGCGCGGGCGCGTGGATCCCGTACCCGGCGCTGCTGCTGCGTCTGACCCGCCTCGCCGAGGTGCCGTCCGCCCTTCCCGCACCTCGCGCCGGTACGGAGCAGCAGGCCGAACGCCCCTCCTGGTGGCAGGACATGCGGCGCCAGCGGCAGGAAACGGAGGAGCGTCTGCAGAAGGTGGTGCGATCGCTGCGCGGCACGCCGACAGTGCTGCTGGCTCACGCGCAGAACTGCCGCTCGCACTGGACGTGGTTGCAGGACGGTCAGACCGAACCGGACCGGATCCGCACCGGTCTGTCCAACCGACGGCTCGACCCGGACCTGCGTCTGGTCCGGGTCCGGACGGCCCAGGGCCGCGAGACCGCGCAGTGGTGGGGGGTGCACCCGGACGAGGTCAACGGCATCAACGGCCTGCCGGCTCATCTGTGGACCGACCCCACTGCCGAAGAGGGAAGTGCGCGGGTGTTCTGGTCGACCACGCCTAAGGCCTTCCAGTTCAGCGGATCGGCCGTGGAGGCGGACAAGCTCGCCCCGCGGCCGCTGAAGGCCGGCAAGCGCAAGGGCGAACTGACCGTCGACACCGACAAACCGGCCTGGAACCCTGCGCTGGTCGAGCTCGCCGTTCTCGGCTGCCACCTGGCCGACGGGGACGATCCGGAGGCGCTCGCCCTTGCCGTTCACCAACTGCGCCAGGCCCCGGACCTCCCGGACGCCCTGAGCCTGCCGCTGCCGCTGCACCTCGCCGGTCTCGCCCAGGAGTACGTCCTCCCGACGCTTGCCGACGACGAGGCGGCGACCGATCCGACGGCCGATGCCGATCCGGACTCGGCGGCGGCCGCCGGTCTGGCGCAGGCTCCGGAGCCGGACGACGGCGCCCCCGGGCAGCTCTCGCTGTTCGCCTCCGAGGTGGTACTCCCCTAGACACGGCAACGGGCCCCGCGATGGCGCGGGGCCCGTCGGCACGATTGTCGTCGTCAGGACGGCAAAGGCCGGAGGACTCCTTGCCGCATCAACGCGAGGATGTGCTCCGCAGCTCGCTCGGGCGCTGCCCCACCTCGAACGACGGTGCCGGCCTCCAGATTCCGACGTACGCCGGACTCGGTCAGGTTGGCGCTCCCCAGGAAGAGGATCCGGCGGTCGGCGACGGCGAGCTTGGCGTGCTGACGCGCCGACGGGTGGTCCCGCCGGTTCACCGGCCAGTGCCAGAGCCGGACGCCGGTCAGGGGTCGGAAGGTCTCGGCGGGCTCGGGGCCGTCCAGCAGGCGACCGGCACCCTCCCGGGTCTCGACCACGATGTGCACTTCCACCCCCCGGATCACGGCGTCCCCGAGCGCCTGGAGCAACGGCCGGTAGGGACGGGCCGCATACGTCATCGCGAGCAGCTCCGTCCGCGCCTCCCGGACGACCTCCGTCAGGACGCGCGCGGTCGACCGCACGGGCACGCCCGGGGTGCCCGGGCCGCTCCAGACGGTCGTGACCTCGGCGTCACCGCGCCGTTCGCCCCAGGCCGCGCTGAACCCGCGCAGATAGGCGGCGGCAGCGGCGGCGGGTATGGATTCGGCCCCGATCGCCCGGTACACCTCCCGGACCTCACCGGAGGTCCGGGAGGACGGGAATTCGCCCACCGCGTACTCCGCGCCGCGGCCCTGTTCGAGCAGGGCCGCCAGGGCTCGGGCCCGCTGCGGGCCGAGGGCCGCGACCGCCGAAGCGGCCGCGGCCTCGAAGCGCGGGGTCGTCACGAAAGCAGCTCGTGCGGTGTGAGGACCAGCTCGGACTCGTCACCGAGCGGCACCAGGAAGCGGCGGTCCAGGAAGCGGTTGCCGCGCTCACAGGTCGTCTCCGAGACGAACAGGCAGATGTGGCAGGCGGCGCCGTGCAGGTAGTCGGCCGGGGCGTGCGGCAGCCGTTCCGCGCAGAGCGGGTCGGAGGAGCAGTGCGCCGCTTCGCGAAGCGCCCGCCTGACGATCCGTTCGAAGTGCGGGTCCTCGGCCAGCGAGACCAGGCCGCCCAGGGTGCCCTCGGAATCGGGCACCGCCGTGTAGATCAGGATGCCGGTCCTCGGGTCGGTGTCGTCGCCGGCGTAGATCCGCTCGGCGAGGCTCGCCGAGCTGTAGCCGCACTCCAGGGCGATGGTGCGGATGAGCAGGTGGGACAGCGTGTGCAGGGCGAGGTAGCGCTCCCCCGGCCACCCGTACATCGGATCGAACTGCCCGGTGAGCCGATCGCTCCTGCGGTTGGTACGGAACCGGGCGAAGGCCTCCCGATGCGCGGCCATCTGCGGTGCCTTCTCCATCCGCTTCACCCAGTCGGCCATCAGGTCGTCCCGGACCCGCAGGAAGATTCCCTCGCCCCGGACCTCACTGGCCGGCACCCAGCCCAGGGCCGACCGGGAGAGCCGCACCGGGGTGGCGATCTCGGGAGATTCCGGGTCGGGTGCGTCGAGCCGGGTGAATCCGATCAAGGCGCGAGCCTCGCGCAGCCGCTCCACCTGGCGGACGTCCGAGAACAGTCCCTTCAGGGCGTCGGGGACGGGTACCGCCTCCAGTGCGAAGTCCTCGGAGGCGGCGGGCGGCCGGACCGCGGACAGGACGTCCCACTCGGGGCCGAGCAGGTCGGGCGGCCGGACGTCCGTGGCCGGCGCCTCACCACCCAGGGCCGCTGCCCTGGCCTTGACCTCGGCGATGAGTGCGTCCGGGTCGAGGTCCTTGAGCCAGCCGAGCGCCGGCACCGAGGACAGCAGGTCGTAGTTGTCGCGCGAGACGATGCCCTTCACCTCCTCCCACCGCTCCTCGACCAGCTCCGCGAGCTTGTCGTTCTCGCCCGGGGGAAGGGCGAGGGCGCTCAGCGTCATCGGGAACCACTGGTTGGACGCGCCCGCGACCATCAGGGTGGCCTCGCGGTCGCAGCCGCCGTGTTCGAAGAAGCTCCCCAGGTGCGGGTGGCGCCCGCGGCAGGCGGGCAGGTTGCGCCGCCCGCGCTCGCCCATCGCGTCGCGGATGTTGCGCCTGGCCGAACAACCGACGCACTCGATGGTCACGTTGGCCGCCTGGTTGCCGCCGTGGTCCTTCATCCGCAGCCGCGGCCGCGGTGCGGTCGGGCAGGACCCGCCACCGTGGACGAACGGCGTGTACGGGAACTCGTCGAGATGACCCGCGGTGCAGACCAGGGTGAAGCGGGCGGCGACGGCGAGCGGCTTCTTCCGACCCTGGGTGCAGTCGTGGACGAACTTCGCCTCGTGCGGCGCCCGCGGATTGCTGTTGACGAGGACGAAGGTCTCGGAGTCGACCGGCGCGAGTTCGTTGCAGGCGGTGCACCGCAGCCACTGGGGGAACGGCGCGACGGGCACTCCGACCCCCTGGGCGGCCTGGTCCTTGGCCGATTCGGAGCCCTCGACCCAGGGCGCCGCACGCAGCTCGGTGACCTGCTCACGGCCGTAGAGCTGCAGCGAACGGTTGACGGCCGCCCGCAGCCGCGGTTCGTCGATGTGGTAGTCGGTCAGGCCGTTGTAGTTCCACTGCTCCAGCCCCTGGACCAGGACGGAGAAGTTGGGCAGGTCGACGAGGGATCCCACCCCGGCCGTGAACATCAGATGGCTGGGGCGCACCGCTCCCACCCGGCGGAAATAGCCGTTGCTCATCGCTGTCCCTTCCTCGTCCCCGCCGCAGCGGTGTCTCCGTACTCGTCCGCGTCGACCCCGGAGTCCGGGCCGTCCTCGCCCCGGCCGGGGAGGAAGTCCCACGCGGGCCCGCTGTTGGTGGGCGTCTCCATCAGCCGGCCGCCGCCGGGAAGCAGCAGGTTGATCTCGTTCTCGGTCTCGCGCATGGACATCGGGACGGTGAGGGCGTCCCAGCGGGCGCCGTCGGCCCGGCGCAGCAACCCGGCCACCAGGCTGTCCTTCTTCTTCTCCTTGCGGTAGCCGAGCACCGCGCTTCCCTCCCGCCGGCCGGCCCAGGCGTCCTTGAGCGCGGCGATGCGTTCGGCGAGGTAGCCCCGTGCCCGCGGACCGCCGACCGCCTCCGCGCGGTCCAGCAGGCGCCGTTCGACCTCCGCCGCGATCTCACCGTCGAGGTCCACCGTGTGGGCGTCCGTGTTGCGCGAATGCTCGTAGGCGGCCTGGCGCAGCGCTGCGATGTACGTCGGCGCGGTACCGCGGTCGAGCGCCCGGCGGGTGAACGGGGTGACCGACAGGGCTTCGACCTGACGGTAGAAGGTGGCGTGGTAGTGCGCGAAGTCCTCGAAGTGCGCGAGGTCCCTGGGGCGCGACCAGTTGTAGAGGGTGACGACGAGACCGGGGCGGCTCGGGTCACGGCCGACCCGGGAGGAGGCCTGGATGTACTCGGCGGTGTTCTTGGGCTGCCCGACCACGAGCATCAGGCCGAACCGGGAGACGTCCACGCCGACCTGCAGCATCGACGTCGCCAGGACGACATCGACCGCCTGCTTGGACGGGTGGGTGGGCAGGGCCCTGGGGTCGCGCTTCTCCCGCTTCGAGGCCGCGAATTCGGCGAACAGCGCCCGGCGGCGGTCCGAGGTGTCCCGCTCGGGGTCGAAGCCGCCCTCCAGCCGCTTGAGGGTCGCGCTGATCTCCGAGGAGGAGATCCGGGAGGTGAGCTCCTGGATGGTCAGCATGCCGGCGCGGCTGACGATCCGGTCGGCGATCGTCCGGTGCCCCTTGCGGCTGCCGTTGGAGCGCACGCGGGTGGTGATGTCGTCGTCCAGGTAGCGGCGCATACCTGCCAGCTCGCGGGTGGCGTTGAAGTAACCGACCAGCGTCATGTAGGGGTCGCCCGGTGTGCCGTAGTCGTCGAACAGCTGCTGGGCGCCGAGCAGGAGGATCTCCGCGACCCGGATCTCGGCCGCCTTGAGCCTGGTCCCGTGGGCGCACACACCGAGGTAACGACGCCCCGGGTCGGCGCGGCTGACCTCGACCTGCCGGGAGAAGAAAGTGTCGCCGACGTCCAGTACCTGCGGCGGGAACACCGCGATCCGGCGTCCGAAGACGCCCCGCACCTGGTCGGCGGCACGCTTGGTGGTCGCGGTCGACGCGACGATCTTCGGCCCGACTTCGTGCCGGAGCCCGTTCCCGTCCGTCCAGGCCCAGCTGCACAGCTGGTCGACGGCCGCCTCGAAGAGGCCGACCGTGGTGCCGAGCGCACCGGAGATCAGGTGCAGCTCGTCCTGGATGATGAGGTCCGGCGGACGCAGCCGGGTCACCGTCCGGGCGGCCTGCTCACCGCGGTGCCGGGGGCGGCAGCCGGTCTCCTCGTCGAGGTCCTCGTGGCGGTAGCCGTGCACCGGGCAGAGTTCGGTGACCCGCCCGAACAGCAGGCCGGCGTAGCCGTTCCACGGCAGCTGGGCGAGCTTGTCGACGGTCGCGATGAGCATGGCCGGTGCCAGCCGGTAGATCTCCTCGTCCACCGTGAGAACGGGGATGCCCTCCTTCGGAGCCCCCGTACGGGAGAAGGGGCAGCGGTCCTCGCCTTCGCCACGCGGGCAGTACAGGAGGACGCGGCGCCTGCGCTCGTCGTACTCCATGTCCCGGTGTGCCGTCAGTCCGGAGCCGCACCAGGGGCAGCTGAGGACCTGGATGACCCTGGCGTACTTGTCGTCGGCGCTCTCCTTGGCACCGGCGATCTGGTCGCGGGCCTCCGAGAACCAGTTCGGCGACACCGAGGTCCCCACCCAGAGGCCGATCCGGAACGGGGTGTCACCCCACCGCCGGTCCCCGCCCTCGAAGGCCTCCCGGCGCAGCACCTCGGCCGCGGCGACCAGGGCCGCCGCCCGCTGGAACTGCTGCGCCGTCAGCAGCCGCAGGGTGTAGCGCATCAGCACGCCGACACCGGCCTCACCGCTGCGGACATCGGAGCCTGTGCCGATCACACCCTGGAGCCGACGCAGCGCGAAGGTGTAGGCCGCGAGCCCGAGGTACGCCTCGGTCTTGCCGCCACCTGTCGGGAAGAACAGGAGGTCGACGACGGCCTCGGGGCTCGTGCCGCGGTCAGGGTGGCCGGGGCGGGAGAGCGATGCGAGGTTGAGCAGCACGAAGGCCAGCTGGAAGGGACGCCAGCTGGCGCCTTCTTTGCCCTTCTCCCGCACGGCGTCGCGGGCCCGCCGGTAGGAGTCCCGGTCGTCCTCGTGGCCGGCGCGGGCGGCCGCGACGGCGGTGTTGCGCCGCTGGAGCGCCATCGCGCGGTTGGCGAAGCGGAAGGCCTCGAGGGCGGTGCTGTCGGTGGCCAGCGCGTCGATGCCGAAGGTGATCCGGTGACAGACGTCCTCGGCCTTGTCGATGGCGGCCGCAGCGGTGTCCCGCAGTCCCTCGGGGAGCGACTGCACGCGTTCGCGCTGCTCCTGCAGCCACGCGTGGTAGCCGTCGGCAAGGGGAGCGAGTGCCGCGGTGAGTTCGCGGCGCCGGGCGGGGACCGCCAGGTCGGCGAGTTCGTCCATGCCGAGTTCGAGTCCGGCCAGCAGGGGCTGTTCCTCGATCCTGGGCGCGGTGGTGGCGGCCACGTCGTACACGGGCAGCCAGGTGGTCGTCAGCCGGTGGGCGCGGCGCTCCCCCGGCCGCACCTTGGCGTCGACGGCGACGTTCCGGCCCACGGCGTGGCGCAGGCTGTCCCGGTAGAGCAGCCGCAGCCGGTTCTCCTCGTCGTCCTCGTGCGGGCCGGCGGAACCAGGTGTGAGCGGGTCGTCGATGGGCAGGAAGACGGCCGCGCCGACATCGGAGAAGGCGGTCACGTCGAGCCGGGTCTGGAACAGCCAGTTGGTGTCACGGTGCTCGGCGGTGTCCTCCAACTGGTTGACCAGGGCCACCTCGACCACTCTGAGGTCCTCGCCGCCCGGTCCACCGTTGCGCGGCCGCACCTTGACGTCGAGGCGCACGCACGGCTGGTCGCGCCTGTCCCCGTCCAGGACGAGGTGGTGGTCGCCGGCGGCGGTGACGTCGATGTCCTCGCGGTGTTCCACCGGCTCGCGTCCCCACACCCGGAGGGTCCGGCCGTCCTCGGTGAGGGTCTCGGTCAACGAGTAGCGCCCCCAGCTCGCCTTGACGGCGAGCGTGCCGACCGCGGCCGGAACGGTGAACGACAGCCCCATCGAAGAGGCCCAGATACGCCCGGACGCCTGCGGCGTGAGCAGCTCACGCGGCTCGCTGTCACTACGGTCGCCGTCGCTGCCCGGTTCGACATCGGCGAGCTGCGCAGCGGTGCGGGCAGCCCGGGCCGTCGTCTCGTCGGTCGGGCGGGGGCCCAGCATTCCGACCAGGTAGCGGTCGCGGGGGCCGGCCGAGCGGTGCGGCAGTTCCTCCACGTCTCCGTCCCAGGGCCCGAGCAGATCCAGCGTGATGTAGTTTTCGAGAGCCTCCCGCGCGTCGTACGAGTCGCCGGGGAGGAAGGTCTGCGGCACGTCGTCGAACGGGTGCGGAACGGGTGGCGGAGAGGGCTGGGCGGACATGAAATGAACTGCCCCTTCGGGAGGATGACCGAGTACGGCGAGCCTACTGTGCGGCGCCGACACTTCGAGAAGCCTACCTTCATTCATTGACTCAGTTCACACATTTTCGGGGATCGCGAAGCGCAGGAGGAGCAGTGCCGGACAGATTGCGGGTCGTGCTGATGTCCTACGACCCGGAGGGATTCGCCGATCTCCACGCCCCGACCGTCGCAGCAGGCCACGATCCGGTCGCCTACGTCTGCGCCGCGTCGACCGCAGGAGGAACGGTCGGCGAGATCCTGGCGCAACTTCCCCCGGGCCCTGACCTGCTGGTCCCACACCGTGCAGCCGGCCTGGCTCAGGCCCTGACGGGATACCGACCGGATCTGGTGATCTGCAACGGGTTTCCGTGGAAGCTGCCGCCGGAGGTCCTGCGCGTCCCTCGCCTCGGCGTACTGAACGTCCACCCGTCCCTGCTGCCACGCCATCGGGGCCCGATGCCCGTCCACTGGGCCGTCCGGCACGGTGATCCGGAGACCGGTGTCACGGTCCACTGGATGGACGAGACCTTCGACACCGGACGCATCCTCGCCCAGCGGGGAGGCGTCGCGCTACCGGACGACCTGAACGGCGACCTGGTCTTCGCACAGATCCGCGCGCTGTCCCGCGAGCTGCTGTCAGAGGCACTGGAACTGGCCGCGAGCGGCCATGTCGGCACCGTCCAGGGCGTGGAGAATGCCGGCCACGAGGGGGTGATGGGCCCACAGGACGCGGTCATCGACTGGTCGGCGAACCGCAGGGACATCCACAACCTCGTCCGCGCCTTCCGGTTCGGGCTGTTCCCCCTGCCCGGGCCCCTCACTGTCGTGGACGGCCACTGGGCGGCCGTCCTGCGATCCCGCAGCGAGCCCGGCGAGGGAGTTCGCAAGGAGTGCGCGGACGGACCTCTGTGGATCACGGAGTGGGTCCCCGTTCCGGCACGGGGAGCCTGGCTGCCCGCCGGTTGACTCAGACTGCCCCTCCCAGACGGCTCGTCAACTGCTCGCGCAGTCGTCGCGCACTCGGGTCGGTGAAATCGTCGAGCAGGGTCAGCGCCTCTTGGCGGTACTGCCGCACGACCGACGGCACTTCATCGTGCTCCAAGGCGTCGGCCAGGTGACACAGGGAGACCGCCCACTGCCAGTGGTCACCCAGGTCACGGTGCGCCGCGAGCGCGCTGCGGTGGAACTCACCCGCTTCCCGGGCCCGGCCCAGCGCGAGGTAGGCCAGGCCGGTCCCGTCCCAAGCCAGTGCCTCGCGGCTGCGGTCCCCGAGCCGCCGCTGGAGGACGGCGGCACGCTGGTAGGAGACGAGGGCGCCGTCCGGACGGTCGGCGGCGCGTTGGGCATGCCCGAGCTGGGTCAGCCAATGGCCCTCTGCCACGGCACTGCCGAGCTCAGCGGCGAGGTCGACAGCGCGCTGTGCGCTCGCCACAGCCTCGTCCGCCTGTGCTCGGCCGAGCTGGAGCCTGCTCAGGAGGCACAACGCGTTCCCCTCGGCCCAACGGTCGGCCCGGTCGCGGAACGTCTCCAGGCCGAATCGGATCAGCGGCTCAGCTTCGGCCAGGGCCTCGAGATCCAGATGGGCCTCGGCCAGATTCACCGCCGCCCGTGGTTCCCAGTAGGCGTCATCGAGCGACCGGAACAGCGCGCGGGCATGTGTGAAGGCGTCACGCGCCTCCAACAGGCGGCGTTGGCGCAGGGAGAGGAAGCCCAGCCCATTGAGGGTCAGTGCCTCGCCGCCGGGGTCACCGAGCTCACGACGGAGTTCCAGAGCGGTCCGGTACTGCTCAGCGGCCCGGTCGAGCCGGCTGGACTGGGTGTACGCCATGCCCAGACTCTCGTGCAGCTCCGCCTGCGCGTGGCGGTCGCCGCAGCGGCGCGCAGCGGCCAGGCCCAGGCGAGAGGTGGCGAACCACTCCTGGAAAGGATTACGCACCATGTAGAAGGCACGAAGGACGACCGGGAGCTGCCAAGCAACCTCGTCCAGGCCGATGACAGTCGCCGTGCGAGTGGCGGCCACGAGGTTGTCGCGTTCCGTCTCGAACCACAGCATCGCCTCGGTCTCGCCTTGGAACGCCCCGGGCTCCACATCGGGTTCGAGGCGGGCGAGCCGGACCCGCGGCTCGTGAGGAGCAGTGCGTTCCTGCGCCGCGTCGGCCGTGTGCAGGTACCAGGCCACGACACGACGGATCGCTCGCTCAGTCTCCTCCGCCTCCTGCTCGTGCTTCGCCTGGTCGATCGCGTAGGCACGCAGGAGGTCGTGGAACCTGAAGCGGTCAGGGGCCGTCTGCTCGACCATGTGGGTCGCGAGCAGCCCGTCCAGCGAACGGCGCGTGTGACGAATGCTGCTCCCGAGGAGGGCTGCGGCAGCCGACGTGCTGAACTCACCAGTGGGATGGAGGCCGAGCATGCGGAAGAGCCTCGCCGAGTCGGCGGGAAGTGCGCGGTAGGACCAGGCGAAGACCGAGCGAACCGCCTCCGACTCCTCCTCGTCCTCGCTGGACAAGGCGTCCCACAGCCCGGATTCGTCCCGCAGGTCCTGGATCAGGCCGTCCAGCAGCATGCGCGGCCGGCTGGCCGCCCGTTCGGCCGCGATGCGCAGGGCCAGGGGCAGACGGGCACAGAGCCGGGCCAGCTGAGCAAGCTCGGACGGATCGTCCCCGCTGCGATAGTCCGCGGTGACTGCACGCAGAAGCTCGACGGCATCGTGCTCCGCCAGGACGTCCAGGGTCAGGTGCCGGGCCCCCTCACGCACTCCGAGTCCCGACAGGCGGTGGCGACTCGTCACGACGACGAGACACCCGGGAGCACCGGGCAGAAGCGGGCGGACCTGCGCCGCGCGTGAGGCATTGTCGAGCAGGATCAGCATGCGCCGCCCGGCCACCATAGACCGGTAGGTCGACTCCAGGGCCTCGGGATCGGTCGGTATGGCCGCGGCGGGCACCGCGAGAGCCCGCAGGAACCGTTCCAGCACCTGTGCGGAGGAGACCGGTTCCTGTGGGTCGTAGCCGCGTAGGTTCGCGTACAACTGCCCGTCCGGGAAGCGTTCCCGGACTGCGTGCGCCCAGTGGAGCGCCAATGAGGTCTTGCCGACCCCGGCCGTTCCGGTGACCACGAGGACCTGCGCGGCGGGCGGTTGCTCGGCCAGCAGACGATCCATGGCGCTCTGCTCCGCGGCCCGGTTGACGAACCCGCGGACGCCCGTCGGCAACTGCCGGGGCACGGGTCCACCACGTCCGCCGGAGTCGGGCGAGGGAGCCGAGTGGATGTGGATCGGCCCCTGGATGTCTCGCGCCTGCACGACATGGCCGGCTGACCCGGACATGGATGAACTGCTGCTTCCCGAGTGGGCCTCAGGTTGTTCCCGCACCACCGATCAGTGCTCCACCGGGATTTGGTCCACCTCGCGGGCCATGAAGGCACCGATGTCCTCGCCCTGGTCGTACAGGTGCGAGATGAACCCGGCGACGCTGTCCCTGACGGCAGTGTCCAAGTGGCGTGTCGCGCCGTCGAGGAGACCGCTCGCATCGTACGAGATGTCATAGACGGTGTCCGGGCCCAGAGTGACGAGCTCCGGTAGCGGACCGTCCTGTTCGTACGAGGCGACGACCTCGGGGCCGACCACCCGAATCAGCTCACCACACTCGGCCCGCAGCCGCAGGAACTGCAACTCCCATGCGAGATAGAGGGTAGGAGGGAACTCCACGACGCGCACACGCAACAGCCGGCAGCCGTGGTCAGCAGCCAGACGGGAGAGTTGGAGCAGTTCTGCGCGCCTGCCTTCGAGCAGTTCGAACGCGCGCCCGCGATCGCCCGCGGAATACACACGCCAGCTGTCGTCCTCGGGCTCCTGGAAGTCCTGCCGGCGTTCCAGCTTCCACGAATCGTAGCCGTCGACCGCGAAGTCCCGCCGCCGGAAGTCCTTCCGGTACTCGTCGAGCAGGAGTCGGTCTCCCGGCACGTCGGCCAGGAGGTCACGCATCCGGTAGGTCCGCCTTCGCGGAGAGGAGCGTGGCCCGGGGAACCACGACGAGACGCTCGCCCTCACCGACCACCACGTCCTGAGGAAGTCCCGCTCGGTACTCCGCGGTCAGATCCCGTCCGATGACGGCGAAGTCGCCGTTGGAGAGCTCCCAGACGTCGGGGCACCCGTCCCGCCCACCAGTGGTACCCAACTCGGCCGGCGACCTGCCCACGCGCCGACTCAACGCCGCAGCGGGATCCGCTTCCCAAGGCTGACTCATCACGCCTCCGAGTACCGCGTGAGCGATTGGCTACACACGGTACAAAGCAGAACGGCCGATCGTCAATCCTCCTCCGGCTCCCGAGCGTCACACCGTGCCCTTACGCTGTCGCTCGGTGCCGGACCCGCAGCTCCGTGCACGGTCGGCGAAGAGGGAGACATGCGCGCGCAGGAGATCACGTTCCTCAAACTGGTCCAGGGGGACAAGCAGTTCCAGGTACCGCTCTACCAGCGGACCTACAGCTGGGGACGCGACCAGCTGCAGCGCCTGTGGGACGACGTGTCCGAGCTGGTGGAGCAGCACATCGGCGCGGAGAAGCCGGCGCCGCACTTCCTCGGTTCCGTCGTCCTCGCCCCCGGCCACATCCAGGCCGGCGGTGTCCAGCGCTGGCTGGTGGTCGACGGCCAGCAACGGCTCACCACCCTGATGCTCGCGTTCACCGCTCTGCGCGACCACTACAAGAGCAGCCCGAACGACCGCGCCGCCGACCGGGTCCACCGGCAGATCCTGGTCAACGAGTTCCACGAGGATCTCGACCACTACCGTCTGCTGCCCACCCAGGCCGACCGGGACGCGTACACCGCGTGCGTGGAGTCCTCTCCGAAGGCCGGCGGGGCGGACAACATCGGTCTCGCCTACCGGTTCTTCCTCGGCGCACTCGCCCAGGGAGAGGGGGAACACGGCGCCGCGTGGACCGCTGCGGTCGAGACCGTCCTCAAGGATCTGCTCTCGATCGTCGAGATCACCGCCCAGGACGGCGACAACGTCTACCGGATCTTCGAGTCGATCAACAACACCGGTGTCGGCCTCAGCCAGAGCGACCTGCTGCGCAACTACGTGTTCAGCCTGCTTCCCAAGCGGGGCGAGCGGGTCTACCGGGAACTCTGGCTGCCGATGCAGCAGCAGCTCGGCCCGAAGAACCTCGAACTCCTGGTCTGGCTGGACTTGGTGGTACGCGGGCACAACAAGGCCAAGCAGAGCGAGATCTACCGCGAACAGCAGAAGCGGCTGGACGTCTTCAAGGACGACGAGGAGGCGTTGCAACAGGAGATCGCCCTGCTCGCCGAGCGCGGTGGGCGACTGCTGCGCATCCTGGAGCCCGAGCGGGAGTGCTCGGGTGCACTGCGCGTCGCACTGGAGCGGTTGGGGGCCTGGGGCGGGCAGACCCACTACCCGCTCGCGCTCCACCTGTTGGACCTCGTCGACACCGGCCGTGCGACGGCCGCGGAGGCGGCAGAGGCACTGGGCTACGTCGAGTCGTACCTGGTCCGCCGGATGATCTGCCAGGTCCCGACGAACAATCTGAACCGCATCTTCATGGACGCCCCCAGGGAACTGGAGACGGACCGCTCCCCCGCCGAGGCCGTGCACCGGCTGCTGTCGGGCCGACGCCGCAAGTGGCCATCCGACGAGGACCTGCGCGAGGCCGTCCGCAGCAAGCCTTTCTACTGGAGTGGTCGGTCCGGCCAGCGCTTCCACGTCCTGCGCCGACTGGAGGAGAGCCACGCGGCCAGCGAACCGGTGGACTTCGAGAAGGCAGCCCTGTCGGTGGAACACGTGCTGCCGCAGCGCCCGTCGCAGACGTGGTTCGACCTGCTCGGGGAGGAGACGGACGACGGCCAGAGCCCGCAGGAACTGCACGACCTACTGGTGCACACCCTCGGCAACCTGACACTGTCCGGTGAGAACTCCAAGCTCTCCAACCACCCGTTCGAGCGGAAGCAGCAGATCCTCGATTCGAGTGCGCTGCGGATGAACCAGGAGATCGCCGCCGCCGAGCGCTGGGGCAGGGCTGAGATCCTGGCCCGCGCCGACCGGCTGGCCCAGCGGGCGTGCGAACTGTGGCCGGCGCCTCTCGGTGCGGTGAAGACGGTCGGTGACGAGTGGCCGGGGTGGGCGGAACTCCACGCGGCCCTCGTCGTCATGCCCAGCGGCACCTGGACCTCGTACGGTGATGTCGCCGAACTGATCGGCCTCCATGCGGTGGGGATCGGGAACCATCTGGCCACCAAGGCCGGGGTGATCGGCGCCTACCGGGTGCTGAACTCGGACGGCCGGGTCTCCCCCGGCTTCCGCTGGCTCGACGACGACCGGACGGAGACCCCGCAGGAGATCCTGGAGCAGGAGGGCGTCCCCTTCGACAAGGCAGGCCGTGCCCACCGCTCCCGCCGCCTGACCGCACCGGAACTGGCCACCCTGCTAGGCCGGGACATGCCGGCGGACACCGCGAACGACCCGCTGCCGGACACCGAGAACGGCGCGGCGGCCGAGCGCTTCTGCGCCCAGCTGTCCGAGAACCAGAGCGAGTCGGTGGCGGACGAGGTCCTGGCGGCGTTGCGGTTCTGGGGACGCCAGGGCGGGCACCTGGAGTACGGGCGCGCGGAGGAGACCAGTTGCTTCCCGATGCTGGATGCCGGGACGGGCTCGCAGCCGCACCTGCTGTGGCCACTGGCCGTCTACCCGGTGACGGGAACGGCGGAGGTGGTCTTCCAGTACCTGAAGGACCGCAGCCCGTTCGACGACGTCGAGCTTCGACGGGAGCTGTTGAGCCGTCTGAACGAGATCGACGGGATCGAGCTGGCCGAGGCGAAGTTGGACCTCCGTCCGTCGTTCCCGCTCCAGGTCTTCGCGGAGCACGGCGAGGCGATCTGCGCGGTGCTGGAGTGGTTCGTCCACACGGTCGCCTTGGACCTAGCCCGACGAACCTGAGCACGTGACGGCGTCGGGTCGAGTCGGCACCTCGGCCCAACGCCCTCAGAAGTCGACCCGTCGAGGTCGACTGCCACCCCATCGACACAAGCTGGACCCCGCTCCTCGGAGCGGGGTCCACGCGAACGGTCGGCCCTCAGAAAAGAGCACCCTCAGGCGGGAAAAGCCCGTCATCACCAAAGCCAGGCGCACCGGAAACCCTCGGCCGCTCGGCCTTCCTGCGCCGCGCCTCGGCGGAGGGCGACGGGAGGTCCGGGCGCAGGTTCGGCTTCTTGTGCAACCCGAGGAACACCTCGTCGGCATACGCCTGGTGGTTGAGCCGGCGAAGGCGGTCGATGATCTCCGTCCGGGCGAGCAGCCCGATGGTGTACCGGGTCCCCTGGTCGGTCTCGTGGAACCCGTGGTCGAGGGGGAACGTCTCGTGCGTCGGGTCCGCCGGGCGAGTGGCGCCGGTGGGATCGAGCAGGTCGTACCAGCCGTAGGCGGCGATGGTCGCGCGGTCGATCTCCTCGTGGATGGCCCGGAGTTCCACGATGTCGTCGTCCTGACAGGAAGAATCGTGAAAAAGGTTGTAGGTGGCCGTCAACCCGATGTTGCGGTGCAGCATCAACTCACGACGGAAGCTGTTGAGGTGAGCGCCCGCAGCCCGGAGATCGTCGGTGAACGTCGGAAGGACCAGAGCCATAAAAACGTCAGTTGGACTATAGCTCAGGTCTGCTTTCATTGTTGCGCTGCGATCAAGAGCCCACCAATAGTGAGGAGCACCGCTAAGGATTCCAAGCAGCGCCGGATCCTCAGAAGCGAAAACAACCAGCTTCTGGTCCAGCACCTGGCGCGTGGGCACCAGGGCAGGCATTACCACCTTGCTCACCTGGGCCATTACGATGCACTGCTCCAGGGGCGCCGTGGCCGCGTAGAGTCCTGCCGCACGCTCTGCGAACTGCCACCACCGCTGCCGCCGCGCGGGTCGGCTATTCTTATCACGCTCCGGCTTCACATCACGCAGAACCTGCGCATGCG
The DNA here is from genome assembly GCF_044748625.1 of Kitasatospora sp. NPDC089913. Taxonomy (NCBI): domain Bacteria; kingdom Bacillati; phylum Actinomycetota; class Actinomycetes; order Kitasatosporales; family Streptomycetaceae; genus Kitasatospora; species Kitasatospora sp. NPDC089913. The sequence continues at coordinate 22,947 of NZ_JBIVGI010000044.1, read as the reverse complement.
CCTTTCCATACTGGGCAGCTCGATCCTCAGGCCAGTCATGAAAATTGATAACCCATCGATCACTTTCATGAACGGGGCTATTATTTACATCCTGCCCATTCAGGTATGGAAAAAGAACATTCCAGTAACGCTCGTCCTCGGAAATCCACATCTTGGCTCGATCGCTAGGCAGCGTGAAGCCAAGACCGAGGACAATTGAGCCCTGGAAAGAAATGCCTTTATTGCTCGCCAGTGACTCAGCCCACGAGGCCTCGCGCGTTTTCGGATTGAGCGATGTCGAGATGCCGCGTGGCACAACCACGCGGTCAAGCATCCGTTCGGCCTGGTCGGCGATAGTCACCTTACTTGTCCACACTGCGCAATACTCAAGTACAGCCGAACTCGACGGCCAAGGTGCACTCTTGATAGCTCGCCGAATCTCAACCCCGGCTGCCTCCAACTGATCAAGGCCTACCTCGCGCGTGTCCCCCTGGGCAAGGGTGTTGGTCGCGATTAGGCCAGCCTGACCAGCGGAATTCAAGAGTTCATGCGCACGCAGCTCAAAATAAGCAACCATGTCGGCGCTACCACGCTTTCCAGCAGCGAGGTAGTCCACCATGTACTCGCGGTATGCCTCACCCATGGCGCCGGTTAGCTTCTGGCCACCCAGGAATGGAGGGTTGCCTACGATGGCATCGAATCCGCCCTGCGCCTGAAAGACCTCGGGGAACTCCAGCGGCCAGTGCACCGGCCGCCGTTCGAGACTACCCTCCGGCAGCTCGCTGGCCAGCCATCCCTTCGCCTGACGACGAGCGCTTGCCTCAGGCATCTCTTCCCTCACATCGCTCAGCCCAAGAACCTTTGCTGCGCTGGATGCCAGCGGAAACAAGTCTCGGATCCGCTCGCCACCGTTGGCCGCGTACCACTCCACTCGGCCCGATGCACAGGTTGCCAGCGCTGCGCCGGCGATCAGGTCCCCGATAAGCTGGAGCCGGGCCGTATGCTGACGGACCTCCTCCAGGAGTTTGCGCTTCTCCGCCAGCGCCTGGAGGTTCTCGCCCCTTATCTCCGTAATGGCGCGGCGCGCCCGCACGGCGTCCTCGATCTGTCGCTCGATGTCGGCCGCCGAGCCGATCAGGTCTCCCTTACTCACGTCCAGATGGACAGCCTTCAGCTGGTCGAGGCTGGTAATCCCGAGCAGCGAGTCCCCCGCCACCAGGCGGTCATCGAGGAAGGTGAAGGGCTGGGTGGGGTCCATGGAGACCAACCACAGCGACAGCTTGGCCATTTCAACTGCCGCCGGATTGATATCGACCCCGTACAGACAGTGTTCGATAATCTCCCTGCGCGCCTTGACGACAATCGGATCCGACTCGGCGTCGACAGCAGTCACCGTGTCAACAACTCGACCGGACCGGAAGTCGATTGCGTCTTGGCGCTTCTCCCGAACCCAAGCGTCGATGAGCCGGTCCGCCAGGTACCGGCAGGCGGCGACGAGGAAGGCTCCGGAGCCCATCGCGATGTCGGCGACCTTGAGATCAAGGATCTCCTCGGCCGTCTTGTGCACCCAGTCCTCGGTCTTCGCCGTCTGCAACGGGCCCACCCGGTACACCAGGGGCTCCAGTGCGTGGGTGACAACCTCCTCCGCCAGCCGCCTCGGCGTGTAGTGCGTTCCCGTGTTCTTCCGCAGGGAGGACTGCGTCACATACAGCGCGCCCGCCGGCATGACCACCGGCAGGTCCCGCAGGTCACGCCGGATGATCCCGAAGAACGGCAGCAACCGCTCCACCAACGCACGGTCCCGGCAAGCCGCATAGAGCAACCGCTTCGCCTCGTCGACAGCCTCCCCCGCCAACGGCGCGAGTAGCTTCTCGAGCTTCCCCGCAGCTCCGATCCCCGGCTTCGGCTCCTTGTACGCCTCGCTGATCTTCTTCGCGAGCGCCTTCACATCCCGGCACGACGCCGCCATCGACTCCAGCTCGCGCAGCGGGACCTCGTGTTCCAGCCCCACCGGCCCGATCAGCCCGATGACCGTGTCCACGGCCCGCTTGCCGTCGTACGACAGCAGGCCCTCGTACACGTACCCGATCTGCTCGACGTCCAGGGCCCGGAACGTGAGCCGCCGCCGTTCCTTCGTCTTTCCCCGCCCGATCTGCACGTACTGCACCGACTGCAGCATGTGCAGCACGGTCCGGTCGTCGATCGCCAGCAACGGTGAGCCCTGCTCCAGCCACGGGTACTTGGTCGGATCGAAAATCGACCCGTCGTACGCCGGAAGCTCCAGCTCCGGGTGCTTCACGCCCCCGTACACCGCGTGGAACAGCGCGATCAGCCGATGCCACGCCGCCGTCGTGTGCTCGAGCGCGCCCTCACCCTCGGCCAGCGCCCGGGCCTCGAGGTCCGCACAGAGCCGCCCCGCCGAGTACGACTCCGCGTACACCTGCGACGAGGCCGGCAGCAGCCCCCGCTCCTCCGCGAAGAGCAGGAACACCACCCGCATCATCACGGCGACGGCCGCCCGGTACACCTCCTGCGCGCTCACATCCTCCGCGTGCAGCCCGACAGCCCCACGCTCCATGGCCCGAGCGTCCGCCCGCCCTATGGCGTCGACCAACAGCTCAACCGCTTGCCGGACCTGGACACCGAGCGCGTCGGTGACCTCCTCTCCGGCCTCCAGGCTCTTCTTCAGCAGCCCCTCGAGCGTCTCCGCCGCCTCGTACTCGAAGAAGCGACGCCGCCGCAGCAGCGAGATCCACGCCCGCACGACGTTCCGCTCGGCAGCCTCGTTCCAGCCGACCGTGTCGAACAGCGCCGTCGTGGTGACACCGCCCACGGGTGCCCACACCAGGCACCACCAGCGCCCGTCCGTCACCAGCCCGAGCGGAATCCCGTGGTGCCGGCAGAGCCGGGCGAGCCGGTCCGCGGGAGTGGCCGACCACTCCCCGCCCCACGCCGCCCGCGCCGTCGGCACCGTCCCAGTGGGCACGACCATCCCGATCAGCGGCACCCGCTTCGCCGCGGCGGCCGCGTCCGGCTCAGCGCCCAGCGCCCCGCCCCCCGGCTCGACCAGCGCGAAGTCCGCGCGCAGCCGGGCCCCGTGCTCGGGCACGTCGACCGTGAACAGGTCGAGCGCCAGGTCGTCGTCCTCACCCTGCCGCAGTTCCAGGGCGTCGCCCCACTCCAGCAGGTCGCGCAGCACATACGCGGCCCACTCGTCCCGCCCGGCAACCATGTCGGTCTGCCAGTCGGCGTGGCGGGCGCGGAGCCGGTTGCGCTGCTCGCGCTCCACGGCGTCCAGCTGCGGCCAGGTGCCGAGCAGGACGGGCATGGTCAGGAACGGCCCGGACACCTCCGTGAGTTCGAGCCACTCCTGGTGCTGGGCACGGCCGTCGAGGGCCTTGGCCTTGGCGGCGGCCAGTCCGCGGGAGGCGGCGGGGCGGGGGCTCATCGGGCGGCTTCCTTCTGGGGGATCACGAAGACGACGGCGACGGGGAACAGGTGCGAGCGGGGCTCTCGGTAGCGCTTCTCGATGACGGCGAGTTCACGCTCGCGCTCGGCGGCGAGACCCTTCAGACGGGCGTCCCACCGCTCACGGTCCTCGCGGTACTGGCGCTGCTCGACGCTGGTGAGTTCACGATCGCCGAAGAGGGCGATCTGCTCGCCGATCCCGTCGCCCTCCTCCTTGAGCTTGGCACGCAGCGTCGCCTCGAAGCGGTCGAGGGTGGCACCGATCCGCTTCTCCTCCTCCTCGCGCCGGTCGAGCAGGGCCTTCTCCAGCGAGGCGCGCCGTTCGCGCGAGCGGGCGGTGAGCGAGTCCGTCAGCGGCTGGGCGAGTCGCGGCCAGGCCTCGGCAACGCTTGCCCGCAGGTGCGGTGCGGCCTCGACGCCGGTGGTCAGCGCATGGGAGAGAGTCTTCCCGAGGCCCCTCACGGACTCCCAGCGGCGGAAGCGCCCGGTGTCGCCGAACCACCCGCCCGCGTAAAGGACCTCCTCGTGGAGCCGGGTCCCGTCGACGCCGACGAGCACGTACCGGGCGAACGCGCCGACGAGCGTGGTCTCCACACTCGGATCGTCGGTGACGACGGCGGACACCCGGTGCAGTCCGACACTGTCCGCGTTCCAGACGGCCGCGGTGAGCAGCCGGGTGGAGAAAGCCACGAGCGGGTGCTTCAAGTGGGCCAGGACGACCTCGTCACGAGCCTGGCCGGCGATCTTCGCGTCGAAGGTGACGGGCCGCTGCTCGCCGGCCCGGAGCTTGTGGGCGAGGCCCCGGGTGGCCCGTTCCCAGGTGCCGGTGAGCGGCGGGACCTCGAAGAGACCGCCGTCGAAGTCCTCGTGGTGGTAGGGCACCAGCGGCTGCTGCCGGTCGAGCACGAGCGCCGTGTCGACGACGCGACGGACGTTCTCCGCGGTGAGACCGAGGTTGTCGACGGTCTCCTGGTACTGCTCGGCGAGCCGCTTCGCCTGGGCCGTGACGTTCTGCTCGGCCGCGACCGTTCCGCCTGTGGTGCGGCCCTTGATCTGCCGGGGCTTGGCGTTGTCGATGTCCACCGGCGCGTGGTCGCCGGTCATCCGGCGCTGGACGGCGTCGGCGATGACGGCGTTGACCGAGCCGAGGTCGGCCTCCATCCGCGCGACCTTCTTCGCGACGCGGGAGAGGAACTCCAGGTCGGCCTCGTAGGAGCCCGCGACGGCGGTCTTCCAGCCGGAGCCGACGAAGTGGAAGATCTGCGGATCCTTGCGCTGCCCCCAGCGGTCGATCCGGCCGATGCGCTGTTCGAGCTTGTTGGGGTTGAAGGGGATGTCGTAGTTGACCAGGCGGTGGCAGTGGTTCTGCAGGTCGATGCCCTCGCTGGCGGCATCCGTCGCGACGAGGATCCGGACGCGCCCCTCGGCCGTGTCGGGCGCGGCCTGGAACCCGAGCCGGATCTGCTCCCGTTCCTCGGTCGTGAGACCGCCGTGCAGCTGCGCGACCCTGCCACCGTCGGTCATCTCCTCCTGACGGAGCAGCTCGACCAGCCACCGCTGGGTGTCCCGGTACTCGGTGAAGACCACGACCCGCTCGTTCTGCCAGTGCTTGCCGTCCGGGCGGCAGACCGCCTTGAGGTAGGTGAGCAGCTCGGCGGCCTTGGAGTCGGCGGCGGCCTCGTGGGTCAGTGCCCAGCGCTCCATCTCGCGCAGCAGTCGGAGTTCCTCGCCGTCCTCCTCGGGGGTGAGCCGCGTGGAGCGGGTGAGGGCGTCGTCCTCCGCCTCGGCGAGGGCGAGGTCGTCGAGTTCGGCCGCGAGGTCGTCGAACTCCTCCAGCCACTCGGGGACGTCGGTGGCGGCGGAGCGGGGGCGGCCGGCCGTGTCGTCGAGGTGCGCGAGGTAGATCCGCACGGTGCGCAGGAACGAGGCCGGAGAGGAGAACAGCCGCTTCTTCAGCAGCAGGGTCACCAGGTCGGCCGCCCGCCGGCCGCCGCGGGCCTTGGAGGCGAGCCGCTTGCGGCGCAGGTCCGCGAAGCTGCTGACCAGCCCGTGCGCCTCCAGCTCGGCGGGCGTGTAGTCGACCGTGAGTTCGCGGGTCTCGCGGGCGCGGAAACGGTTGCTGCCGTCGGGGTACTTGACGGTGCTCTTGAGACGGCGGACGACGGTGTCGTCGAGCGCGGCCTTGTCGGGGTCGACACCGCGGGCGAAGCGCTGGTTGTCGATGAGTTCGAGCAGGGCGGTGTAGGACTCGGGGTAGCCGTTGTGCGGGGTGGCGGAGAGGAACAGCCGGTGTTCGAAGTGCGGCACGAGGCGGCGGATGAGCTTGGTCTGCTGGGAGTCGACCGCGTAGACCTGCTTGGGCGCGGCAGGCGCGACGTGGTGCGCCTCGTCGAGGACCAGCAGGTCGAAGAACCGGCGCTCGGTGCCGTCCTCGTTGCGCGCGGCCTCACCGACCGGGACAACCTCGTCGAGGAGGCGCTGGGCCTTGCCGCCCCGCAGCCAGGGCAGGGAGACGATGGTCAGCGGGTGGACGCGGAAGGGGTTGGCTGCGGTGCCGTGGGTGCGGCGCAGCCGGGCGCACTGCTCGGAGTCCACGATGGTGAACTCGAGACCGAACTTCTCCGCGAGTTCGTCCCGCCACTTCAGGGTCAGGCCGGCGGGGCAGACGACCATGACGCGGCGGGCGCGGCCGCGCAGCAGCAGTTCCTGGACGACGAGGCCGGCCTCGACGGTCTTGCCGAGGCCGACGTCGTCGGCGAGCAGCAGGTTGACGCGGGGCGCACCGACCGCACGGGAGACGGGTTCGAGCTGGTAGGGCTCGACGGCGACGCCGGAGCGGAAAGGCGCCTGGAGGTTCTTGGCGTCGGCGGACGCGACCGCGGACCACCGGACGGCGTCGAGGAAGGCGGCGAGGCGCGCCGGCGGGTCGTACTGGCCGGTGGCGGCGTCGGGGAGCGAGCCGGCGGGCCGCACACGGCGGCCTGGCTCGATCTCCCAGATCACACTGAGCGTGTCGCCGAAGCGGCCGTCGGCGACGGACTGGAGGTGCACCAGGGTCGCGGCAGTACCGTTGTCGGAGACAACGGAAGGATCGACCCTCGACACGACCCAGCTCTGGCCGCGGACCTCGACCAGCTCGCCCTCCTCGGGGAGTCGCTCGTCGGTTCCGCTGTCCGTACGCCGGTCCGCCACGATCGGTCCGCCTTCTGTCGGTTCTCCGGATGCTTTCGGCCACCGCGCATGCAAGGGCCGGCCGACGCGGATCCTACCACATTGAACCTGTGTACAAAGTTCACAGATCTAGCCGAGCATCCGGTCCAGTCGTTCGATCAGCCGGACTGTCCGGACGACGCCGGGATCGGCATCCGGCAGAGCCGCACGCTGGGCATCCCGCAGCAGGACGAGAAGCTCACGGGCTCGCGCCCGGCCGCCGGAGTCGGCGACCAGCTTGGCGATCCGGTACCGGGTGTCGAAGACGGACGGATGCGTGGCACCGAGGGCTCGCGTCTGGAACGGCAGGAGGGCCTCGAACGCGTCACGAGCCTCGGAAGGACGCCCGAGCACGACCAGGCAGCGGGCAGCACCCGCCCGGCAGGCCAACACCTGCGGATCGTCAACGGCCCTGCTGCCGGCAAGCCGCTCGGCCAGGCCGGTGTACCCCTCATGGGCTCGCCCCGGGTCGCCGGCCGTGAACAGCCCGTCGTACCGCTCCAGTGCGGCCTCGGCCTCGGCCTCGGCCTCGCCGCCGGACGCCTCCGCCGCCCACCGGGCCGCGGTGACGCGGACCTCCTGGGACGAAGGGCGGTCCTCCGGTGCCTTTGCGAGCAGCCGCATCACCAGGTCGGCGAGTGCGCCGGGCAGGTCGGGGCGGTGTGCGGTGACCGGCTCCGGCTCCTCGGTCGCGTGCCGGTACATCAGCATCACCGGATTCGGCGCGGTGAGCGGAGGAGTACCGGCCAGCAGCTCGTACAGCAGGCACCCCAGGGCGTACAGGTCGCTCGCGGCGACCGAGCGCCCTTCCGCCTGCTCCGGGGCCATGAACCCGGCGGTCCCGGGCGTGGCATTGGTGGCGGTGAGCCGCGGCTCGTCCGGCCCCGGCTCCAACGCGGCGGCGATACCGAAGTCGAGCACCTTGACCGCGCCGGTCGGGGTGAGCATCAGGTTGGACGGCTTCAGGTCTCGGTGGATCACGCCGTTGGCGTGCGCATGCGCCAGTACATCGGCCGTCTGCGCGGCCACCGAGGCAGCCCGGTGGATCGGGAACCGCCCCGACTTCAGCAGTGTCGACAAGGTCTCCCCCGGGACCAGCTCCATCACCAGGTACAGCCGGCCGTCGCCGAGCTTCCCGTGGTCATGCACGACAGGGACGCCGACATGGCGCAGGGCCGAGGTCAGCCGGGCCTCCCGCAGGAACCGCTGCTCCAAGGCGGTGGACACGTCACCGTGCCCGTGCGAGGAGAGGAACTTCACCGCCACCCGGCGGCCGGCCAGCCGGTCCCGCGCGGCCCAGACCTCGCCCATCCCGCCCCGGCCCAAGAGGTCCGACAACTCGTAGCGTCCCAGGATCTCCCGTGTCACGCGTCCCGTCCCCAGTCACAGCTTCGTTCGCACCCCACCAGCACTGTCCGGAGCATCCTCTCATTCGGGAGCAACCGTGCCGTCACACCGGGTAGGGGCCTTGCGGAAGCACGAACGGGCGCCGGGGGTCCTCCGGGCCGAAGCGGCGCAGCGCGTCCGGTCCCGGTTGTGCCGCCGGCAGGTACGGTCCGAGTGCGGCATAGGTTTCGGCGGCCGACCCGGGCCTCGCCTCGCGTTCCTTGGCGAGCAACGCGGTGGCCAGCTCCTGGAGGCCGGCGGGCACCTCGACCCCGCAGTCCGCAAGAAGGGGCGGCGGCGCACCGAGATGCCCGGCCACCAGAGCGGGCGGCGTCGAGGCGTCGAACGGCGGGCGACCGGTCAGCATGAGGTGCAGCAGACATCCCACGCTGTAGAGGTCGCTGCGGGCGTCGAGGACCGGTGAGCCCCTGAGCAGCTCCGGGGAGGCGCACTGGAGGTTGCCCAGCAGTTCGCCGGTCGAGGTGAGCCGCGGACCGTTGTCCGCCACCACCTTGACCAGGCCGAAGTCGAGGATCTTGACGACGCCGTCCTGGGCGACCATCACGTTCTCGGCCTTGAGGTCCCGGTGCACCAGCCCGGCGGCGTGCGCCGCCGACAGACCCGCGCACAGCTGTGCGGCCACGGCGACAGCGGACTCGACATCGAGGCGTTCCCGTTCGTCCAGGAGGACACCGAGGGTCGAGCCGACCACGAGCTGCATGACCAACCAGCAGGTCTCGCCGGTGATGTCCGCGTCGTGCACGGTCGCGATGTTGACGTGGTCAAGTGCCGCCGCCGCCTTGGCCTCCAGTTCGAAGCGGCGCAGCACTCCGTCGCGGCCCGCCGGATCGGACAGCAGATCGGCCGGGACGAGCTTGACCGCGACCGCTCGGCCGAGATGGCGGTCACGGCCCTGCCACACGTGCCCCATCGACCCTCGCGCCAGGGGTTGTTCCAGCCCGTACCGATTTCCGAGCACGGTGCCCCGGCCGATGTGCTGCATGTGCCTCCTCCCGCCCCGGGGAGTGTACGGCAGCCGTACGTACGCATCCCGACTGATCGCCCCGGCCCAGTACAGTGTGCGCACTGCCGCCGATCGACCGATGCGCAAGGGGGCCCGCGTGGCGACGCTGGGAATGCACCGGGACTTTCTGCTGGAGTTCGCGGCCCTGGAGAAACCGGTGCAACGGCGGGTCAGCGAGGCCTTCGAGAAGTTCGCCTCGGCCACCCACACGGGCGCGCACCTGGAGAAGCTGACCAACCAGCGGGACCCGCGGATCCGCACCATCCGGATCACCGACTTCTGGCGCGGAGTGGTCCTCAAGGCCGAAGAAGGCGATGTCTACCTGCTGTTGAAGGTCCTCCCCCACGACAAGGCGAACGACTGGGCGTGCAAGCACCGGGCGTCGGTCAACGCGGCCACGCAGGGCGTGGAAATCCGGAACGACGTCGCACTGGAGCATGCCACCGAGTCGCTGAGGGCAGTGGCCGGCGAGGAGTCCCGGCGGTTGTTCGCCGGCCACTCCGACAAGGTCCTTCGGCAGCTGGGCATCGAGGAGGAGATTCTGCCGATCATTCGGCTGCTGCCGGACGACACCCATCTGGAGGCCCTCCACACCGTCCTGCCGGAGCAGCAGTTCGACGTTCTGCTCGGGCTCGCCAGCGGCATGGAGCCCGAGGAGGTCGACCGCGAGATCGTCCAGGCCTACGCGCGGAGCGCGGTACCCGAGGAGGCCGAGCCGTCCGGGGACGGCCTGGTCGCCGCCATGGCCCATGCACGTGGCCGGGTCGCCCTGGTCTCCGGCCCCACGGAACTGCTGGAGATCCTGGAGCGGCCGTTCGACACCTGGCGGATCTTCCTCCACCCCGCCCAGTACCGCATCGCGTACCGGGAGTCCTACGGCGGTCCGGCCCGGGTGACCGGCGGCCCCGGGACCGGGAAGACAGTGGTGGCACTGCACCGCGCGCACCAGCTGGCCCGCCGGCTGCCGGCGGACGCGCCGGACGGGTGCGTGCTGCTCACGACCTTCACGAAGGACCTCGCCGCGGAGCTCGAACGCTGTCTGGCACTGCTGATCGCGGACGAGCGGGTCAGGGCGAAGGTCCGGGTCGTCAACGTCGACGCGCTGGCGAACGAGGTCGTCCGCCGGGAGCGCGGCGGTGCGCCGCTGAAGATCCTCGTCGACCAGCGGGAGATCCTCGCCCGCTGGGGGCGGATCTCCCGGGGGCTCGGCCTCGACTTCGCCGATACCTTCCTCGACCAGGAGTGGCGGCAGGTCGTCCTGGCACAGGCGATCACCAGCCCGGAGCAGTACCTCAAGGCGCCGCGGGACGGCCGGGGCAAGCGGCTCGGCCCACTGCAGAAAGCCCAGCTGTGGCGCGCGGTCGTGGCGTTCGAGGAAAAGCTGCGGCAGTCCGGGGAATGGACGTTCTTCCAGGTGTGCGCGCGAGCCGCACAGGTTCTGGACGAACCGTCCGATCGTCCGTTCCGACATGTGGTGGTCGACGAGTCACAGGACCTGCACCCCGCCCAGTGGCGCTTCCTCAGGGCGCTGGTCGCCCCCGGGCCCGACGACCTCTTCATCGCCGGTGACACTCATCAGCGGATCTACGGCAACAAGGTCTCGCTCCGTTCGCTCGGCATCCAGGTCGCCGGCAGGTCCTCGCGTCTTCGGATCAACTACCGAACCACTCACGAGATCCTGACCTGGGCCGCGTCCCTCCTCACCGGTGAGCGACCGGACGACATGGACGGCGGGGAGGAGTCCCTTGCCGGCTACCACTCGACTCTGCACGGTGCACACCCCGATGTGCACGGCCACCCCGGCAAGGCCGAGGAGATCAAGGCACTGGTCGCACGCATCGAGAAGTGGATCGGATCCGGCGTCCGCCCCGAGGACATCGGCGTGGCGGTGCGGTTCGTCCAGCTGGGACGCGACATCGCTCAAGCCCTTGAGCAGGCTGGGACACCTGCCTGGGTACTCGGCACCGGGGCGTCGGGAACGGGCGTACGGATCGGGACGATGCACCGCATGAAGGGGTTGGAGTTCCGCTGCGTCGCGGTGGCAGGCGTCTGCGACACCGTCGTGCCCATGCGAAGCGCGATCACTCCGCTGGAGTCCGACGCGCAGCAGCACCGGGAGGACCTCGCCGGCGAGCTCAGTCTGCTCTTCGTCGCCTGTACGCGGGCAAGAGAGGCCCTCTCGCTCTCCTGGCACGGGGCACCGAGCACCTTCCTCGTGCCGGTCGCCGAGGTGCGGGTGCCCGCATCTCTCTGACACGTCCGTCGACTGCCCCTGGATCCCCGCCGCCGCACGACGGCGGGACCGGACATCCGGAGGCGCCCGACAATGTTTCAGCGGATCTCAAGGCCGGGGTCCCCCGTCCTCGATCGTGAAGTCGCGGTCGCAGCCCGCACGCGGACCCGGGGTCGCGGGAGCGAGGTGGCTGTCGGCCCGGCCCGGACAGCGACGGGAACCGCGTCCGGGCCGAGCATCGCGTGGGTGGCCGGAGGGGGCGCTGGATGCAAGGTCCCGGGCGGTGACCTCCTCGCAGTCGGCGAGGCGGTCAGCCGGCCGCATCTACCGTCGCGGGGTCCGCCGTTCCGGCGGCTTCGGCAGCGATCCGGTCGAACTCGGCGGCCATCGCGGCGGCGAGGGCCTGCGCGGCGGAGAGCGGGCGGACCATCACGGTGAGCTCGTCGATCCTCCCGTCCTCGTCGAGGTGGAGGAAGTCGCACCCCTGGAGCTGCTTGCCGCCGACGGTGGCGGTGAACACGAGGGCGTGGTCGCGTCCGTCGGGGTCGCCGATCTCGCGGACGTAGGCGAAGTCCTCGAAGACCCGCAGCACGGCGCGCAGGATCGCGCCGGTGATGGCCTTGCCGGGGTAGGGCTTGAACGCGACCGGGCTGGTGAACACGACGTTCTCGGCGAGGAGTTCGGTCATGGCCCGGGCGTCGCGGTCCTCGACCGCCTTGCGGAACGGGTGCATGGGGAGGTCTCCGGTTCCTAGTCATCGAATTGAGTAGGTGTACCGGCGAGTATGGGGCGGTCGGGAACGTACTGTCCATAGCCATTAGTCGCCTTGTTGACCAGTGGCTGCTAGCGTGACCGCATGGCTCTGCGGCACGCGGTGATGGCCGCCCTCCTGGAGGGCGAGGCCTCCGGCTACGACCTCTCCAAGGGCTTCGACGCCTCGGTGGCGAACTTCTGGATGGCCACCCCGCAGCAGCTCTACCGCGAGCTGGACCGGATGGAGGCGGCCGGCCTCATCTCCGCCCGGGTGGTCGAGCAGGAACGGCGCCCCAACAAGCGCCTCTTCTCCCTCACCGACGCCGGACTCGCCGCCGTCCACGCCTACACCGCCGAGCACACCAGCAAGCCGACCACCATCCGCGACGAGCTGATGGTCAAGGTCCAGAGCGTCGACGCCGGTGACGCCGCCGCCGTCCGCGCCGCCGTCGCAGAACGTCTGGAGTGGGCCCGCGCCAAGCTCGCCCGCTACGAGCGCCTGCGGACCAAGCTCCTCGACGGCCGCACCGAGGAGCAGCACCTCGCCGGGGCCGAACGCGTCGGCCCGTATCTGACCCTGCTGCGCGGCATGGCGTTCGAGCGCGAGAACATCCGCTGGTCCGGGACGGCCCTGCGGGTCCTCGACGCCCGCACCGCCGCCGACGGCTGACCGCGCCGCCCGGACACCGCCCGCGCCCGCCCCGGACCGCGCCCGCGCGGAAGCCGTGGCCCGCGGGGCAACCGTACGGCGCGTTCGGGTGTCTCAGTACAGGTCGACTCAAGGCGCGGCATAGGCCAGTTGCCGATAATGGGTGCGAAACGGGGGCCGTACCAGGGAGATGCGCCGAATTCAGGAGGAGCTATGGACGACGATCGGCTCGACCCCGTTCGTATTCCCCACCCGCTGTCCGTGCTGGACCAGATCGAGCAGGAGCACGAGGCCGAGGAAGCGGCCCACCTGCAGGCGTCCGACACTCCGTGGGGGCAGGTCCTCGCCGCGTACATCGACGTCCTGACGGAGCTGATCGCCTCTCAGCCCGAGGGTGAGGAACCGGGCGAGGAGACCGACGTGCCCGAGCGCGACCACTGAATGGGGCGGGCGCCGCCCGCCGTCCGCCGTCCGCCGTCCGGTCAGCCGGAGCCGGGGCGGCCCGCCGGGGGCAGCAGGCCCAGTTCGGCCGCGCGCACCCCTGCCTGGAAGCGGGAGTTGGCGCCGAGCAGGGCCATGATCTCGGCCACGTAGCGGCGGTAGGTCCGCACCGAGACGGCGAGGTCGCGGGCGGCGACCTCGTCGGTGACCCCGGCGCGCAGGGCGCCCAGGATCTGGCGGGCGAAGGCCGCCCGGGAGCGGTCGCCGAAGACGATGCGCTCGCCGGCGGGCACGGCGCCCCGCCACACGTTGTCGAAGAGGATCTGCAGGGTGTGGATCACCTCGGGCACCCGGATCACCGCGGCCCGCCGGTTGACCATGACGCCGGTGACCACCAGCGCCGCCTCCCGGTCGACCATGATCGCCTGGATCGGGGGGACCCGGGCCACCCGGATCGCCGCCGGGTGCGGCTGGCCGATCTGCTCGCGGACGAAGTTCTCGTCGAGCAGTTCGGGTGAGCTGAGCAACTGGACGGTGACGGACGGATCCGCCTTGTACAGCAGCCCCCGCTCGGAACGTTCCGAGCGTTCCTCCTCGTGGACCCGCCGAGCGTGCACGATGTCGATGCTCGACCGGGCGCCGGTGATCATCTCCTCCGCCGTGCTGAGGACGTTCCGGTAGGGGCCGGTAATCGCGGTGACGAGCCGATCGGTGGAGTAGCGGTCGCGATTCATCGCGACCGTCGACTCGATCAGCGCGCTCACCCCGAGCAGGGCCTCCTCCAGCTCGTCCACGGACCGATCCGGCACTGTGCCCCAACCTCTCCGTCGCCTTGCTGACAGTCCGCGCACGGCCCCCGCCCGCCGACGGGCGGACGGGGGCCGGCGCCGGTCACCCCTGGCTGGGCAGCAGCCCCAGCTCGACCGCCCGGAATCCCGCCTGGAAGCGGGAGTTCGCGCCGAGCTCGCGCATGATCTCCGCGACGTGGCGACGGTAGGTGCGCAGCGAGACGTGGAGTTCCTGTGCGGCGACCTCGTCGGTGTGGCCCTCCCGGAGCATCTCCAGGACGCGCCTGGTCTGGTCGCTGTCGAGACGCGGACTGAGGCACAGGTGGCGGGCCAGCGGTCTGGCGCGTGACCAGGCCCCCGCGAAGAACAGGTCGAGGGCCCGCACCACGGCGGGGTCGTTGACGGTGACGGCGTCCCGCCCGTCGTCTCCGGCTCCGGAGCGGACCAGCGCGCCGCGGCCGTCGACGATCAGCACCTCGCGCAGGTCGGTCTCGGAGACCCGTACCTCGGTCTGCGGCAGGTGCAGGTCGGCGAGCAGGCCGACGGCGCTCTCGGCGGCCGGACCCACGCAGAGCACCCGCACCACCGGGCCCGGGCGGCCGGGCCCCTCCTCCTCCGGCAGCCGGGCGAGTGTCCGGCGCGCCTCGACGACGAACTTGCCGTCCGCGACGAGCGCCAGGCTCACCGAGCGGCGGGCACCGGCGACCAGTTGCTCCATGGCCTGGCCGACCGCCCCCGCGTCGGTGCGTGACACCGGTGCCGGCCCGCCGGTCCGTCGGCGGTGCAGCGAGACCGTCGACTCGATCAACGCCCTGGCTCTGAGGAGGGTCTCCTCGACGTGTTCCGCGTGCACCTTCGGAAGTTCCGCTTCCGGTGCGGTGGTTAAATTCCTGACTCCCACTGTCCTAGCCCCCGTTTTGATCTGCTTACGCTCATCCGTCGCGCACGTCCCGCCCCCGGACGAAAGCACATGCCGTCCGAAGCGGAAGAGCCCCTTCTGGTGAGAGACGCGCGACGGGACAAAGATCCATCTCACCCTAGTGAGACACCCATCCTCCGTCAATGAACGTTCGTCCGGCGCAATTCGGGGCCCTGTAGCAGAACAGTTCCGGAGCGGGCCGTGCGACGGCGATTCCGACAACAAGTTGCCGACTTTCGGCCCGTCGGGCGCACCCGCCGTCCGCTTCCGGCACCCGGGGCTACGCGTCCATCACCAGCCGTAGCATCCGGCGTCCTTTCAGGCCAGCGCCCGTCCCGCCAGACGGGACAGCGCCTAGGTTCGAGCACGAGGGCCCGCGGTCGACCGCGGGGCCCGTGCCTTCCCCGGCCCCGTGCCTTCCCCGGCCCCGTGGTCCACGGCCCACCGGACTTCTCCGAACACCGAACTTCTCCGAACGAGGGGCTTCTCCCTGCTCGATCCCCCCGGCTCCACCAAAGTCCTGCTTAGGAGAAACCATGACGCACCCACCGGAGATCATCTCCGATCTGCTGCTGAGAGCCGCCGAGCGACACCCGGCGAACGGAATCCGCTACTGCGCCGGTGGTTCCGGCGCGGGACACCGCGACCAGAGCCACACCGAGCTGCTGCACGAGGCGGGCCGGCTGCTGGCCGGACTGCGGGCCCGCGGACTGCGACCGCGGGACAAGGTCGTCCTGCTGCTGGAGGACCCCGCGGAGTTCCTCCCGGCGTTCTGGGCCGCCCAGCTCGGCGGCTTCGTCCCCTGCCCGATGGCGCCGCTGCGGACCGACCGGAGCCGCTGGGCCGACCAACTCGGACACGTGGACGCGCTCCTGGACAAGCCACTGGTGCTCACCGACGCGGCGCTGGTGGCCGAGCTCCCGCTGCTGGACGGCCTGGCGGTCACCACCACCGACATCCTGCGCGAGGCCGGGGGCGCGCCCGTCGGCGAGCCGCACCGGGCCGCGCCGGAGGACGTCGCGGTCCTCGTCCTGACCTCCGGGTCGACCGGGAACGCCAAGGCCGTCGAACTGAGCCACGCCAACCTGCTGGCGTCGATGAGCGCGAAGAACGGGTACCACCGGCTCACCGGGACGGACACCGCCCTCAACTGGGTCTCGTTCGACCACGTCGCCGCGCTGCTGGAGTGCCACCTGCTGCCGCTGTCGGTCGGCTGCCGCCAGGTCCACGCCCCGGCGCAGGTCGTCCTCGGGGATCCGCCCGAGTTCCTGCGGCTCGTCTCCGAGCACCGGGTGACCATGACGTTCACCCCCAACTTCCTGCTGGGGCTGCTCAACACCGCCGCCGAGCGGATCGCGGCCGACGAGCACGAACCGCTCGACCTGACCCGGCTGCGGCACATCGTCAGCGGCGGAGAGGCGGTGGTCGGCGCGACCGGACGCACCTTCCTGGAACGGTACGCGCGGTACGGCCTGGACCCCGCGGCACTGTGGCCCGCCTTCGGGATGACCGAGACCTGCGCCGGCAGCGTCTACTCGCTCGGCTTCCCGCACACCGACGAGGGCCGGGAGTTCGCGAACCTGGGCACCCCGGTGGACGGCCTGCGGATCCGGATCGCCGACGCCGACGACCGCCCGCTGCCCGGGGGCGAGGTCGGTGAGCTCCAGCTGAACGGCCCGATGATCACCCGCGGGTACCACAACGACGCCGAGGCGACCGCGGCGGCCTTCACCGCCGACGGCTGGTTCCGCAGCGGCGACCTCGGCCTGATCGACGAGGGCCGGCTCACCCTGGTCGGGCGCAGCAAGGACAGCGTGATCGTCAACGGCGTCAACTACTTCAGTCACGAACTGGAGACCGTGCTGGCGCGGTTGGACGGGGTCGACCCCTCCTACGTCGCCGCGTTCCCCACCCGCCCGACCGGCGGCGACACGGAGCAGCTGGTGATCGCCTTCCACTGCCCGCTGCCCGTGGAGGACGAGGCGGGCCGCTACCGGACGCTGGCCGCGATCCGCAGCACCACCGTGCTGACCTGGGGGTTCCGGCCCGCCCTGATCCTGCCTCTCGCGCCGGAGGCCTTTCCGAAGACCAGCCTCGGCAAGATCCAGCGGGCGCTGATGCGCCGACGGCTGGAGGCCGGCGGCTACGGGCCGGAACGCCGCGAGGTCGAGGCGCTGACAGCCCGCCGGCTCGGCGGGTACATCGCGCCGGCGGGCCCGACGGAACGGGTCCTCGCCGGGATCTACGCCGAGCTGTTCGGCACCGACCCGGCCCGGATCAGTGCCGTCGCGAGCTTCTTCGACCTGGGCGGCACGTCGCTGGACATCCTGCGGCTGCGCGGCCTGGTGGCGGAGCGGCTGGGCGAGCGGGACCTGCCGGTCGTCACCGTCCTCACCGCACCGACCGTCCGCTCGCTCGCGGCCCGTCTCACCCAGCCGCGGGGGCTGGGTGAGACGGCGTACGACCCGATCGTGCCGATGCAGACGGGCGGCGACAGGACTCCGCTGTTCTGCGTCCACCCCGGGGTCGGCGAGGTGCTGGTGTTCGTCAACCTGGCCCAGTACTTCGTCGGGGACCGGCCGTTCCACGCCCTGCGGGCCCGCGGGTTCGAGGAGGGCGAGAAGCCGTTCCGGACCTTCGAGGAGATGGTCGACACGTACGTGGACGCGATCCGGGAGCGGCAGCCGCACGGCCCGTACGCCCTCGCCGGCTACTCCTTCGGCGCCGCGGTGGCCTTCGAGATCGCCAAGGTGCTCCAGGAGCGGGGCGAGCGGGTGGACTTCCTCGGCAGCTTCAACCTGCCGCCGCACATCAAGTACCGGATGGACGAGCTGGACTTCGTCGAGACGGCCGTCAACCTGGCGTTCTTCCTGGCGCTGATCGACAAGCGGCAGGCTGCGGAGCTGCCCGGGCAGCTCCGCAGCCTGCCGCAGGACGAGCGGACCGCCCGGCTGCTGGCCCTGGCCCGGCCCGACCGGATCGCCGAACTCGACCTGGACCAGGAGAAGTTCGCCGCCTGGGCGGAACTCGCCGACCGGCTGACCGGCCTGGGTCAGTCGTACCGGCCGAGCGGCTCGGTCCGCTCGATGACGGTCTTCTACGCCGACCCGCTGCGGGGCACCAAGGAGGACTGGCTGGCGAACGAGCTGCGCCGCTGGGACGACTTCACCGAGGAGCCCAACCGGTACGTGGAGGTACCGGGAGAGCACTACACCCTGATGGGCCCGCAGCACGTGGCGGCCTTCCAGGCGATTCTGCGCAAGGAGATCGACCGGGCGATGGGAGAAGGCAGTTGAACGGCAGGAAGATCCTGGTGACCGGCGGCACCGGTCAGGTAGCGCGGCCCGTCGCGGAGGCGCTCGCCGCCGGGAACGAGGTGTGGTGCATCGGCCGCTTCGGCACCCCGGGGGTGGCCGAGGAACTGCGGGCGCGGGGCGTCGTCACCTGGCAGTGGGACATGGAGGACGACTCCGAGCACGCGTTCAAGGGACTGCCGGAGGACTTCACCCACGTCATCCACTCCGCGGTCCGGCGCGGTGACGACGGCGACTTCAACCGGACGATCGACGTCAACACCACGGCCACCGGCCGCCTGATGGCGCACTGCCGCACCGCCGAGGCCTTCCTGTTCGTGTCGACCGGAGCGCTGTACGCCCGACAGACCCTCGACCACGCCTACACCGAGGACGACCCGGTGGACGGCGTCGCGGACTGGCTGCCGGCCTACCCGGTCGGCAAGATCGCGACCGAGGGCGCCGTCCGCGCGCTGGCCCGGGTGCTCGGCCTGCCGACCACCATCGCCCGGCTCAACATCGCCTACGGACCAGGGGGTTACGGCGGCGTCCCGATGCTGTACTTCCAGCGGATGCTCGACGGCCAGCCCATCCCGGTGCCGCTGGAGGGCCAGAACTGGTGCTCCCCCATCCACACCGACGACATCGTCCGGCAGGTGCCCCGGTTGTGGGACGCCGCCTCGGTCCCCGCGACCCTGGTCAACTGGGGCGGGGACGAGGCGGTCGGGATCACCGACTGCGTCCGCCACCTCGAGGAGCTGACCGGGGTGTCCGCGCTGCTGGTCCCGAGCGAAGTCACCCGGGAGACCTACCGGTTCGACCCCGCGCTGCGTCACGCGCTGACCGGCCCGTGCCGGGTCGACTGGCGCGAGGGGATCCGCGGGACCCTCGCGGCCCTCCACCCCGACCATCTCAGGCCCGAGTACGCCGGGTCCGAGCCCGTCCAGCACTGAGGAGCGGCAGATGCCCCAGGAGAACGACAACCTCGCCCTCGTCCACGCGGCCTACCGCGCGTTCCACGACCGTGACGCGGCCGCGCTGCTGGCGACCCTGGACCCGGGTGTCGAATGGGTCCACCCCGACGGCCTCGCCGAGTACGGGCTCGGCGGTACCGAACTGGGCCACCGGGGCGTGCTGGACTTCCTGGGCAAGGTCTCGGGGGTGCTGGGCGGAATGCGGCTCGAACCGCAGGAGTTCGTCCACTCCGGCGACCGGGTGGTGGTGTTCGGCGTCCGTGACGTCACCTCGCTGGGCGGCCGCACCGAGACCCTGCCGTTCGTCCACTCGTGGACCTTCCGCGACGGGCTGGCCGTCCGGATGGAGGACATCTTCGACACCGTCGTGTTCACCCGGCTGATCGACAGCTGAGGCCGGACGGACGGCGCACCACGGGGCCGGGCTATAGGACTTCTATAGCCCGGCCGCCGGACCGGCCGGGCCGCCGCGGCGGCCCGATAGGGACGTCATAGCCACCGGCCGGATGCTCATTCCCTCAGCAGAACCCGAGACACGAGACGGAGGCCCCCATGGAGACGACGACCACCGACACCGCCGCGACCGAGCAGGCACGCCCGGAGTACATCGACATCGAACGCCTGCTCGGCGACCCGGACCTGCTCGCGACGGCCGCCCGGATGCCGGAGCGCAGTCTGGAGTTCGGCCACGCCGGTGGCTGCGGCTGACGGTGACCACGCGGGGCGGCCGGCCGGACCGCGGGGTCCGGCCGGCCGGGCCCGGGAGCGCTCAGGCCACGAGCGCGGCGGCCGACTGCTCCCGGGCCACCAGGCGGACCAACGAGGAGATCCGGTAGCGCAGTTCGGCCGGGTCGGGGTCGGCCGTCAACAGCCTCGCCTCGGTCAGCAGTTCCAGGACTTCCTCGGCCTCCCGCTCGGAGGAGGGGAGCAGGACCGCGGCCTCCGCGGGGGTGAAACTGTCGGCTTCCGCCCGGGCGAGCACCCGTAGGGCGGCCCGAGCGGCCGGACACAGGCGCGGCAGGTCCGCCGCCAGGCTGGCCCGGACGTCCAGCTCACCGAGGCGCAGCTCGTCCAGCCGGTGCTCGGCCGGGGCGAGGCGGTCGGCCAGCCGGGCCGTCGTCCAGTGCGGGCGGGCGGCCAGCCGGCCGGCGCAGATCCGCAGGGCGAGCGGCAGCCGGTCGCAGAGCTCGACGATCCGGGCGGTGGCCGCCGGGTCCGCGCTCACCCGTTCCCGCCCCGCCGCGGCGAGCAGTTGGTAGGCCGCGGGAAAGTCCAGCGGGCCGATCCGGAAGCGCTGGGCCCCTTCGACGGTGGGGAGCGCGGAGCGGCTCGTGACGACGGTACGGCCGCACGGGTCGGAGGTGAGCAGCGGGCGGACCGACCGCTCGTCGTGGGCGTTGTCCAGCACCACCAGGACCCTCCGCCCGGCCAGCCTGCTGCGGTAGAGCCGGACCAGCTCGTCCGGGCCGCCGGGCAGCCCGCGTTCCTCCGCCCCGAGGGCGCGCAGGAAGGCACGGAGCACCTCGGCCGGGTCGCGCGGGCGGCCGTCGGGGCCGCGCAGGTCCGCGTAGAGCACGCCGTCGGGGAACGCCGGACGGACGAGGTGGGTGGCCCGGACGGCCAGCGCGGACTTCCCGCACCCGGCGCCGCCGGTCAGCACCACCGG
This sequence comes from Kitasatospora sp. NPDC089913, assembly GCF_044748625.1. Taxonomy (NCBI): domain Bacteria; kingdom Bacillati; phylum Actinomycetota; class Actinomycetes; order Kitasatosporales; family Streptomycetaceae; genus Kitasatospora; species Kitasatospora sp. NPDC089913. Next base: position 2,164 of record NZ_JBIVGI010000044.1, on the reverse strand, counting down.
TCCGGCCGGGTCCGGGACGCAGTCCTGCCGCTCCGGCGGGACCCCGAGGACGGACCGCAGTGCGGTCAGATGGCGTTCGCGCCCGGCGAAGTCGGCGACGGCGGGCGGGAGCATGGCCGGCACCAGCCCGCTCCAGGCGCCGGTCCGGTGCTCCGCCGCGGGTTCGTCCCGGGCTGCCCGGGTCGGCGCCGGGACCCCGGTCGTGAGCCGGGCGGCCGAAGCCGAGGCGGCGGCGGGGGCCGGGGGCGCGACGGGTACGGCCGGGTGCCGCCCGGCGGCGGCCGGACCTGGCAGGGTGGAGGTGAGGACCTGCCGGTGCAGCCCCCGCAGGGTCGGGCCCGGGTCGACACCCAGCTCCTCGGCGAGCAGCCGCCGCCCCTGCTCGTACACCTCCAGGGCGTCGCTCTGGCGGTCGCAGCGGTAGAGGGCGGCCATCAGCTGCCCGCGCAGGCGCTCCCGGGCCGGATGCTCGGCGACCAGTCCGCGCAGTTCGGCGACGGCCGCCCGGTGGCCGCCCAGGGCGAGGTCCGCTTCGACGCGGTTCTCGAGGGCGGCGAGCCGGCTCTCCTCCAGGGCCGGCAGCTCCTTCCCGGCCAGCTGCGCGGTGACCCCGGTGAGCGGGGCGCCGCGCCAGTGCGCCAGCGCGGCGCAGAGCAGTGCGGCGGCGCGGGCGTAGGCGCCCGCCTCCAGGGCCCGGCGGCCGAGTTCGGCGCTCCGGCGGAACTCGTGCAGGTCGACCCGGGCCCCGCCGATGTCCAGCCGGTAGCCGGGCGCGCGGCGGACCAGGTCGACCCCGGGGCCGAGCCGCCCGCGCAGCCGCGAGGCGTAGGTGTGCAGTTGGGCGGTCCAGGTCGCGGGCGGGTCCCATCCCCAGAGCAGGACACGCAGCCGCTCGTCGGGGAGCACGCGGCCGTCGGACAGCAGCAGGGCGGCCAGCACGGAACGCTGCTTGGCGCCGTCCAGCCTGATCTCCCGGCCGTCGGCCACCGCCTCCACCGGGCCGAGGAGGCGAAATTCCAGCTCGGACGCGGTCGGCCGGGCGCCCGGCCGCTCAACGGTCTCCGGAGCCTCGAGGTGGGACATGACGCATCCGTTCCGCACGGCCGGCACGGTGGCCGTACGACTGTGGTGGGCCGCTCACTGCGGCGGGTTCCCGTGCTTGCGGCTCGGCAGGTCCGCGTGCTTGGTGGACAGCATCGCCAGTGCCGCGACGAGCGTCGCGCGGGTCTCGGCGGGGTCGATGACGTCGTCCACCAGGCCGCGTTCGGCCGCGTAGTACGGGTGCATCAGCTCGGCGGTGTACTCCTTGACCAGCTGGACGCGCGCGGCGTCCGGGTCGTCGGCGGCGGCGATCTCGCGGCGGAAGACGACGTTGGCGGCGCCCTCGGCGCCCATGACGGCGATCTCGTTGGTCGGCCAGGCGAAGGAGAGGTCGGCGCCGATCGAGCGGGAGTCCATGACGATGTAGGCACCGCCGTAGGCCTTGCGCAGGATCAGCTGGATCCGCGGCACGGTCGCGTTGCAGTAGGCGTACAGCAGCTTCGCGCCGTGCCGGATGATGCCGTCGTGCTCCTGGTCGACGCCGGGCAGGAAGCCGGGGACGTCGAGCACGGTGACCAGGGGGAAGTTGAAGGCGTCGCAGAACTGCACGAAGCGCGCGGCCTTCTCGCTGGCGTGGATGTCCAGCACCCCGGCCAGCGACTGCGGCTGACTGGCCACCAGTCCGACCGGACGGCCGTCGATCCGGGCGAGCACGCAGAGCACGTTGGTGGCCCAGCGCTCGTGGACCTCGAGGTACTCGCCGTGGTCGACGATCTCCTCGACGACCTTGCGCATGTCGTACGGCCGGTTGCCGTCGGCGGGCACCAGGTCGAGCAGGGTCTCGTTGCGGCGGTCCACCGGGTCGTCGTTGACGACCGGCGGGGGCATCTCGCGGTTGTTCTGCGGCAGCAGCGACAGGAGGTAGCGGACCTCCTCGATGCAGGACTGCTCGTCGTCGTAGACGAAGTGCGAGACGCCGGAGACGCCGGCGTGGACGTCGGCGCCGCCGAGCCCGTTCTGGCTGATCCTCTCGCCGGTGACGGCCTGGACCACGTCGGGGCCGGTGATGAACATCTGCGAGGTCTCGCGGACCATGAAGACGAAGTCGGTCAGGGCCGGGGAG